>JAILCT010000043.1 GCA_024690425.1 Lachnospiraceae bacterium | reverse complement strand
TTATCCTATAAATATGATGGCGCTTCCCTCGGCAGCTGAAAACGATGCAAGCGGTGAACTCGATCCCATGAGTGAGGAGTATACCAATCCTGCCCCGTGCATCACAAGAAGATATCCCAACAGACTGATAATAAATGTTACCAGCTCCTGCGCAATGTTCTGCAGGCACTGCCAGAGAAGGCGCAAGATAGGAGAGTGTGACCGGATCGAGTCTGAGGAAAATATAGCAGCTGCTATTGAATACATAAAGAACACGCGTGAGATCAGGGATGTTTTAATAACGGGGGGAGATCCTCTCATGCTCCCTGATGAGATGCTTGAGAATATTATAAAGCAGGTACGCGCGATACCGCATGTTGAGATCATAAGACTGGGTACCAGACTTCCTGTGACCATGCCGCAGCGTATAACTCCCGGGCTGTGCAATATGCTCAAAAAATATCATCCGTTTTTCATCAATACCCAATTCAACCACCCCGGTGAACTTACGGAGGACGCTGTAAGGGCATGCGAGATGATCGCCAATGCCGGTATACCTATAGGGAACCAGATGGTATTCCTGCGAGGCATCAATAATGACAAGTATATCGTACAGCTTCTCAATGAAGGACTGTTGAAGGCCCGTGTGCGGCCCTATTATATCTTTCATCCCAAGCAGGTGCTTGGCACCAAGCATTTCGAGATAACCGTGGAAGAGGGCCTTAAGATAATGAAGTACCTTCGCGGTCATACTTCGGGACTTGCAATACCCCAGTATATCCTCAATGCACCTCATGGCCTTGGCAAGATACCGCTCCTTCCAAGGTACATAGAAGAGAGCGATGATGAACATGTGAAGCTTAAGACCTGGGAAGGGAAGGAAGTGGAGATCGTTTATTAAGTACAAAACAGGGGGACAGTCCCCCTGTTTCACTCTTGTAAAATGCACCGCTATATTATATAATTTAAGTAACCTGAAGTGTTCGATCTATCTTGATATTTTGAACCTACATCACTTTAAACGGGAATCCTATATCTTCAGACGTACGTCAGGCCTCATTATTTCAGTGGAAGGCAGAAATCTGTTTGCGGTAACCCACCTGGCTTTTTGCTAGGAGTCAAAATTCAAGAGTCGGCATTTCGGGGTCTTTTTTTTCTCGGGGATAAAGTATGAAGAAGCTGTCTTTTGATAAGATCTATTACAGGCTGTATGTTCTGTCGGGTGAGATCAAGGATAACCATCTTGATGTTTATTCGGCCGGGTCAGCCTTTTACCTCTTCATTTCCATAATCCCTTTTTTTATTGCACTTTTTTCCATTGTACCCTTTACTCCCATATCAAGACAGGATGTGATAGGCCTTTCATCCATGCTGCCCAGTGAATTCGACATACTGCTGCAGGCTGTTACGGCGGAAGCGTATGTCAAGTCGTCGGCAAGGCTGTGGATATCCCTTATCATAGCCATATGGTCGGCTGCGAGGGGTATCATGTATATGACCAAGGGACTTAATGAAATATATAATGTCAGTGAACGGCGTAATTATTTTATACTGAGATTCCGGGCAGCCCTGTATACCCTCTTTATAATCGTTGCAATTGTGATCCTGCTCGTTATGGGTGTGTTCGGAAAGAGGATATTGGAGATACTCAGTGATCACCTTCCGCATCTGCCGGCTGAGGCAGGTGCATGGCTTTTAACGATCCTTAATTTCAGGATACTAATAACACTTGTATGTCTTTTCCTTCTGTTTGTATTCTTTTATACAGTTCTTCCCGCGACCAGGCTTACCTGGATATATCAGACTCCCGGAGCGATCCTGTGCTCGGTAGCCTGGTGGCTTTTCACAAAACTTTTTTCATTTGTCGTCGGTAAATTCGGAGGATTTTCCATGTACGGATCCATGGCAACAGCTATAGCTTCGATGCTGTGGATGTACTGTATCATGTATATAATGTTTATATGTGCGGAGATCAATGAACATTTTGCACATGCGATAATAACACACTTAAAAAACAGGCGGATGGCCAGACAGCAGCTTAAGGAGGTATGACATGAATAACATCTCTGTAAATGAAATCGAAGGATTTCGTATCGGACAGACGGAGAACGAACAGGCCGGTACGGGATGTACAGTTATTATAGCCGAGGATGAGATGGCTGCCGGGGTGGATATAAGGGGCGGAGGCCCGGCTTCAAGAGAGTGTGAGCTTTTAAGGCCCTTCTCAACAACTCCTACCATACATGCTCTGATACTGGGTGGAGGAAGCACATTTGGTCTGGCGGCTACGGACGGTGCTCTTAAATATCTGGAGGAACGGGGGATAGGCTTTGATATGGGAATCACCCATATACCTCTTATATGCCAGTCGGATATCTTTGATCTTACAGTAGGAGATCACAGGATCAGGCCGGACAAAGAGATGGGATATCAGGCCTGTGTCAACGCAGAGAGCAGGAATTACCGTGACGGCAATTACGGAGCCGGATGCGGGGCTACGGTAGGTAAGTGGCTGGGCATGGATTACTGCATGAAGACCGGTATAGGGAGCGCGGCCGTAAGTATAGGAGATATCAAGCTCGGAGCCATCGTAGCAGTCAATGCGATAGGGGATATATATGATCCTGATGATGGCAGGATGATTGCAGGATTATTGTCGGAGGACAAGAAGTCATTCAGGAGCACTGAGCAGGCGATGTATGAGGCTTCTGAGATCAAAGAGACGGAGTTTGTCGGGAACACTACTATCGGTGCCATCCTGACCAATGCCGATTTTAACAAGATGCAGCTCTCCAAGATTGCTTCAATGGCACATAACGGATATGCAAGATGCATAAAACCGGTACACACATCTATGGACGGAGACAGTATATACGCCCTGTCAAGCGGTAAAGTAAAGGCAGATATGGACATGATCGGAACGCTTGCCGCCAAAGTCATGTCAATGGCGATAGTAAAGGCCGTAAAGAGTGCAAAAAAGGCCTACGGTTATCCGGCTTATGAGGATATTGTAAGATAAATGATGCATTTAAGGAGGATTCACGATATGAAGAAAAGACTGAACGTATTGATGCTGTGCCTTGTGATGGCACTTGCCATAACGGGATGCTCGAATGTAAATATCAATATCTATAATGACGAAAATAAAACAGAAAACCGTGAATCGGAAGATTTCTTCAGGGAACTTGAAAAAGAGAATACTTTTGATGCCCTTACAGAAAAGTACGGAAATATTTCATACAGGCTTACAGGCCGGTATAAGGACGGGAGCCCGGACGAATATACCATATATCTGGATGAAGAAAGGTATGTTCAGGATGATGAGTACAGGCTCCTGATCATCGAAAAAGATAAGGTGTACGGCTATGACAAGGTAAACGATGGTCCCTGCAATTACCTGTTTCCCGGCAATTATGACGAGTTCAGGAGCAGACCCTATTATCATTCCCTGTTTGTGATGAACGAGGAAGAAGAGATCATATCAAGGGAAGAAAAGGACGGCTATATATATCTTGAGACCATCATGCCTGCTTCTTATGCAGCGGATGTATACACTTCTTTCGGATATTCAGTGAATGATGCTGATAGTATATTTGCCGAGTATACGATAGATGCAGCAACGATGGATATCCTTGAACTTCAGAGCTATCTGATAAAGGGATATGAAAAGACCTGGCTAAGCGGTCAGGTGCTTGATCGTGAATGTGATGAATACGTTACGGATCCGGAACTGGTGGAGGGTGTATTCGGTGATGATGTCCGGACAGTAACGGCCATCGTGGATGCAGGAACGGATAAAGAGCGGGAATATGAACAGTCCGTAACAAAGGGCAGCCTGATATCGTTTTATTTCGGAGATGAATTCTATCAGGCACTATATACAGACTCTGATTGCGTGACACCACTTACGAAGGCTGACAGATCCAAGGATCTTACGGTATATCTCAAACGCAGGGTCGATTATTCCGATGAGGATAACTGGGCTTATTACGGGATAGGAGATGACAGGGATGCCGATCTGTTCCTTATCTGTCCCACCGTTGATATCAAAGATGAATTCAATATGTCAATGGACGATGAGGAAACAAAGGAAAGCTTTCTTGGAGCCCTTAACATGGAGCGGGGGATATATGAGGGAAATACGAGGATGTATGCCCCGTATTACAGGCACGCCGCGATGAAGATATATTCAATGCCGCAGGAAGAGAGAGAGCCGTATCTTGAATACGCTTATGACGATATAGCGGAAGCCTTCAGATATTACCTGGAGAATGAGAATAAGGGAAGACCCATTGTCCTTGCAGGGTTCTCGCAAGGCGCAGATATGTGTTACCGCCTTCTTGCAGATTACTTCGGGACGGAAGACATGCAGGAGAAGCTTGTTGCCGTTTATGCACTTGGCTGGCCCTGTACCGAGGAAATGGTAAATGAATATCCTCAGATACGACCGGCATCTTCAGAGACTGATACAGGCGTTGTCATAAGTTTTGACTGTGAAGCGGAAGATGTTACGGACACCTTTACGGCACCGGCAGGGGTGAAGGCCTATGCGATCAACCCGCTTAACTGGACGACAGACGGGACAGCTGCCGATAAGTCGGAGAACCTGGGGGCATGTTTCCCGGATACTACAGGGAAAATAACAAAAGAAGTAACGGAATTCTGCGGCTGTTATCAGGATGATGAAAGAGGCGTTATAAAGATACCGGATATAGATCCGAATGATTACCCTGCGGTAATTCCCAACCTTCCCGATGGCGCTTATCATATTTACGACTATCAGTTCTTCTACAGGAACCTTGAAGAGAATGTCGGAAAGAGGATCAGTTCCTTTATGGGACCAAGGACAGGCGGCGGGAAGCCCTGGATCGATTCCGATATAAAGGAAAATGTGACAGAGAATACAGCAACCGATCCGACGGATGATTTTCACCTGTATGTCAATAAGGACTGGATACTTGAAAATGAGATACCGGCAGGATATATGTGGTGGGGCGCATCTACGGAACGTGGTCTTGAAGTCAAAGAGCAATGCATTGACCTTCTCAATGATGATGGCATAGAGGGACATGACGGTGAGTTGATAAGGACTTATAACAGCCTCCTGCTTGACTGGGATGCAAGAGAAAAGTCAGGTGTATCGGAAATAGAGGAAATATATGAGCGGATCCTTAATATAAAAGATACGGAAGATGTTGATGAACTTCTTACAGACAAGGATATTGTTAACGAACTGGAATTTTTCATGAAAGTCGGATCTGATATAGATATAAATGATCCGGATCATTATATCGTGGCTGTGGATACACCGGATCTGCTTCTTGATGATCCTGCGGAATACAGGGACAGGACGGAGTATGGAGATATATATTACGGATTCCGAAGGGATGTCTTTGTACATATTGCGGAAAGAATGGGGATGAGTAAGGCTGACGCCGGCGAATGCTTCGACGATGCCATAAGCTTTGAAACGAAACTGGCGGAAAACATATATACAACGCAGGAGAAAAAACAGGCTGATTATTTCGGTAAGATAAATAATAAGATGAGCCTTGAAGACCTTACCGGTCATTGCAGCAACTTCCCTCTTGGACGCATACTGAAGACATCAGGTTATTGTTATGACGGAGTCTACATAGTCACAAGACCCGATTATTTCAACAGACTGGATGAAGTCTATACGGATGGGAACATTGATGAAATACGCGCTTTTCTCCTTGTGAATTATCTGCGTGGATACGCAGGAAGTCTGGATAAGGAAATATATGATTACAGCATTGACGCAAGAAATAAATACTTTGGCATGAGCGGAGAGCTCCCTTATGAAGAAATGGCATATAATGCCGTGAGATTAGCCCTTCCTGCATCAATGCAGAAGGTCTATGTCCAAAAGTATGGTTCTGATGAAGATAAGGAGAAGGTGGAAGCCATGTGCCGTGAGGTTATAGATACCTACAGGGAAATGCTTGCGGATAACGAATGGATCTCGGATGAAGCCAGGAAGAATGCGATAAAGAAGCTTGATAAAATGACCATTCATGTGGCTTATCCGGATGAATTCGCAGACACATCGGATATTGATCTGAAGGGATGTTCGCTTATAGAAGCCAAAAGAAGGATAGAGGATCATTACCTGAAATACCGACAGAGTCTTGTCGGAAAAAAGTGGGATAAGGACAAGTGGGCTGACTATGTCAATGATGCCGGATTAAGTATCACTGACAGCAATGCATGTTATATTCCTTCCGATAACAGTATAAACATTTTTATAGGTATCATGGGCGCGCCTTTCTATGAGGAAAATATGTCGACAGAAGAGCTGTACGCGTCTATGTGTGCTTTCCTTATAGGGCATGAAATATCCCATGCTTTTGACAATAACGGAGCGCAGTTTGACGAAAGGGGTATTCTCAGGAGCTGGTGGACCGATGAAGATGCGGAAGAATTCGGGAAACGGGTTAAGAAGGCGGATGATCATCTTGACGGTATCATGGCGTTCGGTGATGAACATGTTATCGGGAGCAACGTTGATTCCGAAATGATAGCCGATATAACAGGCATGCAGTGCGCTCTGAGGATGGCTTCGAAGGTGAAGGGTTTTGACTATGATAAGTTCTTCAGGAAATATGCACAGCTCCATGCGGGGCTGTCCGTATACAGTTCCGAGCTGTCGCAGCTTAAACAGGACGAACACCCGCTTGACTACTTAAGGACCAACGTTGTGGTTCAGCAGTTTGATGAGTTTAATGAAACATACGGGGTTAAGGAAGGCGACAATATGTACCTTGCACCGGGAGAGCGGATGATCATCTGGTGACGGTATAAGCATATTCAGGTGATTCGCAATACGCTGCAGGTTTGACAAAATCCCCGATAACGAGTAAAGTTATCGGGGATTTTATTATTATATTAAGGAGAAACAAAATGGCTGATCTTAATGAACTGAGTGAGAAATTAAGCGGAATAAAGGCCGAGATCAAGGAAGAGCTTAACAAGCTTGAGACATCAAAGAGTGTGTTCGAGTATAAAAAGGCGATATTTGACAGTAAGGCCGGTAAAGTGGGAAGCCTTATGCGCGAGATGGGGAAGATCCCTGCCGAGATGAAGGCTGAATACGGTAAGAGGGTTAACGAGCTTAAGACCTGGGCCCAGGAGAAGTTCGATGAAATGGATGAGAAGTTCAAGGCTGAAGAGATGAGGCTTAAGTATGAAGCCGAGAAGCTTGATGTTACAATGCCCGGCAAGAGCCCGAAGCACGGATATCTTCATCCCAATACACTGGTAAGGAACCAGATAGTCGATATATTCGGATCCATGGGGTTTGAGATATTCGAAGGGACCGAGATAGAGACCGATTATTATAATTTTACGGCGCTCAATACGCCTGACGATCATCCTGCAAGGGATATGCAGGATACCTTCTATCTGTCAGATAAGTTTCTCCTGCGTACACAGACTTCTGCGGGTCAGATCCATGTAATGGAGAAGGAACAGCCCCCCATTAAGATCATATCACCCGGCAAGGTTTTCCGTTCGGACGATGATGCCACTCATTCACCCATGTTCTCACAGATGGAGGGCCTGGTAGTTGATAAGGGCATTACCCTCTGTGACCTTAAGGGTATGCTTGATGAGTTCGTGCAGAAGATATTCGGAGAAGGAGTGAGCACAAGACTGCGTCCTTCCTACTTCCCGTTTACCGAGCCCTCGGTTGAGGTTGACGTATCATGTTTCCAGTGCCATGGCAAGGGCTGTAAGCTGTGTAAGGGTACCGGCTGGATAGAGGTGCTGGGTGCCGGCGTTGTAAATAAGAAGGTCCTTGAGGGCTGCGGTATCGATTCCGATGTATACAGCGGATTTGCATTTGGTATAGGTATAGAACGTATAGCCATGCTTAAGTACGGTATAAACAATATAAAGCATCTGTTCGAATCAGACCTTAGGGTGCTTGAGCAGATAAAGGAATAACCCGAAAAGGGAACGAATATAAACTGTACATATAGAAGGAGAATAGATATGTTAGTACCATTGAGTTGGCTTAAGGAATACGTTGATATAAATACAGGTGTTGATGAGCTTGAGGAGAAGCTTTTTTCGTGCGGCTTCGAGGTAGAAGAAAAATACGAGGTCGGACATGACATAAGCAAGGTTGTTGTGGGAAAGGTAATTGAATGCGAGGCAATACCCGATACCCATCTTCACCTGTGCAAGGTTGATGCAGGTGAGGCAGGGGTTCTTCAGATATGCTGCGGTGCCGACAATGTCAGGGCAGGAGGCAAGTATCCCCTGGCCCTTATCGGAGCTACCGTATATGCAACGGCCAAGGATCATAAGACTGTTGAAGGCGTTATGACAATCGGTCAGGGTAAGCTCCGTGGATATGATTCTTACGGAATGCTGTGTTCCGGTGTTGAGATAGGTCTCACAGAAGACCTATACGAGGGAGCAGGATATAACGGTCTCCTGGTTCTTCCGGATGATGCTCCCGTCGGAACTGATGTCAAGTCCATAACAGGTCTTGATGACTGGATCTTCGATATTGCGATAACAGCAAACAGGCCTGACTGTCAGTCCATTTTCGGTATAGCGAGGGAAGTTGCTGCTGTCCTTGGAAGCAAGCTTCATGAGCCCGCACTTGATTATACCGAAACCGATGTAAAAAAGGATGCCTTTAAGGTAACAGTGGATGCTCCTGAGATCTGTCCCAGGTATATAGGCCATTACGTATATGATGTAAAGATTGAAAAATCACCTGCATGGATGAGAAGGAGGCTTGCCCTTATCGGCCAGACTCCCATCTCAAACCTGGTTGATATTACAAACTATATCCTCAACGAGCTCGGCCAGCCCATGCATGCGTTTGATTATGCCTACATTGAAGGAGACATGATAAATGTAAGAAGGGCAAAAGAGGGTGAGAAAATAGTAACCCTTGACGAGAAGGAGCTCACTCTTACGGAGAATAACCTTGTGATCTGTGACGGAGTAAAGCCGGTTGCCCTTGCAGGTATCATGGGCGGCCTCAATTCGGAGATACTTGATACGACGAATGAGGTCCTCTTTGAAGCGGCCAGGTTCATGCGAGACAATATAAGGAAAAGCTCAAGGGCACTCGGAAAATCATCAGACTCATCGGCAAGGTTCAGTAAGGGCGTTGACGAGTACACAACGGTCATGGCCATGAAGAGAGCACTGCACTTGATAGAAGAGCTTCACTGCGGCAAGGTAAGTTCGACTCACGTTGACTGCAATACGGGGAATTCTATTGAGCCATACGAACTTAAGGTGAGCATAAATAAGGTAAACGGCGTTCTGGGTATAACGGTTCCGACGGATGATATCATGCGCATACTTACAGGACTCAGCTTTGAGCCCGCGCTTAACGGTGATGAGCTGACCCTTAAGGTGCCTGCATACCGTGAGGACATGGAATCCTATCAGGATGTGGCTGAGGAGATCATAAGGATGTACGGTTACGACCACATCAAGGGAACCTTTATGCCGACGGCACAGGTTACCCTGGGAGGTTATAACCTTGAGCAGAGGACACAGCTTAAGATAAAGAGGGCATTATGCAGCGCAGGTGCTTCCGAAGGTGTTCACTATTCCTTCTTCTCACCTGCATCCCTTGATCTTATAAGGCTCCCGGAGAATGCGGATGAGCGTAAGGCCATTAAGATAATGAACCCCATCAATGAAGATCTGTCACTTATGAGGACAACCCTTGCTCCCCAGATGATACAGGCCATGCAGCGTAACCAGAAGAAGGGTATCCTTGAGGGACGTATATTCGAAGTGGGAAATATCTTTGTTCCAAAGTCACTCCCTCTTTCGGAATATCCCGATGAACTTGAGACTGTATGCATCGGCTGCTTCGGGGCCGGTGAGGATTTCTTCACGGCAAAGGGACTGGTTGATGTTATAGCAGATACGCTTGATATAAGCTTTGACTATGAAGCCTGTGAGAAGTCATTCCTGCATCCTTACAGAACGGCTAAGATATTGTGCTGCGGAGAGGAAGTGGGATATGTCGGACAGGTTAAATATGAGATAATAGATGAGCTTGATATGAGGGTTGATTCCTTTGTTGCTGAGGTTAGTCTCTACAAGCTCGTTAAGTACTACGGTAAGGAACAGACCTTCAGGCCTTTGCCCAAGTTCCCGGAAGAGAAGAGAGACCTCTGCTTCGTGATGGACAAGGACGTTACCTGTGCGCAGATAGAAAAGGCCATATATTCAAGCAGTAACTATGTTACCGATGTTTCACTCTTTGACGTTTACGAGGGTATGCAGCTGGGCCTTGATAAGAAGAGCATGGCGTTCTCGGTAGTATATACACCCGGGGAAGAGGAGCTTAAATCCGATAAGGTAGATGATCTGGTAGCTGGACTGCTTGCAGACCTTAAGGATAAATACGGTGTGGTATTAAGAAGCTGAGAGAAGCAGGAGATAAAAATGGAAGCGAAGAATACATGGGAAGCATACAATACAAGACAACTCAAGGAACTTGAGACGGTAAGCGGAGAGTATATCGACTTTATCTCAAGGTGCAAGACAGAGCGGGAATGCACGGACTATATAGTTGAAGCGGCTGAGGCAGCAGGCTTTAAGGAGCTTGATGAACTTATAAGTGCCGGTACTAAGGTTAAGGCAGGCGATAAGGTTTATTCGGTATGGATGAACAAGTCGGTAGCCCTCTTTAAGATCGGGAAAAAGCCGCTCAGTGAAGGCATGAACATTCTGGGGGCCCATATTGATTCCCCCCGTCTTGACATAAAGCAGAAGCCTCTCTATGAGGACAGCGGTTTTGCATACCTTGATACCCATTACTACGGTGGAGTCAAGAAATACCAGTGGGTTACGATCCCGCTTGCCCTTCACGGGGTGATCGTTAAGAAAGACGGGACTACTGTTCTGGTAAATATAGGCGAGGAAGAAGATGATCCCGTTTTCTTCGTATCGGATCTCCTTATCCACCTTGCGGCCGAGCAGATGGAGAAGAAGGCCAATAAGGTTGTTGAAGGCGAAGCCCTTGACATTATCATTGGCAATAAGCCTCTTGTTATAAAGGGAAGGGCTGATAAGGCCGGTGAAGGAAGGGAAGAGAAGAAGGGTAAGGATAAGGTCAAGAGCAATATCCTCGAAATACTCAAGAAGGAGTATGATGTTTCTGAAGATGATTTTGTATCGGCTGAACTTGAAGTGGTTCCCGCAGGTAAGGCAAGGGAGGCAGGCATTGACAGGAGCATGATCTTAGGATACGGACATGATGACAGGGTATGTGCATATCCTTCACTCAGGGCTATCCTTAATGCGGGAAGTGTTGAGAAGACGGCCTGCTGCATCCTCGTTGACAAGGAGGAGATAGGAAGCGTGGGAGCGACGGGAATGCGTTCGCATTTCTTCGAGAACATGGTCGCCGAGATCATGAACCTTACAGGTGATTATTCCGAGATCCTCTTAAGAAGGGCTCTCGCCAATTCGTGTATGTTAAGTTCCGATGTGAGCGCGGGATTCGATCCGTCCTATGCAAATGTGTTTGACAAGAAGAATGCCTGCTACCTGGGTAACGGTGTTGTATTTAACAAGTATACGGGTTCAAGGGGTAAGTCCGGAAGCAACGATGCCAATGCCGAGTACATCGCCTACTTAAGGAATATCCTTGACAAGGACAAGGTTCTTTACCAGACAGCTGAGCTTGGCAAGGTAGATGCAGGCGGCGGCGGAACGATAGCCTATATACTTGCTCTTTATGGTATGAACGTTATAGATTCGGGAGTGGCAGTACTTAACATGCATGCCCCCTGGGAGTGTATAAGCAAGGCCGATCTGTATGAAGCCTACAGGTGCTATGTATCCTTCTTAAAGGGTACAGGACTGTAAAAATGGAAAAAGGATTCTCAACATCCGATTACTACTTCAATCTTCCGAAGGAGCTGATAGCCCAGGATCCCCTTGAGGACAGGTCATCATCCAGGCTGCTTACGCTAAATAAGGAGACAGGAGAGGTCGGACATGATATATTTAAGAATATAGGATCATATCTTAAGCCGGGTGACTGCCTGGTCCTTAATGATACCAAGGTTATCCCGGCAAGGCTTTTGGGTGTTAAGGAAGATACCGGTGCCCATGTTGAAGTCTTTCTCCTTAAGAGGCATGAGAATGACGTCTGGGAGGCTCTTGTCAGGCCGGGTAAGAAGTTAAGAACGGGCGCGCGTGTGACTTTCGGTGACGGACTTTTAAGATGCGAGATACAGGAGGTTGCCGATGAAGGCAACAGGCTTGTTAAGTTCTTCTACGAAGGCATCTTTGAGGAGATACTTGATAAGCTCGGGCAGATGCCCCTCCCGCCATATATAACACATGAACTTAAGGATAAGAACAGGTATCAGACCGTGTACGCCAGATATGACGGGTCTGCTGCAGCACCTACCGCAGGGCTGCACTTTACAAAGGAGCTCCTTAAGGAACTCGAGGACAGGGGCATTGATATCGCCTATGTGACCCTGCATGTGGGGCTTGGAACCTTCAGGCCGGTCAAGGTTGACAATATCCTTGAACATCATATGCATTCGGAGATGTATATGATAAGTGCCGAAGCATCCAATAAGATAAATAAGGCAAAGTCAGGCGGGGGCAGGGTGATATGTGTCGGGACCACAAGCTGCAGGACCATAGAGAGCGCGGCCGATGAAAAAGGTCATCTGGAGCCTGTAAGCGGTGAGACGGACATCTTTATCTACCCGGGATATAAGTTTAAGGTGCTTGACTGTCTTATCACCAATTTTCACCTGCCAGAATCGACGCTTGTGATGCTCGTAAGTGCACTGGCGGGGCGTGAGAATGTACTTAATGCCTATAAAGAGGCGATAAGGGAGAAGTATAGATTTTTTTCTTTTGGAGACTGTATGTTTATAAGTTGAGAGGAGGGAAAGAATGGAAGAAAAGAGAAGAAGCAGAAGGATGGTACTTAATGCACACCTTGTCATGAAGCCGATCGGCGAGACGGTTGGCGAGAAGGTGCCGGTAGATATCATCGACATCAGCAAGGATGGTATCGGTTTTTCGTGCAGTGCTGCTCTTACAATGAACGCAATCTATGAGATCGATCTTACCTTATGGACCAAGGATGTGCTCCATACCTTTATTAACGTTACAAGATTTGACAATACCAAGAACATGTACGGTGCCACCTTTACCGGTATGAACGAGAATGATTCCGGCAAGATAAGGATATACGAAATGTTCGACAGGGCATCGAAGGAGCTGTGATTAATGGCTGTTCTACTTCTGGTGCTTGACGGACTGGGGCTTACCGACAGTGTTTCGCATAATGCCGTTGCGGAAGCAAAGACACCTAATCTTGACAGGCTGATGAGCGAATATCCCATGGCCAGGATACTTGGTGCCGGCATGGCAGTAGGCCTTCCGGGGGGATCGGGAGGCAATTCGGTTGCGGGATTTTCCAATATGGGAGCCGGAAGGATAGTTTACCAGGACCTTGTCCGTATAAATAAGACCATTGACAACCGGGATTTTTTCTTGAGCGGGGTACTTGAAGATACAGTATCATATATCAAGAGAAATGATTCAAGCCTTCATCTGATCGGCCTTATATCGGAAGGCGGTGCACATTCGCACATGGATCATCTGTATGCACTTCTTAAATATGCCAAGCTCAACGATCTTAAGAGAGTCTATGTGCACTGCATAACAGACGGAAGGGATACGCCTGCATATTCGGGGATCGATTACGTCGAGCAGTTGAGGAACAAGATGAGGGAACTGGCCATAGGCGAGATAGCTTCCGTGTGCGGACGCTATTATGCCATGGACAGGGATAACAACAGTGACAGGATCAAGGGAGCTTATCTTGCCATGACCCAGGGTGAGGGTTATAAGGCAGCCAATGCATCCGAAGCTGTACAGACTGCATACAGAAAGGGCGAGACTGACGAGTTCATAAAGCCTACCGTTATCGTGAACGGCGGTGTCCCGGTCGGGGCGATAAATGACGATGATGCCGTGATCTTCTTCAATTACAGGTCGGACGGAGCAAGAGAGCTCACCAAGGCCTTCTGCGATGATGATTTCAGGATGTTCAAGAGGGACAGGAAGCTTGATATACGCTTCGTGAACATGACAGATCCCGATCCGGGAATCCTGAATAAGGATGTCATATACGCTAATCCGGAGATAGTTAACTGCTTTGGGGAATATATCTCGGAATGCGGGCTTAAACAGTTAAGGATAACGGAATCGGAGGTATTCCCGACCGTGACCTATTTCTTCAACTGCGGTGTAAGGGAACCCTACGAGGAAGAGGAGAGGCTTATAGCCCGTTCGCTCAAGAAGGTCGAATCATATGAGAAGCATCCGGAGATGAAGGCGGAGGCAGTAACGGAGAGGCTTATCGCCGAAATGGAAAAGGGCAGGTATGACTTTATCCTGTGTAACCTTCCCAATGCCGATGTTGTGGGACATACCGGGAATATGAAGGCGACCGTACGGGCTGTCGAAACCGTAGATGAATGCCTTGGCCGGATATACGATCATATACTTCAGAGCGGTGATGTGATGCTTGTGTGTTCAAGCCACGGTAAGGCAGAAGAGATGTATGATGACAAGGCACAGGCACCTGTCCTTCGCAACACCATGAATCCAGTACCTTGCATTCTTGTGAATTGCAATAAACCCGTAAGGCTTAAACCTGTCGGATCCATGGCTGACATAGCTCCGACTCTTCTTGATGTAATGGGTCTGTCCTGCCCGAAGGAGATGACCGGAAAGTCACTTATGATCTGACAGAATATGATGATATTCAACACGAAGACCGGGATATCCTCCATTTTGGAGGGTGTCCTTTTTTGTTCGCTGTATAAAGTGTCTGAAAAATATATGCAATATCAACAAATGGAGTAATAATATTTCGTTTATCTGCCAAAATTTACAAAAATAGTTGCTAAAGAAGGGGAAATTTATTAAAATATTACGTGTATGAATGCGGGGGTTACAATCCGTACTTCATAAGAAAATACTTTATATGGAGGACACAATTTATGAATGTTTACACCGGCGACAAGATCAGAAATGTCGTATTGCTCGGCCACGGCGGCTGCGGTAAGACCACCCTGGTCGAGGCTATGGCTTACCTTTCGGGAGTCACAACAAGAATGGGTAAGGTAAGTGACGGAAACACCATCAGTGATTATGACAAGGAAGAGCAGAAGAGGCAGTTCTCGATAAGCACATCGGTTATTCCCATCGAGTGGGAAGGAAATAAGATAAATGTCTTTGATACCCCCGGTTATTTCGATTTTGTAGGTGAGGTTGAGGAAGCGGTTGCAGCCGCTGCCGGAGCCATCATTGTCGTAAACGGCAAGGCAGGTATCGAAGTAGGTACGGAGAAGGCATGGGAAATGTGCGATAAGTACAATCTCCCCAGGATAATCTTCGTTACCGATATGGACGTTGACAATGCCAGCTTCAGGCAGGTTGTTGAAGACCTGACAGCCAAGTACGGCAAGAAGATAGCTCCCTTCCATCTTCCCATAAGAGAGGATGAGAAGTTCGTAGGATATGTTAATGTCGTTTCCGAGAATGCATATAAGTGGGGTGCTGACGGTAAGGCTACCGAATGCGAAGTCCCTGATTATAACAAGGAATATCTGGAGAAGTACCGTGACATCCTCATGGAGGCTGTTGCAGAGACCAGTGAGGAGTTCATGGAGAGGTACTTCGGCGGCGAGACCTTCTCGGAGGATGAGATAAGGGCAGCCCTTAAGGCCAACATCAATGACGGAAGCATCGTTCCCGTTACCTGCGGTTCATCGGTTCTGTGCCAGGGTGTTTACACACTCATAGACGATATAATCAAGTACTTCAAGAGCCCCGATACCAGGAGCATTGCAGGTATCAATGTCAAGACCAACGAGATATTCGAGGCTAACTATGATTTCAGTAAGCCCAAGTCAGCCATCATCTGGAAGACCATCGTGGATCCCTTCATCGGTAAGTACTCACTCATCAAGGTATGTTCCGGTGTTATCAAGGCTGATGATGTTCTCTACAACAATGATAAGGACGTGGAGGAGAAGATAAGCAAGCTCTATGTTCTTCGCGGCAACAAGCCCATAGAAGTGAAGGAGCTTCATGCAGGTGATATCGGTGCCATAGCCAAGCTTACGGCTGCACGTACAGGCGATACCTTATCTACCAAGGCTACGACCATCCAGTATGCACGTACCGAGATAAGCAAGCCTTATACGGCTATGAGATACAAGGCTAAGAACAAGGGCGATATCGATAAGATCTCCGGTGCCCTTCAGAAGATGATGAATGAAGACCTTACCTTAAAGAACGTCAACGATGCCGAGAACAGGCAGACCCTCCTCTATGGTATGGGTGACCAGCATCTTGAGATAGTAGCCAGCAAGCTTCAGAACGAATACAAGGTTGAGATCGAGCTTATGGAGCCCAAGGTTGCATATCGTGAGACCATCAAGAAGACCAGTGATGTCGATGCCAAGTATAAGAAGCAGTCGGGCGGTCACGGTCAGTACGGTCATGTCAAGATGAAGTTCGAACCATTGGGAGATATGGATAAGGCTTTCGAATTCGAGCAGATAGTTGTCGGCGGTGCAGTTCCCAAGAACTACTTCCCGGCAGTTGAGAAGGGTCTTGCAGAGTCAGTCCTTAAGGGACCCATGGCTGCATATCCGGTTGTCGGTGTTAAGGCGATCCTTTATGATGGATCATACCATCCGGTTGACTCTTCCGAGCAGGCATTCAAGATGGCCACTATACAGGCCTTCAAGAAGGGCTTCATGGAAGCGGGTCCCATCCTGCTTGAGCCCATTGCTTCCCTTAAGGTTACCGTACCTGACGAATATACCGGTGATGTAATGGGTGATCTTAACAAGAGGCGCGGACGTGTACTTGGCATGAATCCCATAGGCGGAGGCAAGCAGGTGGTTGAGGCCGAGATCCCGATGACGGGCCTTCACGGCTACTGCACGGTTCTCCGTTCGATGACCGGGGGACGCGGCGTATATGAATACGAGTTCTTACGCTATGAGCAGGCTCCTTCGGATGTGCAGGAGAAGGAAGTTGCCGCAAGGGCAAGCAAGCTGACTGACGAGGGCGGCGAGGACTAAAACGGATAAAACCAAAAACAGGATACTCCCGGCTGCTTGGCCGGGAGTTCTTTATAAACCGGGCAATGATTGCTTTTAACGAGAAGGAGAACTGGACTGATGACATCAAAGGGAAAAAGATATGATTCGCTGGAAGCGAGGCTTGATGATTTTGCTGCCGGAGCAGTTATTCAGAAAACAAAAGATTTCGGATATCCATTGAATCAGAAGAGTAAGCTCGTTGGCTTTTATAAATGGCTTTCCGGAAGCGGACTTAATATCTCGACGCTTGATAATGCAGGAGATCCTTTTGAAAACAGGCACCAATTGCTTAATACTCTTGAATTTGAGCGTGAGGTGATCGAGTATTTCGGCCCTCTCTACGGTTTTGACCTTAATGAACTGTGGGGGATAGTGACTTTCTCGGGAACGGACGGCAACAATCACGGATTATATTTTGGATCCAAATATCTTGAGAGAAAAACTAAGAAGAAACCGATCGTGTATGTTTCGGAGGCTGCACATTATTCGAGCAAGCGGCTTGCCGACCTTCAGAACCTTGAACTGCGGATAATCCCTGCCGATGTACACGGATGTATGATGCCTGATGAACTTGAGAAGGCCATCGTACCTGAACGTCCCGCACTTGTTGTATATGCACTTGGTACCACCTTCAAGGGCGGCATGGATGATATCGATGCCTTAAATGCCGTTCTTGATAAGTTCCCTGAGACTGAGCATTTCCGCCATATCGACGCAGCACTTTTCGGAGGTTACATACCTCATACACGATACAGAGATATCCTGGACCGTAAGAATCATCCGTATGAATCCATTGCGATCTCAGGGCATAAATATTTTGGTATGGACGAGCCTGCCGGGTTGTATCTGACAACCATGCATGTTAGGAACAATCAGAATCCTTTCGATGTAGCATATCTTAACGGGGATATGCCCATGATCAACTGTTCAAGATCCGCTATGTCACCGCTCAAGCTATGGTGGATAATAAACAATACGAGCGAGGAAGAGTTCAGGGAACAGTCGGAAGGTATGCTTGAGAGAGCGGCATGGCTTAAGGGCGAACTTGATAAGATTGGGTACCCGGCATGGCTTGAGAAGGCATCGAATACAGTATACTTTAAGCGTCCGCCGGAAGAGATCGTCAGGATGTATGATCTGGCACCAGATCATGATGACAGGCTCGGAGGAGATCTGTCACATATCGTTGTGATGCAGCATGTAACAAAGGAGAGGTTAAGCGTATTCCTTGACACTGTCGCAAAGTCTGATAAAATATAAAAAGTTATTCTATTAAATATGTGAGGTCAGAAAGATGGCAGAAGCTTATAATCATGCAGCTGTAGAGAAAAAATGGCAGGAGTACTGGGAGAAGAATGAGACATTCAGGACGGATGTCTGGGATTTTTCCAAGCCAAAGTACTATGCCCTTGATATGTTCCCTTATCCTTCGGGAGTGGGCCTTCATGCGGGACATCCTGAAGGTTATACCGCAACCGATATCATGTCGAGGATGAAGAGGATGCAAGGATACAATGTCCTCCATCCCATGGGATATGATTCTTTTGGTCTTCCCGCTGAACAGTATGCGGTTAAGACGGGAAACCATCCCAACGGATTTACTCAGGAGAATATCAAGACATTTTCCAAGCAGCTTAAGGAACTGGGCTTTGATTATGACTGGAGCAAGATGGTAGCTACTTCGGATCCCAAGTTCTACAAGTGGACCCAGTGGATCTTCAAGCAGCTCTACCTTGACGGCTATGCCAAGTATATAGATATGCCGGTTAACTGGTGTGAGGAGCTGGGAACGGTTCTTTCAAACGATGAGGTCGTTGACGGTAAGTCGGAGCGCGGCGGTTATCCGGTAGTCCGCAAGAACATGAAGCAGTGGGTAATCGACCAGCCTGCATTTGCCGAGAAGCTCCTTGAGGGACTTGAGGAGATAGACTGGCCCGTATCCACCAAGGAGATACAGAAGAACTGGATAGGCAAGTCGGAAGGTGTCGAGGTTGACTTCAAGATCGTGGGAGGCGGTGAGTTCTCCATCTACACGACCTGTATCGAGACCATCTACGGTATAACCTTTATGGTACTGGCTCCCGACGGCAAGATCGTTCAGGACCTTATGCCAAGGATACAGAATAAGGAAGAGGTTCAGGCCTATATCGATGAGACACTTAAGAAGAACGATATGGACCGCACCGAATTAAATAAGACCAAGTCAGGCTGTGAGCTTAAGGGAATAACCTGTATAAATCCCGTAAACGGCAAGGAGGCAAGGGTATTTATAGGTGACTTTGTCCTTGCAAGCTACGGAACCGGTGCCGTTATGGCGGTTCCTTCTCATGACCAGCGTGACTTTGAGTATGCCGTTGCTCACAATATCCCCATGCTTCAGGTAATCGACGGAAGAGATGTATCCGAGTGCGCATTCGAGAAGCAGGATTACCTTGGCAAGGGCTGCAAGCTTATCAATTCCGAGGAATTCACCGGGATGACCGTTGAGGAAGCCAAGGAAGCCATCACGGACAAGCTCGTTAAGATGGGAGTAGCAAGAAGGACGGTCAATTACCATTTCCGTGAGTGGATCTTCGCCCGCCAGCGTTACTGGGGCGAGCCGGTTCCTGTGGTTCATACGGATGACGGCAAGATACATGTGCTTGACGATGATGAGCTGCCTCTTATCCTTCCCGAGCTTGAGGATTATAAGGGCAAGAACGGCAAGGCTCCTTTAGAGAATGCGACCGAGTGGAAGAAGTACGATCATAACGGGATAAAGGGTGTAAGAGAGACATCCACCATGCCCGGTTCGGCCGGTTCAAGCTGGTACTTCTTAAGATATATAGATCCCGATAATGATGATGAATTTGCCAACCAGGAGCTCCTTAAGCACTGGATGCCGGTTGACTTGTATATCGGAGGACCCGAGCATGCGGTAGGACACCTTATGTATTCGCGTATCTGGAACAGGTACCTGTATGATAAGGGGCTTGCACCGACCAAGGAGCCCTTCAAGAAGCTGGTACACCAGGGCATGATCCTCGGTGAGAACGGCATCAAGATGGGTAAGAGGTTCCCCGAGTTCGTGGTCAATCCTTCGGATATCGTTCGTGAATACGGTGCGGATACCTTGAGGATATATGAGATGTTCATGGGGCCGCTTGAAGTCAGCAAGCCGTGGAGCCAGCAGGGCGTTGAAGGCGCCAAGAGGTTCCTTAACAGGGTATGGAACTTCTTCACCGAAGAAGCCAACATCACTGATGAGAAGGTTCCCGCCCTCGACAAGATCTACCACAAGACGGTAAAGAAGGTAACGGATGACTTTGAGAAGCTTGCATTCAATACCGCGATCTCCCAGATGATGATCTTCGTAAATGCCCTTTATAAAGAGGGTAAATGCCCGAGGGAATACGCAGATAACTTTATCAAGATGTTCTCATGTATCTGCCCTCATATGGGTGAGGAGATATGGCAGAAGCTTTCGCATGACGCTACACTGGCCTATGAGCCCTGGCCTTCATATGATGAAGCAATGTGTAAGGACGATACGGTTGAGATCGGAGTCCAGGTAAACGGCAAGGTCCGCGGAACGGTTGAGATAGCAGTGGATGAGGATAAAGACTCAGCCCTTTCCAAGGCCAGGGAGATAGATGCAGTCGGCAAGCTTATGGAAGGCAAGCAGGTAGTCAAGGAGATATACGTACCTGGCAAGATCATAAATATAGTGGTTAAGTAAAAGAACAAGCCATAACACAATATCTGTGATTATGGCTTGATTTTTTTACTAGATATAGTAAAATGAATGTGTATGTTTATGCACATTAGGGGTAATAAGGGGTAATGAGTAAGAGGAAGATCAGCAGGAAGGAGAAGGCGAGGCGTATAGTCCGCTTTATTTGTGCGCTTGCGGCTGTGGGAAGCCTCGGGTATTTCGCCTTCTACATATATATGGCAGGGGATTCGACGGGTAAGTTTAATGACCTTGCGGACATCAAGAATAACAGGGATTCCAACAGTAAGGTTCTGGCCGGGAAGACAGCAACGGTAACGCTTGATGAGGAAGTAGAAGTGCCGCCCATGCTTGAGGAATTCAATACATTGTATATAAAGAATAAGAGTATAGTCGGCTGGATAAGTATTGAGGGAACCTCGATCGATTATCCGGTAATGCAGTCAGTTAATGAAGAGTATTATCTTGATCACAATTTCGAACAGCAGAAGGATAAGAACGGATCGATCTTCCTTGACAAGGACTGCAGTATATGGCCAAGGAGCCAGAACCTGATATTGTACGGCCACAATATGAAGTCGGGCAAGATGTTCGGCGCTCTTGATTCCTACAAGAAGAAGAGCTTTTACGAGAGGCATCCCACAATAAGGTTCGACACCCTGTACGAGAAGGGTGAGTACAGGATAATGTATGTATTTAATGAAATAGTGCATGAGGAAACGGAAGTGGCATTTAAGTATTACCAGTTCATCGATGCCAATTCCGCACAGGAGTATAAATCCAACATGGACCAGATGGCAGAAATGTCGATATATGATACGGGTATCGAATCCTATTACGGAGACAGCCTGATAACATTATCGACCTGCGATTACGGCGAGGGAGCCGAACGGTTCGTTGTAGTAGCCAGGAAGGTTGATTGATAAGGGGAAAGAAATGACACAGGATCAAAGAAGCAATTCGAAAAGAGCCGATTCGTCAAGGACAAGTCCTGCAAAGGTTACCAGAAAAAGAAAGTTCAGAATGCGCAAGAGGGCAAGGAGAACAACGGCATCCTTACTTCTGGTTTCTGCGCTCGTCATCACACTTATCCCAACCCAGCGCAAGACGGAAGCATATGTCAATCCGGCAGATAATGTTGCAAGCCTTGATGATGTGATGACAAATTACTCGATAGTCGATAATACTTCCGTTCCTGATGAGGGCAGTGAATATTATGCGTTCCCTGTCGGCGTTAAGATAGGTGAGATCACGGATACCACAGGCAATAAGCACACATACTATACGATAAACGAAGACGGGATGACCGATGACAAGCCCGTATCTGTCTTCAAGATGGGTGTGATGAACGTCCCGGCCGAAGCAGGGTACCCCGACGGAACATACAATGCTCTCCAGAAGTACCTTGGATACGGGACTGAGTACAATCCCGAAACCATAGACTTCACTAATGGTGTATGTTATAACCTTAACAATCCCCAGAATGAAGAATACTATCAGGAGATAACAACAGAGGAATCGGTAAGCTATAAAAAATATGCAGTTACAACACAGGATTATACCGATCCGCTTAACCATGCCTATAAGCTCGCGACCCTTAACATATGGAATATGAGGTTTACCAAGGATGATGAGCTTGCCACTGTCTCGGATAACACGATCAGAAACAATATGCTTCGCGATATAGCCAACTGGGAACCCTACGGCGATCCTGAGAAACATTACGTATGTCTTGATAAATGCAATATCGCCTATATCTGTAATGACGCTTTCAAGAACAGGAATGAAATTAAGAGTATTATAATGCCGGAATCCATGCTGTATAAGATCGGTGATTCCGCCTTTGAGGGCTGCGGCAATCTGGAGAGGGTAGATATCGGAAATAAGGTTAATTCGATCGGTGATAAGGCCTTCAGGGGCTGCGCCAATCTTGCGAACCTGAGTATTGCGGAATGTTCATCGCTTACCCAGATAGGTGACGGCGCATTTGCCGAATGCGGATTTACGAACGCAACCCTTCCGTATAAAGCAGGACTTAAGGTGGGGGCAGGAGCTTTTTATGGGTGCAGCAAGCTGGACGACAGCCTTACTCCCGAGACCAGTATGTTTAAGAACTTCCATTCGGCAGGAAGCGGTGACCTTATAGTGGGTCCTTATGCCTTTGCCAATTGTACCAGCCTTAAGAACATGAATATGTATAAGAACCTTAAGAGCGGGAAGAAGGTTGACAATACTGATTTTGAAGGCCTGTTTGCGGGATGCAGTGCACTTGAGACTGTATATCTCCCGGACTCATACGGGGATTCCCCCAAATCGTCAAGCCCTGAAACGCTTGGAAAATATATGTTTCAAAGATGCGGCAACTTAAAGAGACTGAGGTTTAACCCGGCAAGCGGAAGAAATGCAACGCCATACGATGACTGGCAGTTTGTTACAAGCTCCAATAAAGATTACTCAGGCCATGAAATACCTACTGTATCGGATGCCTTCGTGATCGAAGGCCCCAACCCATATCCTGAGGATACCAATGAGGCGGCAGCCCATGAGAGTGCCAAGAAATTCTCCAATGTGTATAATTACAGGGATGAGAACGGCAGGAGCATTCTGGAGCTGAGGCTTGGAGGCTATATATTCAATTTCAGCGAAGATGGTACAATAAATAAGATAATACCGACATCCGAAGCAATGGAATCCCTTACCATCCCTACCCAGATAAGTGATACCCCGATCAAGACGATCGCTGACGGGGCATACGACACATCGGACAAGACGAACAGCAACAGGCTTAAGAAGCTTACAATACCTGACAACATTGAATCTGTCGGAAGGAATGCATTTGCCAATTCTGACGGCCTGGAGGAACTGTATATCAATACTAAGGGAGTGGCTGTAGGATCATCTGCATTCGAAGACTGCGACAAGCTTGTTTATGTCCGCTTCAAGCAGACAGAAGGAAACGGTGCAACAAGTATAGGCAGCAGCTGCTTCAGGACCTGCCGAGAGCTTATGGAAGTAGACTTTATGGATGATGACATATATTCCGATGAGATAATACCGGCAAATGTTACATCCATAGGGACGGATGCCTTCAAGACCTACAGGGAGAATCCCTTCAGCGATGCTGAGATAAACACGGTCGCCAAGGCAAGGAACATACCGATCAACAGGTTGGGAAGTGCGGAAAACACTTTAAGCGATACAGACCTGTGGCTCATCATGAAGGGATCGCCTTCGGGATATCCATACAGGTTTGCGCTCGGACTAGATCCGGGAGTAAGCGGTGGGAATATCGTAAGCTCCAAGGATAACAGCTATATAACCTTTACAACAGGTAATTACTGGACTGATGCCGACGGAACCGTGAGCAATATTTCTGCCATGTACAATGGCAGGAGCCAGAACGGTGAAGTGGGTCCTACCCTGCTTACATATCCTACGGGGATGACCCAGGTTGGCTGGAAGAAGGATTCCGAAGGAAAGAATTCGGATCCATATACGATCGATGACATAATCAGTAAGGGAAAGAGCGGAATAAGACTTTCTACGAATGAGTTCCAGGTTATCGATGCCACAAGGAATGTAAAGGTTCCCGCGGGTATCGAGTATCTGGATGAGGCTCATAATACACTTGATTCTACACGTAAATACATGAGAGGCATTGTCGGGAGCCTTGATACATACGGAAAGTATGTTGATACGATCACTCTGAACATATCCAAGCTTCCGGATGAAGAAGGCATATTTAATGATGACCGGTATCTGAGCACTATAATCTTCAAACAGGATGTTAAGGATATCGGTACAAGGCCTTTCCTTTTCGATATTAATGAACATTACCCCTGGAGGGCAGGCCAGGAACCGGACTGCTCACTTCAGAATGTGATCTTTGAGGGGGATGTTGCCCAGGGTAAGGAGAATGCGACTCCCGATGATCCGTATTACTGGTGTGATAACGGGATAATATACAGTTATGACGGTACAGATACGACGATCGAGGAAGTCCTGTACGGACGCGGCAACGAACTCCTTGAGAGCATATCTGACAGATATGTAAATATTACGAACGATCCGGAACTTGCGAACGTATCGAAGATAGCGGAGAAGGCATTTATGAACTGCCCTTATTTAAGAAGGGTAGACCTCTCGGATTCGCAGAACCTTAAGACCATACCTCCTTATTGCTTTGAAAACTGCGAAAATATAACCCAGATCAAGCTTCCTGAGAGTGTGAATGATATTGAAACGGGCGCATTCGATGGACTTCATGATGATTTTGCAGTCTATATATACGGTAAGGAGGTGAACATATCACCCACCGCATTTGATAAGAAAAAAGAGCCCGAGATACACGGATATTATGATTCGGCCGTTCAGAGATATGCCAAGGCGAATGATATAGAATTCATACCGATAGACGGACGCTGCAGGGTAAGGTTCTATGATTATGACTTTACACCGATAGCCGCAGGAGATCCTCCCGTATATGTGCAGACCGTTGAGGAGCACGGTAAGGTGGAAGCCCCCGACGATCCACACAGGGACGGCTATATCTTCACAGGGTGGAAGTCCGACAATGGATCCACATTAAAGGATATACTCGAAGATCCCACCAACTTTATAGCGGTTTATGAGATAGATCCGTCAAGCTCGAGTTCGACTGGATCTTCAACAGGATCATCAACGGATACCTCTAGCAGCTCGTCATCGGGAAGCTCGACGGGATCCTCAACCGGAAGTTCAACGGGATCATCGACGGGAAGCTCCACGGGCTCATCGACCGGAGGAGGTGGTGGAAGCTCGACCGGATCATCAACGGGAAGCTCAACAGGATCATCAAGTTCATCCTCATCGAGCTCATCAAGTTCGAGTTCTTCCAGTTCATCGGCTTCAAGCACCAATTCGTCAACGATGAACTCATCAACCGTTCCGATCATCATCAGCGGTTATGCAAATACACCGGGTGCGGGAGGAGCAGGTGTTGTTCCGGGAACTCCGGGTGCTTCGGGGGAAAACCGCAATACCGCAACAACAGGCGGTAAGACCAATGTTGTATCAACGGCGAAGGGTATCACGGATGTGGGCAAGATGTCAGCTAAGGTCAACGGATCATCCGACAATTACGTAGTAAAGATATCGGAGACACAGGAGGCTGAAGACCGGGCGAAGGAAGCCCTTGGTAAAGAGTTTGGCTCGCTTGAGAACATCAAGTATCTGCCTATGGATATAAGCCTCTATGATTCTACCGGGACCAACAAGATATCTCCTGTGCCGGACGGAGTTACGGTCAGTGTTACTATCCCGATACCTGATGATCTGGCAATATACGGCGGTAATAACAAGATAGGAAGCACCGAGGGTGGGACACTTGAGAAAATGGCCCCCAAGTTCACGGTCATCAACTCGGTTCCATGTATGACATTCACGGCAAGCCACTTCTCGCCTTATGTGGTCTATGTTGATACAGCCAACCTTACAGCGGCGGGAACACTGGATCAGACGCCCAAAACGGCTGATCCCATACATCCCAAGTGGTTCCTCGTCACAGGACTTATCGCTGCGGCGCTCTTCATGTTCCTGAAACGGGATCCCGAGGAAGTGATCGCGGCTGCATAGATTATTATGATTATGGGGAGCCCAAATGGGGAGAAAGATTAGAAGGTTAATCGCACTTCTTCTGTGCATTACATCGGTTATGATAATGTGTATGCCGCCGCAGCAGCCTTATGCTTCCGTGCAGAAGGGTGACTTTGAGATCGACGGCTCAACACTGGTTAAATATACCGGACATGATGATATACTCACGCTTCCGAACACTATTCAGACTATCGGAAAGGAAGCTTTCTCGGGCAATAAATCCCTCGTTAAGGTGATCATGCCCGAGAGCGTGAGGACAATAGATTTTTCTGCATTTGAGAACTGTACTTCTCTTATACAGGCAGTATTACCCGAAAGCGTTAGAGCCATTGGCTCGAGCGCTTTTTCGGGTTGTGAACAGCTTAAGTACGTTAATATCACCTCAAGGTGCGAGCAGATAGGCTCGGGCGCTTTCGCGGGTTGTCCCAAGCTGTCGACCATAACAGTGGCAACACATAACCCAAGCTACATATGCGTTGACGGTATCCTCTATTCCAAGGACGGGACACGCGTTGTACAGTACCTGGCAGGGAGAACCAAGTCCTCTTACAATATGCCGTCAACGGTTGAAGCAATAGATGAATATGCCTTCTGGGGAGCCGGAGGACTTACCGATATATCAATATCTTCAGCCATAAAGGAAATACCCGAATATGCCTTTGCCAACTGCTCGGGCCTTAAGAACGTCGTCCTGCCATACAGGGTGGAATCGCTCATGGCTTATTCGTTTTCGGACTGTTACAGTTTAGCCAACGTGACGATGCCGGATTCACTGGGATATATAGATGAGAAGGCCTTCTACCTGACTGACGGCGTTACCGTCAATTATTATGACGCAGACGATGCCAAAAGGAAGATCGAAGAAGAAGACGTTCCAGAGGAGCTCTTCTCACAATATATAGATACTGTAAGTTCCAATTCGTATGATCCTTCCGATGCAGGCTCCGCAAGGGAGAAGAAGTACATAAATGACATGCCCTATGTAAGTTCCATGACACCGGACTATTCGGATAGCAGAATTCCGGGTGAACTGGCTTCCAGCAAGATAGTCGGAGGCAAGGCCGTACTTATGATAGACCGGAGCATTCCTGTACACGGATACGATCCTGCTGCTTCGGAAGTTGAGGATTCGGTCCCGGATACCGTACCTGTAAGCGATAAGGTATATATGGAGGGAAATTACAGGACAGTGGGCGGTACTGTTACCGGAGGCGAGAGCCTGTCGGGTAACTGTGCGATGCCTGAAGGGATAACAAGGATAGGCAACAGGGCCTTCTACAGGAACAGGGATATGACCGGAGCGGCTCTTCCGCAGGGTCTGGAAGGAATAGGTGATTTTGCATTCGCAAGAACAGGCCTTACGGATATATCCATTCCCCATGGCGTAAAGGAAATAGGCTATGCGGCCTTCTATAATTGCGGAAATCTGACGGACATATCGATACCCGACAGTGTTGAGACGATAGAACTTGGGGCGTTCGACGGGACACCATGGCTTGAAAGAATGATGGGAACGGGAAGCAATGACGGCTTTGTGATCGAAGGAGACGGCATTCTTGTTGCATATGCCGGAGAGGGGGGCCAGGTGAACGTACCGGAATCAGTCAAAGTCATAGGCCCGGGAAGCTTTGCCGATAACACCGGACTGACAGGGATCACCCTTCCCGATGGCCTTGTAAAGATAGGCGAAGAGGCTTTCAGGGGCTGCAAGAACCTTAAGGACATCGCGATCCCGGATGGCGTTAAGTCCATAGAAGACCGGGCCTTTAAGGATACAGGGATAGGGGGCGTTGCGATACCAGCGTCGGTAGAGAGTATCGGCCTTGGTGCCTTTGATACGGGTAATAAGGGGAATACGATAAGGTTCCTCGGTGAGAAGATACCGGTTGTTTCCTATAAGAAAACAGCGACCAGGCTGTCTGCGGATGACTTAAGGTCAGCCCCACTCAAGGGATTTGATACGGCCGTGATCACTAATGAAGCAAGACCTTCATATTTTTCCGTACTCTCTCCCGACAAGAGGTATGAGGGCAAGGTGTTCAGGGAGAACGGGGAGGAAGTTGTCGAAGAACCTGACGAGGGTGAACCGATCGAAGGGACTACGGAGAAGTTCGGGAATACCCTGGTCTTTATGGATTCAAGCATAAGCCCCGACAAGGAACTTCCGGTTGCGAACATGTCGGGTGTTGACGGAGGATACCATATTAAGATAAGTGATGCTTCCGACAAGGAGGATATAAGCAATACGGCTCTTGAAGCAAGGTATGGAGGACTTGAAGGTATAGAGGCTGTTCCCCTTAATATTACACTGTATGAAGACGAAAGCGATATACCGATCACGAAGCTTTCGGGTAAGAATGTTGATATCGAGCTGCCTATTCCGACAGGACTTACGCTCGCACCATCCATAAGCGTCGGTGCGATAGACGATAACGGAGAACTTAAGGAAATATCAAGCGAGATAGTCAATAACGGAGGCAATGACAAGATAAGGTTCATCGCAAGGCATTTCTCGGTTTATGTCTTTTATACGATACAGGAAGAGACTGAGGTCCTGACGATGGAGAACGAAGAGGCACTCGCAGCCAATACACAGAGCGTGGTAGTAAGGACGCTTAACAGGGATGTAGGCACTATAGCCCTTAAATGGTATATAGGGATCGGACTTCTTATCATTGCAGGCATACTTGCCTTCTATAAAGGGAAGCCCCGCACCCTTGCAAATTGATTTTATGTAAGTATAATGTTTTATTAGTGGTCAAACATTAAGGAGAAAAATTATGAAAACGGAAAACAGAGTTGTACGCATGAATACCAAGAATAACCTGCTCGAACTTGAAGAGTACATGTATATTCTGGCAGACGTTGAAACACCGAATGTATTCAGGAATCTGTTCCCATATGAAGAAGTTCCCAAGATCGCATTCAACGACCGTATCGTACCCCATAATATGCCAAAGGAGATATGGATAACCGATACAACCTTCAGGGACGGACAGCAGAGCAGGGCCCCTTACACTACGGAGCAGATAGTTACGATATATGACTATCTCCATAAGCTGGGCGGACCTAACGGGATGATCAGGGCATCGGAGTTCTTCCTCTACAGCAAGAAGGACAGGGATGCTGTGTATAAGTGTATGGAGAGGGGATATCAGTTCCCTGAGATAACGAGCTGGATAAGGGCCAGCAAGGAGGACTTCAAGCTTGTCAAGGAAATAGGAATGAAGGAGACGGGAATCCTTGTATCGTGCTCCGACTACCATATTTTCTATAAGCTGAAGATGAACCGCCGCCAGGCCATGGATCATTACCTTAACATAGTCAGGGATTGTCTTGAGGAGGGAATAAGCCCCAGGTGTCATCTTGAGGACATTACAAGGGCGGACATTTACGGTTATGTTATACCCTTCTGCCTTGAGCTCATGCGTCTTATGGAAGAATATAAGATACCGATCAAGATAAGGGCATGCGATACCATGGGTTACGGTGTCAATTATCCCGGTGCGGTCATTCCCAGATCCGTTCAGGGTATAATATACGGACTTAACAAGCATGCGGGCGTTGATCCTCATCTGCTTGAGTGGCACGGACACAATGATTTCTACAAGGCTGTATCCAATTCAACCACAGCATGGCTGTATGGATGCTCGGGAGTCAACTGTTCACTTTTCGGTATAGGAGAGAGGACCGGAAACACGCCTCTTGAGGCAATGGTATTCGAATATGCCCAGTTAAAGGGTGACCTTAACGGGATGGATACGACCATAATCACCGAACTTGCCGAGTACTACGAGAAGGAGATCGGCTACCAGATCCCTCCGAGGACTCCGTTTGTAGGTGAGAACTTCAATGTGACCAGGGCAGGTATTCATGCCGACGGACTTCTCAAGAACGAGGAGATATACAATATATTCGATACGGAGAAGTTCCTTAACAGGCCGGTATTGTGTGCTGTTTCCAACACATCGGGACTTGCCGGCATAGCCCATTGGATCAATACCTATTATAAGCTTCCCGCAGAAGAGCACGTCGATAAGAATTCGCCGCTTGTCAAGCGTATCAAGGAGATCGTGGACAGTGAGTATGAGGGCGGCCGTGTTACCGTAATGACCAATGACGAGCTTGTAAGCATAATATCGCAGACATGCAGCGATCTTGGTATCCCGCAGATGAAGGTACCCAAGAAGAGAAAGTAAACCCAGGAAAGAGGAGAACAGTGATGAGCAAAATCGAAATGATAACACCCCTTGTTGAGATGGACGGGGATGAGATGACCAGGATATTGTGGCAGATGATCAAGGATGAACTGCTTGCTCCTTTTATAGATCTTAAGACCGAATACTATGATCTGGGTCTTAAACACAGGAATGAAACGGATGATCAGGTTACAAAGGATTCAGCCAAAGCGACCGAGAAGTACGGGGTTGCGGTAAAGTGTGCAACGATCACGCCCAATGCAGCCAGGGTAAAGGAGTACGACCTTAAGGAAATGTGGAAGAGCCCCAACGGAACCATCCGTGCCATGTTAAACGGTACGGTCTTCCGCGCTCCCATTATAGTAAAGGGGATCGAACCTTACGTTAAGAACTGGAAGAAACCCATCACGATAGCAAGGCATGCTTACGGTGATATCTATCTTAATTCAGAGATGAAGGTTGAGAGAGCAGGCAAGGCTGAGCTTGTGTTCACATCAGCTGACGGGAAGGAAACAAGACAGCTCATACATGATTTTGACGAAAAGGGCGGAGTGATCCAGGGAGTCCATAACTGTACCGCATCGATCGAGGCATTCGCAAGATGCTGCTTTAATTATGCACTTGACCGCAAGCAGGACCTCTGGTTTGGTGCCAAGGATACTATCTCCAAGAAGTATGATCATCACTTCAAGGATATATTCGCCGAGATATATGAGAAGGAATACAAGGATAAATTCGAAGCTGCGGGCATAGAATTCTTCTATACTCTCATAGATGATATAGTTGCCAGGATCATGAGGTCTGAGGGCGGCATGATATGGGCCTGCAAGAATTACGACGGTGATGTTATGAGCGATATGGTATCATCGGCATTCGGTTCACTGGCAATGATGACATCGGTCCTTGTATCACCTACGGGTGTATATGAGTACGAGGCAGCTCACGGAACCGTACAGCGTCATTACTACAAGTACCTTAAGGGCGAGGAGACTTCAACCAACTCGGTAGCGACGATATTCGCATGGACCGGAGCCCTCAGGAAGAGGGGCGAACTTGACGGCATCAATGACCTGTGTACGTTTGCGGACAAGCTTGAGAAGGCAACGATAGATACCATTGAAAAGGGCATGATGACCAAAGACCTTGCCCTGATCACGACACTTGATTCTCCCACAGTCCTTAACAGCCTTGACTTTATAAAGGCCATAAGGAAGACACTTGAATCATCCATGTGAATCGGAGGACGATCGGTTGGAAGCAAAGGATATATCAAAAGCGGTCATCAGCCGGCTTCCCAGATACTACAGGTATCTGGGTGAACTTAACGATGAGGGTGTCGAGCGTATATCGTCACAGGAACTTTCAGGGTTAATGAGGGTCACCGCATCGCAGATAAGACAGGACCTTAACAATTTCGGCGGTTTCGGCCAGCAGGGATACGGATATAATGTCAAGTATCTCTATGATGAGATAGGTAATATCCTGGGGCTTGACCAGAAGCACAACCTTATACTTATAGGGGCGGGCAATCTGGGACAGGCTCTGGCCAATTACGTTAATTTTGAAAAGAGAGGCTTTATCATAAAGGGGATATTCGACCATAACAAGGCGATCCACGGCAAGATGATCCGTGGTATCAGTGTGCGCCCCATGGAGGATATAGAAGCCTTTATGAAGGACAACGATATAGACATAGCAGTGCTTACGATCCCTAAGACAGATGCCAGGGCAGTAGCCGAGAAGCTGGTATCCTACGGGATAAAGGGCATATGGAATTTCGCACATATCGATCTTGATGTTCCCGATAATATCGAAGTCGAGAACGTACATCTGTCCGAGAGCCTTATGAGGCTGTCATATAATATCAGCAACAACCAGGATAAGTAAAGGGAACAGGAGGATAATATGCCTATTTCCGAGGAAAAATTCAAGGCTGCACTTGCCGACAAGCGTATACCGGTACTTATCCTTGATGCCAAGTGGCACCAGCTCTTTAAAAGAGCCGGGATAACTCCGGAGATAGAGAAGCTGGAGAAGGAACTGACGGATCTGCTTAAGAGACAGGGGCGAATCAATTCCGAGATCAAGGACCTTAAGAAGATCAAGGGCGAACTCATGAACAATATAGTGAGTTCCATGGATGAGAGCGGTGACCAATCCGAGAAGAAGGTCAGTGACAGCAAGCGTCTTATCAACGAGTCCAACGATAAGATGGATGCACTCGAGGATGAGCTTTTAGACCTTCCGAGACAGATAGACAGCGTTAACAAGGAGCTTATGCTGCAGACAATGGCCCTCTGTTATGAGACCCTGTCCGAGAACACCGATGAGATCGAAAAAATAGCGGACTGGATCCATGAGGTAAGGATCCAGCTTAAGAAGAACATCATAAAAAAACAGGAGAAGGAATTCCAGAACGCCGACCTGTATACGTATATGCATGACATATTCGGGCCCGAGGTGATGGAGATATTCGATCTCCGCTACGAACCAACACTCAAGAAACCTGAGAAGAAGGAAGAGACAACGGAGAAAGCCGAGAATAAGGAAGACTAGAATTGGAATACATACTTACAGCCGATGAAATGAAGAATGCCGATGAGTTCACGATAAGGAACTTTCATGTTCCTTCAGAGGTTCTCATGGAGAGAGCCGCTCTTAAGTGTGTTGCGGCAATAATACATGATAAGTTCAACTTAAAACGCGTGCTTGTTGTATGCGGATCGGGTAACAACGGAGGAGACGGACTGGCAATAGCCCGCCTTCTTCATGAGAGGAAGATAAAGGTTGATGTCCTTCTCGCAGGATCGCCTGCGCATATGGGCCCCGAGACTCTTCAGAACCTGGAGAGTGTCAAGAGCTACGGGATCCCAATAAGGTCATCTGTTAAGGATGATGAATATACCCTTATAATCGATGCGATCTTCGGGATAGGATTAAACCGCAATCTCGAGCGGGATACAGCGGCATTTGTGGAGGGGATCAATTCCTTCAAGGAGAACGGAGCCAAGATAGTGTCCGTAGACATCCCTTCAGGCATAAATGCGACAACAGGAGAAGTAATGGGAGCTGCCATAAGGGCAGACATGACAGTCACCTTTGCATATTACAAGAGAGGACTGTTGATGTATCCCGGAGCGGAGTATGCAGGACATGTAATGCTTGCGAACATAGGCATTACCGATGAGTCGCTCGGTGATGAGAAGCCCTGGCTTAAATTCATTACCAAAAAGGATTTCCTCGCAAATAAGCAGCTGAAGAGAACAGGGCGTTCGAACAAGGGGACTTACGGCAAGGTTCTCATCATTGCCGGAAGCGAATCCATGGGTGGATGTGCATTTATTGCGGCTCTTTCATGCTTTAAGGCAGGGGCCGGAATGGTCAGGATATTTACCCATAAGGCGAACAGACAGCTTATTCTTGATAAGATCCCCGAAGCCATCGTTGATACATATGATGAATCGATAGATCATGAAAAACTGGCTGAAGCCGTAAACTGGGCTGACGTTACGGCTATAGGCCCCGGTATAGGCAGGGACAAGATGGCCAAGGAACTGTTTGAATTCGCATTTTTCAAGTCAAACGGCCCGCTGGTCCTTGATGCCGATGCACTTGTTATATTAAAGAAGTATAAGCTGACCCTGAAGAAGGGTATCGGACGTGAGATAATAATAACCCCTCATGTGGGCGAATTCGCCAGATTCATTGACAGGGATAAGGAAGAGGTCATGAATTCCCTTATTTCCCTGACCAGGGATACAGCGACGGAATACAACTTAACCTGTGTTACCAAGGATGCCAGAACGATAATAGCGGGTGCTGACGGCGAGTGTTGTGTCAATATCACCGGCAACAATGGTATGGCCGTAGCCGGGATGGGTGACTGCCTGTTCGGGATCGTGGCGGCATTCCTGGGTCGTGGCCTTAATGCCTATGATGCCGCAAGGTATGCATGCTATATCCATGGGTCGGCAGGAGATGCGGCTGCCCTGAAAAAAGGAAGGTCGGGACTTATGACCACGGATCTTATAAATGAACTTAAGACCCTGCTGGAGGCAGTAGATGAGTAAGAAAAGAGTAGTGGCAGAGATCTCTCTGGATGCCATTGAGAACAATATAAAGAACATGGAGGGGCTTATCAAACCGGGAACCCGGATACTTGCCGTGATAAAGGCAGACGGTTACGGCCACGGAGCCCTGCAGATAGCGGTAAGGCTTGAACAGATAGACCATGTTTTCGGATACGCAACAGCAACAGCAGAGGAAGCGTTTAAGCTCAGGAACGGAGGTATAAAAAAACCGATCCTTGTGCTCGGATATACCTTCCCCGATAATTACGAAGACATGATAAGGCTGTCCATCCGGCCCGCTGTATTCAAGGAAGAAACGGCAAGACAGCTAAGCGAAGCGGCAAGGGCAGTAGGTAAGAGATGTAAGATCCATATCAAGGTCGATACGGGTATGTCAAGGATCGGCCTGCCATGTGATGATGAAGGTGTCAGGACTGCACTAAAGATAGCATCTTATGATATGCTTGACGTTGAGGGAATGTTCACTCATTTCGCAAGGGCGGATGAGGATGATAAGGCACCGGCGAAGGCTCAGTTTTCACGTTTTACCGACTTTGCCGATAAGTGCGGGAGAGAAGGACTCATACCGGAGCTGCTGCACTGTTCCAATTCGGCCGCAATCCTTACGATGCCAGAAGCAAATCTTGATCTTGTAAGGGCCGGTATTACCATGTACGGTCTTTCCCCTTCGGGAGAGGAGATAACGGAACCCATCAAGCTTGAACCGGCAATGTCGCTTAAGAGTTCCATCGTTTATATAAAGGAACTCCCGGCAGGAAGGGAGATAAGCTACGGGGGGATATACAGAACCGACAAGCCCGCAAGGGTAGCAACAATACCGGTAGGATATGCCGATGGCTATCCGAGGTCATTATCAAATAAGGGATATGTCCTTATAAAAGGGAAAAAAGCCCCGATACTCGGAAGGGTATGTATGGACCAGCTCATGGTAGATGTTACTGATATCCCGGAGGCGTGTGAATATGATGAGGTGATCCTGCTCGGCAACAGCGGCGGCAATTCCATTACGGCCGAGGACCTCGGAGCCCTGTCCGGACGTTTTAACTATGAGCTTGTATGCGGTATATCCGACAGGGTGCCCCGCAAGTATGTGTGATTTGGCTTGTTAAATCCATAAAATAATGTTACTATAAACGTTAGTGCAAAGAAGAGAATATGAGGTAATAATATGTCAGGACATTCGAAATTCGCAAATATCAAGCATAAGAAAGAGAAGAACGATGCCGCCAAGGGCAAGATCTTTACAATAATCGGCCGTGAGATAGCGGTTGCGGTTAAGGAAGGCGGTCCCGATCCCAATAATAACAGCAAGCTTCGTGATGTTATCGCCAAGGCCAAGGCCAACAACATGCCCAATGATACCATAGACCGCGGTATCAAGAAGGCTGCAGGCGATGCAAACAGTGTCAATTACGAATATGTATCATATGAAGGCTACGGACCCAACGGAATAGCCATTATCGTAGATGCCCTTACGGATAACAAGAACAGGACGGCAGCCAATGTAAGGAGTGCCTTCACCAAGGGCTACGGCAACGTAGGCACCCCCGGATGTGTGTCCTTTATGTTCGATAAGAAGGGCCAGATCATCATCGACAAGGAAGAGTGCGACATGGATCCCGATGATCTCATGATGGCAGCACTTGATTCCGGAGCCGAGGATTTTTCCGATGAGGAGGACAGCTATGAGATCCTTACCGATCCCGATTCGTTCTCGGATGTAAGAGAGGCTCTTGAAGAGCAGGGTATCAAGATGGCTGAAGCCGAAGTTACTATGATCCCTCAGACCTGGGTCACCCTGACGGACGAGACCGCGATCAAGAATATCCAGAAGACCCTTGATCTTCTCGATGAAGATGACGACGTCCAGGCCGTATATCATAACTGGGATGAGTAATTCGTTACAGCGTTTTGAGTAGGCACGAGCTGTAACTGAATTAATTGAAAAGGATAATAAGATGGATATAAATACAGAACTTTCAGGCATGCTTTTTAACAACATGCCTCTTATGAAGCTGTTCAACAAGGACACCTACAAGGACGCCTTCAAGGACTACTGTGATAAATACAATTCACTTTTTTCTGCCATTGATGAGGGCTATTCATCAAGCGAAGACAAGAAGGCATACATAACCGCTCTTGCAGGTGATTTTGCATCTTTTTCAAAAGGGGAATGCGACAAGCTCAATAAGAAGTCAGAGAAGGAACGTTTTATCATGGATAACAACATGGTCCTTACGGTTTATGTATTTCCTTCACTTGTAAATGCGGGACGTGAATCCTGTAAGGAGCTTGCACAGGCCATGGCAGATGCATGGAACGATACCTTTAAGGGAAATAAGCTGTCTGTCGGAACATTTGAGGAGATAGACGGAGGCTTCAAGCGTAAGCTCTGCTACATTACAACGGCTGTGTGCAGGAGCCTTAATAAGGATGATGACTGTTACGAGCTTCGTACTTTAAGGGACTACAGGGATGACTATCTGCTTGGGAGTGATGAGGGCAGGGAAGTGGTTGAAACCTATTATAATATCGCACCCACGATCGTTAACAGGATCAACAAGGGCAATGAGTCGGCGGATACTTACAGGGATATATTCAACAGGTATATAAGTCCCTGCATAAGTCTTATCGAGTCAGGCGATTACGAGGATTGCAAGAAGCTGTATTCTGATATGGTTTATTCGCTTAAGGACAGATATATGTAAGAATCCCGGGAGGAAGCTTTAAATATGAGTGATAATTATAACATCGAGACATTATGCGTTCAGGCAGGATGGAAGCCTACCACAGGAGAACCAAGGGTTCTGCCCATATACCAGAGCACGACATTCAAATATGATACATCCGATGCCATGGGAAGGCTCTTTGACCTTGAGGATTCGGGTTACTTCTACACGAGGCTTCAGAATCCCACCAATGACTATGTTGCGGATAAGATACGTGCCCTCGAGGGAGGTGTTGCGGCAATGCTCACATCTTCCGGTCAGGCAGCCAATTATTATGCAGTGTTCAACATAGCTGAGGCAGGCGACCATGTTATCATGTCATCCAAGGTATACGGAGGAACATTCAACCTTCTTACCATAACAATGAAGAAGATGGGCATTGAATGTTCGGTCGTAGATCCCGATGCGGATATAGAAGAGATAAACAGCCTGTTTAAGGAAAACACCAAGTGTGTACTGGCTGAGACCATAGCCAATCCGGCGGTTGTTGTGCTTGATATCGAGAAGTTCGCAAAGGCAGCACATGAACACGGAGTTCCGCTCATTGTAGACAATACCTTCGCGACTCCCATAAACTGCAGGCCTTTTGAGTGGGGCGCAGACATAGTTACCCATTCAACGACCAAGTATATGGACGGACATGCAATGTGTGTTGGCGGTGCCATCGTTGACAGCGGTAATTTTGACTGGGAGAAATATGCCGATAAGTTCCCGGGCCTTACAACCCCAGATGAGAGCTATCATGGTCTGACATATACGAAGAAGTTCGGTAAGGGAGCATATATAACAAAGGCTACCGTGCAGCTTATGAGGGATCTTGGATCGATCCAGGCACCACAGAACGCTTTCCTCTTAAATGTAGGTCTTGAGACACTCCACTTAAGGGTACCGCGCCACTGTGAGAACGCCCTTAAGGCAGCCAATTACCTTAAAAATCATGAGAAGGTCGCCTGGGTTTCATATCCCGGTCTTCCCGATGATAAATATCATGACCTTGCAATGAAATATATGCCGAACGGTACCTGTGGCGTAATGTGCTTCGGCATTAAGGGAGGCAGGCAGGCAAGCATTGATTTTATGGACAGGCTTAAGCTGATAAGCATAGTCACTCACGTGGCAGATGCAAGATCATGCGTGCTTCATCCTGCATCGCATACCCACCGCCAGATGACGGATGAGCAGCTGCTTGAGGCAGGCGTACAGCCCGATCTTATCAGGTTCTCGGTAGGAATAGAGAATGCGGATGATATAATTGCCGACCTTGAACAGGCACTGGCTTAAATATATATAGATTAAGAGAGTTTATGAATTCCAATAAGGATCTGTATTTAAAGATAATAAGTATTGCATCCTTGGTAATACTCGGATATATCTTTTTCATATCCGTGTATAACCAGATCATCGTACAGAGCGGTGGGGTTTTCTACGTTATCATTTTTGGCGGGATACTTATACTTGCTTTTGTTTTGCTGAGCCTGGTTACCAAGCTTATCGAGATCACGGGAGAGATCAGGGACAACATCATGTGGAGTTTTGTCGAGATCCTTCTCCTGTGTCATTTGTCATATCTGTTTTTGGTCTTCAGGATGTCTTACAGGTCAACAGTACCTGCAGATGATACGGTGCTATACAGGGCAGCTGCTCTTATGAGAGAGGGCGGACTTGCCGAGCAGGGAATGGACATGGTTCAGCATCTGTGTATCTATCCGTCCCAGTATCTTTATGCCTTTGTTCTCTCGATCTTTTTCAGGATAGGCGGAGTCCAGTCTTCGGTATTGGTGATCTTGAATGCCGTTACCATGATGGCCACTGCTTTTCTTATCAGCAGGGTTGTACGGAAGGTTGCCGGCAGGGCCTGCGGAATAATCGCAGCCATGTGTACATTGCTCATACCTTCCCAGTCCTTCGCTGTTTATTCATACAACAGCGAGGTATTCTTCTGTATGATCCTTCTTCTTGCCATGGATCTGTGGATTATTCTCCTTCAATCGGATGATGCGGATAAGAAGAAACGCATGCTTTTAGCCTTAGCCTTTGGGCTCTCACTGGCCCTTCTGTGTTTTGTTGAGCCGCTCATGATCCTGTGTGCGGTGGTTTTTGTTGTTTATTATGTAATAAAACAGAAGAAGGAAGGCAATGAAGCGGGAATGATGGCAGGGATCATAGCTGCATCTGCTGTTCTCATGCTGATTATTCTTATTTTCATAAAATCACTGTCCATAGGAGCCGGTATGGGGGAGGTTATCCTTGGCGGCATGTCCAGGTTTAAGCTAGCCACTAACATTGAAACCGGAGATAAATACGGTTTCCGTGAGATATTTGTTAAGTTCCATGAGAACCTTGATAATCAGAACACCAATGTAAATGAGAATTATCATTTTCTTGTAAGTGACGAAGGGCAGGCATATTCACAGACTCAGAGTGCGTGGTTCTCACTGGGGACCCAGATGAGTTACATGTTTGTTATAGTGATGTCAATTGCCTGTGCATACTATATGTTCAAGAACAAGTGCAAGACAGCGGTACCTGTGTTTATCACACTGATGTCATGCTTTTTCGTTCTGTTCCTTCGGTCTACGGATGAAAACAGCAGCTTCTTCATGTTTGAGATACTTATAATAGTTGCGAGCTGCGGACTTAATTATATGTATATGAACCATCATCCGGAATTATACGGTCTTATCCCGGCCGGAGAACCTGTGAGTGAAGAACAGGAAACAGGCGAGGCGGGAAGTTCCATGGAATGGAGCTCGATCGCAAGGGCAAGAAATCTCATATTTGTTAAGAACGAGGAAGATACTGCCGAAGGAGAAGCCGGGCAGGCTGCTTCCGCACCTGTACAGGCATCTGCTCCTGCTCCTATACCTGTTAGCAGGCCTGCTGAAGTGACCGGGACGCAGCTTGGCGGATCCGTGTCACCGGAGGGGTATTTCTCATTCTTCAATCTTGAGCCATCACCCATGCCTGCTCCTGCTCCGGTAAGCCCTGTATCTGTACCTGCTCCGGAATCACAGCCCGAAGAATATGCGGAGCCTGTGGAAGAATATGTACAGCCCGCGGAGGAATATACAGAGCCTGAGGAATATACGGAGCCTGCAGAGGAATACGCAGAGTCTGAGGAATATATGGAGCCTGCAGAGGAATACACAGAGCCTGAGGAATATATGGAACCTGCGCAGGAATATGCAGAATCTGAGGAATATACAGAACCTGTGGAAGAATATGCGGAATTTGATGCATATGCAGAATCTGAGGAATATGAGGGATCCGCAGGAGGATATGACGGGCTGACGGAAGGGTATCAGGAAGAACAGCCTGAGCTTGCCGATGACGGCTATGAGAGCGGTTACGGAGAGCCTTCATTTGATGAACTTGTGGAAGAATACGGAGAGGATACATCATATCCGGCTCAGGGCAATTCCACCAAGGCGAGCTTTACACGTGCATCTCGTGCACTCGGATTTTCATTCAGCGATGATTTCTTCGACAATACAGGCGCGGCTCCCGAGTCTGCTTACGAAGAGCCTGCTTATGAAGAACCTGTATATGAAGAAGATACGTATGATGAAGGTTCATATGAGGAAGCCGGATATGAAGAAGCGGCTTACGAAGAAGCGGCATATGAAGAAGGCGGATACGGATATGAAGACGGGTCATATGGTGAAGGCACATACGAGGATCCAAATTATGACGGATATGATTCGGGTTATGAAGCCGGTATAGACGATTACTCTTTCGGAGAGGGAATGCCGGATATATCGATGTTCGATGAGCCGGAGCCGGAACCCATGACGGAGCCCGAACCCATGCCGGATCCTGAACCCATGCCGGAGCCTGAACCCATGCCTGCTGCAGGTGTGCCTGCACCCAAGAAGAAAGTTGTAAAGAAAAAGGTTGTAAGAAAGGTTGTAAAGAAGGTTCCCAAGCAGCCGGTTCCTTCCATGGACTTTAAAAACGATCTGAGCGGTATAGGAGAAGTGTTTGAACCGGCGGAAGACCTTCCGGCCATGCAGTTTAAGGATGATCTTTCGGGGATAGAAGAAGCTTTCAGCTATGAGGGAGACTATGTTGATGATGACGAGATCTATGATGAGCCGGCTGACGGACAGGGAATGAGCGGATTTACCATAGAGATATAGAAAAATATGGTTGCAAAACGGACCGGATTCTAATATAATTCTTGAGTGGGTCGTTTTAGGCTTCCGTGGCTCAGTTGGTAGAGCAACGCATTCGTAATGCGTAGGTCGCCGGTTCGAGTCCGGCCGGGAGCTTTAAGATGAAATGTATGGGGACAACACGATCAATTCGTGTTGTCCCTGTCTTTACTTTAGCCAATCGCTGTGATAGAATTAAAAGACGTTTTAACATGACGGTATCACACCGTACGGAGGGTTTGACATGGCTCAGTTATGGGGCGGAAGGTTTACCAAGGAAACAGATAAGCTCGTATATGCATTTAATGCTTCGATAAGTTTTGACAGGAAGCTGTACAGGCAGGATATAAGAGGCTCCAAGGCACATGCAAGGATGCTTGAAAGACAGGGTATCATAACTGCCCAGGAGGGGGCGCTTATACAGAAGGGGCTTGATTCCATACTTGAGGATATAGAAGAAGGCAGGATAGAGATCACCGATGAATATGAAGATATCCACAGCTTTGTTGAAGCCAATCTTATAGACCGTGTTGGTGATGCAGGCAAGAAACTCCATACAGGCCGGAGCAGGAATGACCAGGTGGCACTCGACATGCGTCTTTATACGAGGGATGAGATCCTTGAGACGAGAGGACTTATTTATGACCTTCTTCGTACTCTTTCGGGGCTGATGGAGAAGCATATATCAACATATATGCCCGGATTTACACACCTGCAGAAGGCTCAGCCGATCACACTCGCCCATCATCTCGGGGCATATTTTGAGATGTTTAAGCGGGATCTTTTAAGACTTGATGACATATATGAGAGGATGAATTACTGTCCGCTTGGCGCGGGAGCACTTGCGGGGACAACTTACCCGCTGGATCGTGAATTTACGGCTGAAGAACTTAAGTTCAAGGGCCCTACGCTAAACAGTATGGATTCTGTTTCGGACAGGGACTACCTTATTGAGTATCTGGCAGCGGCCTCAACGATAATGATGCATCTTTCCCGCTTCTGCGAGGAGATCATTATATGGAACAGCAATGAATACCGCTATGTGGAAATAGATGATTCTTATTCGACGGGAAGCTCAATAATGCCGCAGAAGAAGAATCCCGATATAGCCGAGCTTATCAGGGGTAAGACGGGAAGGGTTTACGGGGCACTGATGAGTCTTCTTACAACAATGAAGGGCATACCGCTTGCATACAATAAGGATATGCAGGAGGACAAGGAAGAGGCATTTGATGCCATGGATACAGTCAAGGGCTGCATCAGGCTCTTTGATGGAATGATCAGTACAGTGAAGTTCAATAAGGATGTAATGGCAGCAAGTGCGGTAAAAGGTTTCACGAATGCAACGGATGCGGCCGATTACCTGGTACTAAAGGGGGTTCCTTTCAGGGATGCCCACGGTATAATAGGCAGGCTGGTACTTTACTGTATAGACAGGGACTGCTCGATAGATGATTTAAGCCTTGATGAGCTTAAGGGAATATGCGATAAGTTTGATGAAGACATATATGATGTGATAAGTCTTAAAACATGTGTGGAGAAGCGACTTACCACGGGAGCACCGGGAAGCGAAGCCATGAAGGACGAGATCGCAAGTGGGAAGACATTCCTTGATGAAAGATCAGCCGCACCCGGCAGCATATCATGATGGAATAGGGCCTGGAAAAGAACATAATTGGAATTGAGTATAAAAGAGGAGGAATCAAGATGAGCGAGAAATTAAAGGTAGGTATCTTAGGCGGTACCGGTATGGTAGGACAGAGGTTTATATCCCTGCTTGAGAACCATCCCTGGTTTGAGGTTGTGACCATAGCCGCAAGCGCAAGGAGTGCAGGCAAGAGATATGAGGATGCGGTTGGATCAAGATGGAAGATGACAACACCCATGCCCGAGGCAGTTAAGGATATTATCGTAATGAATGTCAGCGAGGTTGAGAAGGTTGCATCGACGGTTGACTTTGTCTTCTCGGCAGTTGACATGACAAAGGAAGAGATACGTGCGATCGAGGAGGAATACGCAAAGACCGAGACTCCCGTTGTTTCAAACAACAGTGCACACAGGTGGACTCCCGATGTTCCCATGATCATCCCGGAGATAAATCCCGAGCATACCGAGGTTATAGAGGCCCAGAAGAAGAGGCTGGGAACCAAGAAGGGCTTCATCGCAGTTAAGCCCAACTGCTCGATCCAGTCATATGCCCCCCTTCTTGCAGCATGGAAGGAATTCGAACCGACTGAAGTGGTGGCAACGACCTACCAGGCTATCTCAGGTGCAGGCAAGACCTTTAAGGACTGGCCCGAGATGGAAGGCAACATCATTCCTTATATAGGCGGAGAAGAAGAGAAGAGCGAACAGGAGCCACTTCGTATTCTGGGTAAGGTAGTTGACGGCAGGATAGAAAAAGCATCGGCACCTCTTATCACAACCCAGTGTATCAGGGTCCCTGTCCTTAACGGACACACTGCTGCGGTATTTATCCGCTTTAATAAGAAACCGACCAAAGAGCAGCTTATAGAGAAGATGGTATCCTTCTCGGGTGAGCCGCAGGCCCTTAAGCTTCCCAGTGCTCCTAAGCAATTCATCCGGTATCTTGAAGAGGACAATCGTCCCCAGGTTACAATGGATGTTGATTATGAGCACGGAATGGGTGTTTCGATAGGCCGTCTGAGGGAAGATACCTTATTTGATTATAAGTTCGTAGGTCTGTCACACAATACCGTAAGAGGTGCCGCAGGCGGTGCCGTATTATGCGCAGAGCTCCTTAAAGCAAAGGGATATATTGAGGCAAAATAAATCCCTAACGACCAAGGAGCAAGGAAATGACCGATACGAAATACGAGATCGATCTTCTGGTTGCATTGAACGAGAGGCTTACTGCGAACCAGAGAGTTTTTGATATGATAGCACGCAATTCCGGTAATCTGTATATGTATATAGATTACCGGAACGGCAGTGAGATCAAGCTGATAGGCCCGTGGGATGAATTCACGGGTTCAAAGATAGAGAAGCGTCCCTTCGATGCCGCGTATATGCAGGGCATGATCTTCGAAGATGACTGGATAAAGTTCCGGGATACATTTCTTACCATGCAGGAGCGGAAGGAGAAGAGGGCGACTGCCGAGATACGGACAACCTATAAAAAGGGATGGTTCAGATGCGATGGTACCGTTACATATGATACCGGAGGGAAGCCTGTCGAGAAGCTGCTTACCTTTTCGGATATCACCAAGCTCAAGGCCCAGCATGATGAACTTATGTATCTGGCATATTATGATTCACTTACGGGGCTCTATAACCGGAACTATTTTGTATCCCAGCTTAGGAACATGTGTGAGGAAGCGGATAAAAACAAGACAACGGTAGAGCTTCTCTTTTTGGATATAGATGATTTTAAGAAGATCAATGATTCGATAGGGCTCCTTCTCGGTGATGAACTGGTTCAGGCATTTGCTGCAAGGCTTCAGGACTATATAAGCGATAATGTTATGATCGGCCGGTTCGGGTCGGATGTCTTCTCGGTTGCGATATATGATCCCATGGGCGCAAGAAGCGCCAGGGGTATATACAATAATGTGAGCGAGGACTTAAAGAAGCCCTTTATGCTTACCAACAAAAAGGAACTGACCTTTACTATAAGTGCCGGCGTTGCATCTTATCCCGAAGGCGGAAGGACCGCATTTGAGCTTGTGAAGAATGCCGAGATAGTTCTTTTTAAGGCCAAGGATAAAGGAAAGGATACGATCAGTTATTTTGAACTTGATATGATCAATTCCTTCATCAGATCGGTATCTACGGAACAGCGCCTTAAGGAAGCTATAGAGAATGAAGATTTCGAGCTCTATTTTCAGCCGCAGTTTTCCATTAAGGAGAACCGGTTAAGGGGTGCGGAGGCACTTATAAGATGGATAGATGAGAAGGGTGAGGTGGCAATGAACCCGACCGACTTCATAAATATCGCGGAGAAGAGCGGAGCGATAATAGCCATCGGCAACTGGGTAATAAAGGAAACGATGCGTATTGTCAGCGAATGGTCGGAGACTTATGAATTTCCGTTTGTCCTGTCTATCAATATTTCAGCCCTCCAGCTTGAGAAGGAGAATTTTGTGGATACGCTAAGGCATGCAGTCAATCTGTACGGGGTTAAGCCGCAGCGTATTGAACTTGAACTTACCGAGAGTATCTTCCTTGAGGACCGGGATAAGGCGGTCAGGAAGATAAGCATGTTAAGGAAGTTGGGATTCCGTATCTCACTTGATGACTTCGGAACAGGATTTTCATCACTTTCATATCTTAAGGATCTTCCGATCGACACACTTAAGATCGATAAGAGCTTTGTTGATACAGCGATCAAGGACAAGGCTACCAACATAATCACCGAATCGGTTGTTGACATGGTCAACAAGCTGGGACTTGAGACCATAGCCGAGGGAGTGGAAGACCAGAACCAGTATGAATTCTTAAAGAGGATCAATTGCGACATCGTACAGGGTTATCTTATGGGCAGGCCCATGTCAAGGGCTGATTTCGAGAAGCTGTTCATCGGACAGCTGACATAGGTTTAATGGGGGAATTATGGCTTTTAAGAGAAACGCGGAACTGAAGACACTTCAGAATTATTACGGAAGGGACGAGAATCAGATCGTTGTTCTGTACGGCGACAGGTTCAGCGGCAAGATGCCCCTGCTTAAGGATTTCCTTAAGGGGAAGGATTTTGTCTATTATCATGCCAGGGCGTGTTCGGAGGATGAGCAGCTTAAGCAGTGGGCTGACGAACTGCGTGACGAATTTCCCAAGATCTCCGAGATAAAGGAAGGTTATTCCGGGATCATATCATCGATCATGAACCGTCCGACAGAAGAGATAAAGCGTATCATCGTGGTTGATGAGTTCCAGAACATGGTCAAGCAGGGACCTTCATTTATGGAAGCAGTGGTTCACGGTGCCCATAATAAATGGAGTAATCAGCCCGTAATGTTCATCCTGTGTTCTTCCTCGATCTACTGGGTCGAGAACCAGATGGTTGAGAAGCTTAAGGAACTGGCATTTGAGATATCGGGTCTTATAAGGCTCAATGATCTTAAGTTCCTTGATTTTACAAGACATTTCAAGAACTATGAGCTGGTAAACAGTGTCGAGGCATATTCACTTCTGGGCGGAAGCCCGCAGCTGTGGGACCTGTGGGATGATACAAGAAGCGTGAGCGAGAATATATGTGCTCTTGTACTAAGAGACGGTGCTCCCCTGAATGAGCTTGGGAAGCATATACTTCCTTCCGAACTGAGGGAACCGCCTGTATACAATACTATCCTTGCCAACCTGGCCCAGGGCAGGAACAAGCTTAATGATATATACAAGAATACCGGCTTTTCAAGGGCCAAGATATCTGTATATCTAAAGAATCTTATTGAACTTGAGATAGTCCAGAAGATAGATTCTGTCAACACCGCAGGGCATGAGAATGTCCAGAAGGGTATATACAGGATAGTCGATCACTTCACAAGGTTCTGGTACAGGTATATCTTCAAGAATTATTCACGTCTTGGCTTTATGAACCCTGAGAAGTTCTATCAGAAGTATATCGCTCCGACGTTCAAGTCATACACAGCATATTGTTTTACCGATGTGTGCGCTGAGTACCTTGATATACTCAATCAGATGGATAAGCTCAGCTTCCGTTATACCCAGAGAGGAGTATGGGTAGGTAAGGTGGGGACCATCGATACCGTTGCCATGGACGATGACGGACGGACCCTTGTTGCATTGTGCAACTGGGAGAACCCTGTCATGAATTATGCGGATTATGAGTGGCTTATGTTCTGCGTAAAGCAGGCCAAACTTGATATAAACGATATCTATCTCTTCAGCGCAGGTGATTTTGACCTTGAGCTTAAGCAGGAGGGAATGATAAATGAGCATATCACGTTGATAGACGGCTCACAGCTTTAGGAGTGATCATTCTTTGGGTAAGAAACTTATCATAACCGAGAAACCATCCGTTGCACGTGATTTTGCAAGAGTTCTTAACGTCAGTGGCAACAGGGATGGCTATATTGAAAATGAAGAATATGTGATATCATGGTGCGTCGGCCATCTTGTCGGTCTCCTGTATCCCGAAGATTATGATCCCAAGCTTAAATCCTGGAGGCTGGAGGACCTGCCTTTTCTTCCGGCAGACTACAAGTACGGGGTCCTTAAACCCGTAGCCAAGCAGTACAACATCGTCAACGGACTTCTTCACCGGGAGGATATTGACACTGTTTACTGGGCGGGAGACTCGGGGAAGGAAGGTCAGACCATAGAGGAGAATATCCGCAACTACGGCGGGGTCCGTAAGGGTATGAAGGAACTCCGTGTATGGATAGACTCACAGACTGATGATGAGATACTTAAGGGAATCCGTGAAGCCAAGGATATGGACGAGTACAAGAACCTTGGAAAATCGGGTATCATGCGTACGATAGAGGATTATGCACTGGGTATCAATTTTTCGAGAGCTCTGTCTGTTAAATACGGTAAGTTCGTAAATGATGCCGCAGCAACGAAGAAATACACAGCCATAGCCGTCGGCAGGGTAATGACATGCGTCCTCGGCATGGTCGTATACAGGGAACGCGAGATAAGGAACTTCACCGAGACACCTTTCTACCGTGTGATAGGGAACCTTACGGAAGAGAAGATAGCTGCAGAGTGGAAGGCACTCGAGGGCTCGGACTACTATGAGAGTCCCCTGTTATATAAGGAGAACGGATTCAAGAAAGAGGAGGATGCCAGGAAGCTTATTGACGCTCTTGAAGGCAGGGAGTGTATCGCTCAGGCGATAGACAGGTCAACCTCCAAAAAGAAACCGCCCCTGCTTTACAACATCACTGAATTGTCTGCGGACTGTGCGAAAAGATTTAAAATAACACCCTCGCAGACCCTTCAGATAGCCCAGGATCTCTATGAACGCAAGCTCACAACCTATCCGAGAACAGACGCAAGAGTACTGACAACAGCCGTTGCCAAGGAGATAAGCAGGAATCTGAACGGCCTGAGAGCTTATGAACCTACGGCAGCCTTTACGGAGAATATAATAAATAACAAGTTGTATTCTAACCTTTCCAAAACCCAGTATGTCAAGGATGCTGATGTTACGGACCATTATGCCATCATACCTACGGGACAGACCCGTGAACTTCAGGGCATGTCCGAGATGCATAAGAAGGTTTATGATCTTATAGTCCGCAGGTTCCTGAGCATTTTCTACCCGCCGGCGGAATATCTGAGTATTAAGCTTACAGCCGTTATTGAAAAAGAGAAGCTCTTTGCATCAACAAAAGTGCTGAAAAAGAAGGGTTACATGGAAATAACAGGCGTGACCAAACAGAAGGATGATGAAGAGAGCGAGCTGACGGAGGACTGTAAGAAGAAGGTCCTTAAATTCATCGAGTCCCTGAAAAAGGGAGATGCGATACCGGTGGATTCATTCGAGATAAAGGAAGGAAAGACCTCCCCGCCCAAACGGTATACCGAGGGCACAATGATGCTGGCGATGGAGAATGCCGGAAACCTTATAGAGGACGAGGAGCTGAGACAGCAGATAAAAAAGACCGGTATCGGTACGTCCGCAACAAGGGGCGGAATACTCAAAAAACTGGTTGATATAGGTTATCTTAACGAAAACAGGAAAACCCTGATACTTACTCCGTCCAAGCTTGGAGAGATGATATTCGAAGTCGTGGATATGTCGGTCCCGACCTTGCTCAATCCTGAGATGACGGCCAATTGGGAAAAGGGTCTTGAAGGCATAATCAACGGAACCGTGGATGCAGCGGAGTACAGGAACAAGCTTGAGGACTATATCAGGAAGGAAACACTTAAGATAGCAGGTTCCAGTATACAGCGTGATCTTGTCAGACGGTTCAGGGATTTTTCACAGAAGAAAGAAGGACCGGAAAATATAGACGGCATTACATGTCCCATGTGCGGAGGCCGGATATCCCGTATGAGCGAGGGACGTTACGTGTGCGAGAATTACAGCAAGGATAAAGAAGGCGCATGCAAGTTCAACGTATATACCGTACTGTCCCATAAAATAACGGAAAAAGAGCTTAAAGACCTGGTAAAGAACGGAGTCACCGGCAAGATAAAGGGATTCGTTTCCAAGAGTGGCAAGCGCTTTGATGCAAAGCTGAAATTAAATAAAGATGAATCAGGCAAGATTACGGGTATTGGATTTGATTTTGGCTGATTGTATGGTACAATAATCTATGAACGCTGAAGAATTCAGACAATTAAATACAGACATTATATATCTGGACGGCGCGACCGGCTCAAACCTTATGAAAAGAGGAATGCCCAAGGGCGTATGTCCGGAGAGCTGGATACTTGATAACCGCGAGATAATGATAGGCCTTCAGCTTGAATATTTTGAGGCAGGGACCAATATCGTACTGGCCCCCACCTTTACCGCCAACAGGATCAAGCTGGCAGAATACGGTCTTGAGAACAGGATAGGTGAGATCAACAGGGAACTCGTAGCTGTCTCGACTGAGGCCAGGGACCGTTTTCTTGCTTCCAATAAGGATGCCGTTGCTTATGTCGCAGCCGATCTTACGATGACCGGTAAGCAGTTAAGGCCGATGGGTACGCTTGATTTTGAAGAGCTTGTGGATATTTACAAGGAACAGCTGTCCTATATAGTTTCCGCAGGTGTTGACCTTATCATTATCGAGACCATGACATCCCTGCAGGAGACAAGAGCCGCAGTTATCGCGGCGAAAGAGACATGCGATCTCCCTATATTGTGTTCACTTACATTTGAGGATAACGGAAGGACTCTTTTCGGAACGGACGGAAGGACTGCTGTTTCCGTGCTTGAGAGCCTAGGAGCATCAGCCGTTGGAACCAATTGTTCTGTAGGCCCCGACAAAATGATAAGCGTTATCTCCTCAATGGCAGAACTTGCGAATATTCCGATAATCGCCAAGCCCAATGCCGGAATGCCCTCACTTGATGATGAAGGCAACACCGTGTATGACGTGGGACCTGATGATTTTGCAAGGCAGATGATCCCGCTCATAGAAGCCGGAGCATCTATAGTGGGAGGGTGCTGCGGCACGACTCCGGATCATATCAGGGCACTTCATGAAGCAACATGCGGAATGAGGCCTGTCGCTCATAAGCGCAGGGAAGACTTAAGGTATCTCTCTTCCGAGAAGGAGACCTTATGCTTTGACCTTGATTCCGGATTTATGATCGTTGGTGAGAGGATAAATCCCACAGGTAAGAAGAAGCTCCAGGAGGAGTTAAGAAACGGATCCTTTGAGATGGTGCATGATTTTGCCGTGTCACAGGATGAGAACGGAGCTTCGCTGCTCGATATCAACGTGGGTATGAGCGGCATAGACGAGATGGCGACAATGCTTACCGCCATCGAGGAAGTAACGACACATGTCAGGCTCCCCCTTGTGATAGATTCAAGTCATGTTGACGTTATAGAGCAGGCGCTCAGGAGATATCCCGGCAGGGCACTGATCAACTCCATATCCTATGAGAAGGTCAAGTTCGATAATCTTATGCCGATAGCCAGGAAATACGGAGCAATGTTCATCCTCCTTCCCTTATCGGATGAGGGATTGCCCAAGTCACTTGATGAGAAGAAGGAGATAATCCGTAAGATATTAAAACGGGCGGATGAACTGGGTATCTCGAGGAATGACATCATAGTGGACGGACTTGTTGCCACTGTCGGAGCCAACAAGAATGCGGCCGTTGAGACGCTGGAGACGATAAGGTACTGCAGGGAAGAACTTAAGCTTCCGACTATCGTCGGCTTATCAAATATATCGTTCGGCCTCCCGGAGAGAGCCAATGTCAATTCGGCCTTTCTGAACCTGGCCATAGAGAACGGCCTTACAATGGCAATATCGAATCCTTCACAGCATCAGCTGGTTGCCGGGGCACTTGCAACCGACATGCTCCTGAACAAGAAGGATGCGGATATTCGTTATATAGATTATATCAATTTCCTCAAGGAACAATACCCCGACATGGCTCCCATGGGAACCATAAGCATAAGGGGAGCGGGAGAGGCTGTCCCCGGAGCAGACAAAAAGTCAGGCTCAAAGGATGTAGCTGGTGAAAAGGCCGGAGAGCCCGATCCTATTAAGAAGGCCGTTCTTACGGGAAATAAGGCTAGCATTGTCGAGTATACCAAAGAGGAACTTGGCAGAGGAAGGGAAGCGAATGACATCCTGAACGGGAGCCTGCTTCCGGGAATAAATGAAGTGGGTAAGCTGTTCGAATCCGGACGGTATTTCCTGCCTCAGCTCATTGCCTCCGCAGAGGCTATGAGAATTTCGATAGAATATCTTGAACCCTACCTTAAGAGTGACGACAGCGGAGCCAAGCCGGCCAAGATCGTTATCGCCACGGTTAAGGGGGATATTCATGATATAGGTAAAAACTTAGTATCGCTGATGCTTAAGAACTATGGCTTTATAGTCTATGATCTTGGAAAGGATGTATCCAAGGAAGAGATCATAGAGAAGGCTAAGGAGGTTGATGCGGACATCATAGCATTGTCGGCACTTATGACTACGACAATGCAGGAAATGAGGGAAGTCATTAAGTACGCAAGGTCTGTCGGCGTACGGGCGCAGGTGATCATAGGCGGAGCAGTGATCACACAGGATTATGCGGATGAGATAGATGCATCCGGTTATTCCAAAGACGCGCAGGAGGCGGTCAAGCTCGCAAAGCATCTTATAGAGATGTGTACCCAAAAATAACGCAAAGGAGAAGGGTTATGGCAAAAATGAAGAAGCGCCTTTCCTCCGATCCCAAGCTTCGAAAGAAGCAGTTGCGGGATGCAGCCTTAAGGGAAGCTGCGGCCAAGAAGGCTAAGGAAACACAAGCGCCGGCTGTGGGGACGGTAAGTACAGCCGCAAGCGGGGAAGTACAAAATAATACGTCAGGGGAAGCAGTAAAAAACAATACTATTATGGGAACAGCCGACGTAAAGAAGGCCGTAAAGGAGGTTATCATGAACAACACAACAGACAGCAGGATAGAGGAATTGATCAGCAACAGCTCAAAGAACCTGAGCAAGAGACAGCGTAAGGAAAATGACGCAGATCTGATTAATGCGATGCAGTCAGATGATATGAAGGTCCTTGCCGAGCTACTTATCGAGATGAGGAACAAGGATGAGAGGAAGCTTCGCTATACAAGGTTCCAGGCATGGCTGGCAACCTTCACCTCATTGCTTGCTCTTATTGTTGTCTGCTTTGTCGGATTTGCCGTAATCAGGATCCTTCCGCAGATCAATCAGATAGTTGACCAGGCCAACCAGATAATCGATCAGGCCAACCAGGTAATCGCTCAGGCTTCCGACACGATAGAGATAGCAAACGGTGCAATAGTAACGGCTAACGATGCCATAGTACAGGCAAATGATGCGATCGTTCAGGTTAACGAGATGCTCGGCGATATTCAGCCCGCGATCGATAATCTCAACAAGGTTGCTCAGGATCTTGCCGATGCAGATATCAACGGAATGCTCGCGGATGTGGATAAACTGGTTACATCCAGCGAGAAGAATCTGGGAGATGCGCTTAAGACCATAACAGAGATAGATATCAAGTCGCTCAATGATTCGATAGCTGACTTAAATGCCGTCGTCAAGCCGCTTGCCAGCATGTTCAGAAGATAAATAATACAGGAAGGTTTTGGCAGTTATGTTAGGTGCAGATGCAATGGCAAAATGCCTGCTTGAAGAGCAGGTACAGGTTGTGTTCGGTTACCCCGGTGTGGCTATATGTCCCTTTTTTAACAGCATGCTCGCAGTCGATATAAAGCGGGTGCTGGTAAGGACAGAACAGAATGCGGCACATATGGCTAACGGATACGCAAGGATAACGGGTAAGGTTGGCGTATGTGTTGCAACATCAGGGCCGGGTGCCACCAATCTTATAACGGGAATAGCAACGGCATATGCCGATTCGATACCGCTTGTATGTATCACGGGACAGGTTGATTCGGGCCAGCTTGGTTCTGATGTGTTCCAGGAAGCGGATATAACGGGCGCGGTGGAGTCATTTGTCAAATACTCCTACCTTGTTAAGAATGTTGAAGATATCCCCCATATATTCAAGGAGGCATTCCATATTGCATCTACAGGCCGAAGGGGCCCTGTTCTTATAGACGTTCCGATAGATATACAGAACGCAGCTATTTCGAAGTTCTCATATCCCGCGGAGGTCAACCTGCGTACATATAAGCCTACTGTGAGCGGGCATGTGGTGCAGATAAAGAAGGTAATAAGGGCCATCAGCAAGGCACAGAGGCCGATCATATGTGTCGGCGGCGGTGTCCAGCTGTCGGGTGCGTCTGAAAATGTGCGCGATTTTGCACACAAGTATGGGATACCGGTAGTGTCAACTCTTATGGGGATAGGAGTCATGCCGACAAACGATCCCCTCTATTTCGGCATGGTGGGCAATAACGGCAAGCCCTATGCCAACAGGGCGATGAACGAATCCGATCTTATAATCATGATAGGAGCCAGGGTTGCGGACAGGGCAATATCCCAGCCCGATCTTATCATGGATCAGACGGTCCTCGTCCATATTGATGTGGATCCGGCTGAGATAGGCAAGAATGTCGGTCCTCATATTCCCCTTGTCGGTGATATAAAGACGATCTTTACGCAGATGGAGAAATACGAAGCCGAGTGTAACTGTAATGAATGGGTCGAGACCCTTAACGGTTACAAGGCGGATGCGCCGGGGAGAAAGCCGCCGCGCAGTGAGTACGTTGACCCGGCGGAGTTTATAAGGATCCTGTCCGAGAAGCTTGATGATGATGCCATATATGTTGCCGATGTGGGTCAGAACCAGATGTGGTCATGCGGCTATCATATCGTCAAGAGAGGAAGATTCTTAACATCGGGCGGAATGGGCACAATGGGTTATTCGATCCCTGCTGCGATAGGAGCAAGAGCTGCGGATGATAAGAAGCAGATAGTAGCCGTGTGCGGCGACGGATCCTTCCAGATGTCAATGATGGAGCTTGCGACAATGCAGCAGCATGATCTTCCGATAAAAACGATCATTTTCCATAACGGATATCTCGGCCTTGTCAGGGAATACCAGTACAATGTTTACAAGGGCCATTATTCGGTGGTCGATCTGTCGGGTTCGCCTGATTTTTGCAAGCTGGCATCGGCATATGATGTTCCTTTTGTTAAGCTTGAGAACATGGACGGAGCAGATAAGACGATCGAAGATTTCTTAAAGATCGAGGGCCCGGCTCTTATGGAAGTCATGATAGATCCCATGGATGTTGTGAAATAGTAATTAATAGGTGGTTGTTACATGAAGAGATTATATTCGGTGCTTGTTGAGAACAGATCGGGCGTCCTTATGAAGGTGGCGGGTCTGTTTTCACGAAGGATGTTCAATATTGATTCCCTGGCAGTCGGCGAGACCGATGATCCGGGTGTAAGCTGCATAACAATAGTGTCTTCGGGCGAGAAGGGGACGCTGGAACAGATCGAGAAGCAGCTTAACAAGAAGATCGACGTTATAAAGATCAAGACCTTCTCCGAAGAGGAGAGTGTGAGCAGGGAGCTCATTCTTGTAAAAGTCAAGTATAACAAGAGCACCCGCAAGGAGATCATGGAAATATGTGAGATCCTTAACGCATCGATAGTTGACATGAGCAAGAACCTTCTGACCATTCAGCTGTGCGACACGCCGGAGAGGACCAACCTCCTCATTCAGATGCTGGCTTCAATAAGCATCGTGGAAGTTGCAAGAACCGGCACACTTGCCCTGCAAAAGTGCAATCTCAGTGATTGACATATGCTTTGTCTATGATAAAATGGGGGAAGTGAGTTTAAAGGTGGTCAGTTATGCAGAAAAAGGTTTTTCAGTTACTTGTAGATAATACATCAGGTGTTCTTTCCCGTATTTCGGGTCTGTTCTCCCGCCGGGGATATAATATAGAGAGTATTACGGCGGGTGTTACATCCAATCCCAATTACACCAGGATAACAATAGTTGCAACCGGTGATGAGGCGATCCTTGAACAGATCGAGAAGCAGGTTGGCAAGCTTATCGACGTGCGTCAGATATGGGAGCTTAAGCCCGATTCTTCTGTTTACCGTGAACTCATCATGATAAAGATCAAGGCCAGGGATGACCAGAGACAGGCGATAGTGTCGGTATCTGATATATTCCGTGCCAAGATCATAGATGTGGACATAGACTCAATGATCATCGAGCTTACCGGTAATCAGAGCAAGATTGATGCATTTCTTGATCTGCTTAAGGGGTATGAGATACTTGAGATAGCCAGGACGGGAATAGCCGGACTTAGAAGGGGTACCGAGGGTCTTGTTACGATCGACTGATCCGGGTATGACTTTTAGTTTAATAAATTTATATGATCTATTTTAGGAGGAAAGAGTAATGGCAAAGATTTATTATGAAGAGGATTGTAACCTTTCGGCACTTGAGGGCAAGACCATTGCTGTCATCGGTTACGGAAGCCAGGGACATGCGCATGCGCTTAATGCCAAGGAGTCGGGATGCAAGGTCATCATCGGACTTTATGAAGGTTCAAAGTCATGGGACAAGGCTGTAAAGCAGGGATTTGAGGTTTACACGGCAGCTGAGGCAGCCAAGAAGGCTGATGTCATCATGATCCTTATAAATGATGAGAAGCAGGCAGATATGTACAAGAATGATATCGAGCCCAATCTTGAGGCGGGCAATATGCTCATGTTTGCACATGGTTTCAATATCCATTTCGGATGTATCGTTCCTCCTAAGGATGTTGATGTTACAATGATCGCGCCCAAGGGACCCGGTCACACCGTTCGTTCAGAATATCAGGCAGGCAAGGGTGTTCCCTGTCTTGTAGCGGTAGAGCAGGATGCAACAGGTAAGGCACTTGAGAAGGCACTTGCATATGCACTTGCTATCGGCGGTGCAAGGGCAGGCGTTCTTGAGACTACATTCAGGACCGAGACCGAGACCGACCTCTTTGGCGAGCAGGCAGTTCTCTGCGGTGGTGTGTGTGCACTTATGCAGGCAGGCTTCGAGACACTGGTTGAGGCAGGATACGATGAGAGGAATGCATATTTTGAGTGTATCCATGAGATGAAGCTCATCGTTGACCTTATATATCAGTCAGGCTTCGCAGGAATGAGATACTCAATATCAAATACAGCCGAGTACGGTGATTACATTACAGGGCCCAAGCTTATAACGGAAGAGACCAAGAAGACGATGAAGAAGATCCTTGCAGACATCCAGGACGGTTCTTTTGCAAAGCAGTTCCTTCTTGATATGTCACCCGCAGGACGCCAGGTACACTTCAAGGCAATGAGAAAGCTTGCAGCTGAGCATCCTTCAGAGAAGGTCGGTGAAGAGATCCGTAAGCTGTACAGCTGGAACAATGAAGAGGACAAGCTCATCAATAATTAATCCTTGCATTAAGGATCTTTATATGATAAAATACCATAAGTTGTTGTTAGTTAAGTAGACGGTCCGCTGCCTTTGTGTTTTCAAAGATAAGAACGTCAGATGATCAGGAGGTTTTTATGAACGAAATTATCAAAAACATTGAGGCTGAGCAGATGAAGGAGAGCGTTCCTGAGTTTGCGGTTGGCGATACCGTTAAGGTACATGCCAAGATCAAGGAAGGAAACAGAGAGAGGATCCAGGTTTTCGAAGGCACCGTTCTTAAGAGACAGGGCGGAAGTAACCGTGAGACATTCACCGTAAGGAAGAACAGTAACGGTGTAGGCGTTGAGAAGACATGGCCGCTTCATTCACCTTTCGTTGAGAAGATCGAAGTGGTAAGGCGCGGTAAGGTTAGAAGGGCTAAGCTGTTCTACTTAAGAGATCGTGTCGGTAAAGCCGCTAAGGTTAAAGAAGTTGTTAAATAATCAGTTGTGACTTTAAGGGGCAAATACTTATGTATTTGCCCCTTTGGTGTTTTTATGAGAAGAAAGAAGAAAAAGGGACTGGATCTTACACTGGATCTTCCGGGTTCCGACAGGAGAAAGAATAAAATGTCAATACTCTATGAGGTCCTTTTCTGGGTATTTGGCTCTCTGGCCGCCGTTTTCCTTGGGATAATGACGGTTAATTTTGTCGGGATCAAAACAAGCATAATTGGAAGTTCGATGGAGCCTTCACTGCATAACGGGGAAGAGGTCCTTATAAACAGGATAGTTTATCAGTTCTCAGCTCCGGCAAGGGGTGATGTTATAGCCTTTCACCCGAACGGGGACGAGAATACCCACCTGTATGTCAAGCGTATAGTGGGACTGCCCGGAGAATCGATACAGATCAAGCAGGGCTCTGTTTATATCGACGGAGAGATGAAAGTAATGGACACACCGACCGAAGATCCCGGAATTGCCGCGGAAGTCATACAGCTATCCGACGATGAGTACTTTGTTATGGGTGATAACCGGGATAATTCCGAAGACAGCCGAAGCGCCAATATAGGAAATATCGGCCGCGAAATGATAGAAGGCAAGGTCTGGTACCATATGAAATACGAAGATACGAGAATGGGAAGGGTGGAGTAATGGTATATCAATGGTTCCCGGGTCACATGCAGAAGGCCTTCAGGATGATGGAAGAAGACATTAAGCTCATCGATCTTGTCATTGAACTTGTTGATGCCAGGGCTCCCCATGCGACCAGAAATCCCGATATAGATAAGCTGGCAAGGGGTAAGGCCAGAATGATAATCCTTAATAAGGAAGACCTGGCGGATCCTGTGGCAAATGAAGCGTGGACCGGTTTTTTTACCGACAACGGATACAGTGTCGTAAGGATCAATTCAAGAACCGGAGAAGGTATAAACAGGATCAAGCCTGCCATCCAGGAAGCCTGCAGGGAGAAGATAGAGAGAGACAGGAAGCGGGGCATAAAGAACAGGCCGGTACGGGCTATGGTTGTCGGTATCCCCAATGTAGGGAAGTCAACATTTATCAATTCACTTGCCGGCAAGGCAGCAGCAAAAACAGGCAACAAACCCGGAGTGACCAAGGGTAAGCAGTGGATAAGGCTCAATAAGGATGTCGAGCTGCTTGATACACCGGGAGTACTGTGGCCCAAGTTCGAAGACCAGGAAACAGGGAAAATGATCGCATTCATCGGATCGATCAATGATGAGATAATACAGAAGCAGGAGCTTGCGTGTGAACTTATCGATTTTTTAAAGGACCCCGGCAACTCATACACCGGTCTTGTTTCGGAACGATACGGGACAGATGAGGACAGGGTTTCACATGAGATACTTGCCAAGATCGCCCTTGTAAGGAAGTGCCTTGTCAAGGGAGGCGAGCCCGATCTTGAACGGGCTGCCACGCTGTTCATTGATGATTTTCGCAGCGGAAAGCTGGGACGCATCACATTGGAGAGACCCTGATATGGAAAATAAGATTACAGATATCAAGAACGAGCTGGCTATGCTTGATGAAGTAAACCTGCCGGATTTTATAAAGGAATATTCTGATGATGAGAGGCCGGGCGTGCAGGCACTTGTTGAGAAGGCAGGGAAGAAGCTTGAAAAATATAAGACAGAGCTTGCCAGGATCGAGGGCATGAAGGAATACGAGCGAAAGTATGCTGATTTTCAGCTCATCTGCGGTATTGACGAGGTCGGAAGAGGTCCTCTTGCAGGGCCTGTAGTTGCCGGTGCAGTGATACTTCCGAAAGATTCTTGCATTTTATACGTTAATGATTCCAAGAAACTGTCCGAAACAAAAAGAGAAGAGCTTTATGATGTCATCATGAAGGAGGCTGTCAGCGTAGGCCTTGGATCAGCCGATAATGAAAGGATAGATGAGATAAATATACTACAGGCAACATATGAAGCCATGCGGCAGGCCATCGGTAAGCTTGATCCGAAGCCTGACCTTCTTCTGAATGATGCGGTCACTATACCTGAAGTCCCAATAAAGCAGGTGCCCATCATTAAGGGAGATGCCAAGTCGGTTTCGATCGCTGCGGCATCCATAGTTGCAAAGGTCACAAGGGACAGGCTTATGGTTGAATATGACAGGATCTATCCGGAGTATGATTTTGCCTCTAACAAGGGGTATGGGTCGGCAAGACACATAGAGGCAATAAAGAAATACGGACCGACACCGATACACAGGAGAAGCTTTATAGGCAACTTTATCTGATAAAACAGGGAGAAGTATGGCGCTTGATCTGAATGCGATAAATGCATACCGACAGGCAGGAGGGCCGGGAAGCCTTGCAGGTTCACAGGCAGGTGCGATCGGCACTGTTAATAATGCTGCCGGCAGCACTCAGGGTCAGGCCGGGCAGGCTGTCACGATAGCACCGGGACAGGTTGTCGGCGGTGAGGTCATGAACGTTAAGAACGGTGAAGTCACCCTTCGCCTTGACAATAATGCAACACTTACTGCAAGTCTTGATCAGAATATGGATATAGCTGTCGGACAGAAGCTGATGTTCCAGGTCACAAGTAACGGGGAGCAGACAACACTTCATCCCCTGTATGCAAATCTTACAAACAATACAATGGCTAATGCAGCCCTTTCTGAAGCGGGGCTTAAGCCTACCGCGACCAATCTTGCCATGGTCACCAACATGCTTGATGAAGGTATGAGCGTTAATTCACAGGCGCTTAGAGGCATGGTAAGGGTTATGGATGCTAATCCGACGACCGATCCGGCAACTCTGGTACAGCTAACCAAGCTGGGACTTCCAATAAATGAGCTTAACATCGAGCAGTATGAGAATTACAAGAATTTCGAGCACCAGATAATAAATGATGCGACCGGTCTGAGTGAGGGTCTGAGCGATCTTCTCGGAACCGGCCCTGCAGCTTTGGGAGATGGAAGTGTTTCTGTTATGACGGACGCCGGCCAGATCCTTACGGATGCCCAGCTGCAGCTCAGCAATGATATATTGAGCCTTGTCTCGGCGGGAGACAGGGATTGGGGTGCCATACTTAACAATCCGCAGATGGCAGGAACCGCAGTACAGGCGATAGAGGTGGCTGCAAACGGACCGACCAATATAATAGCGGAAGTTCCGGAGACCGTACCCGTGGAGGTTGAGGATGTATGGGCTGTTACGCTTAACGCTGATTCGGAATCAACTCCGGAGATGAACACTTCCGTCAATATGGGAGAAACAGCTGTTTCCCAGGACGGAGGAGCGCTCTCCAGCGGTGGGAGTACACCTGACGGGAGCAGTCAGCTGATGCAGGGACTTATGGATGACTTAAGCAGGCTGGGCATGCCCGCGGATGAGCTTAAGAATATAACAGACGGAACCATGTCGGTTAATGACGTGATCGACTTTGTAAGGACCATGATCGACATGTCAAGGGCAGAGAGGGGATTGTCGGATGCGCAGAAGGAAGCACTGGCAAGGATTCTTAACAACAATGATTTTAAGCAGCTTGTCGGGAACCAGCTGATGAAGCAGATGCTTCTTAATCCTGCCGACGTGGCCAGGGAAGGAGCAGTTGAAGAGCTCTACAAGACACTTGCCGAACAGTCGCAGAGGGCCATGGAGATACTCAGGAATGCAGGCCAGGCCGGAAGCGAGGTCATGAAGAGTGCGCAGAACATAAATGACAACGTCAACTTTATGAACCAGCTCAACCAGATGGCGGCATACGTGCAGCTCCCGATAAGGATGAACCAGGAGAACGCCCATGGAGAGCTCTATGTCTATACCAAGAAGAAAAATCTTCAGAACAGGGACGGTAATGTCAGCGCATTTCTGCACCTTGACATGGATAATCTCGGCCCTATGGATGTCTATGTGGCAATGCAGAAGAACAAGGTCAATACGAATTTTTACTTTAATGATGAAGCTGCACTTGATCTTATAGAAGCCAATATCGGTATTCTTGATGCAAGATTACAGAAAAAAGGTTATAATATGTCCACAACAGTCACAATGAAGAGTCCGAACGAACCAAAGAAGACTGTTGTCGGAGAAATGCTCAAGGAGAAGAGCAACGGTCTGGTGGGAGGACCGATAAGATCCAAACTATCCTTTGACATAAGGGCATAAGAGTATAGTAACAAGACAGGGATTCAGGGATCAGAGTGGGAGTATCTGGATGGATGATAAGGACAAGAAGCCAAAAGTCAAGCAGGCGATAGCTCTGGAATATGACCCGGGTGATGTTGCGCCCAAGGTCATAGCAAGCGGGCGCGGCGCCCTGGCTGAAAAGATAATAGAGAAGGCCAAAGAGTCGGATGTACCTCTGCACCAGGACAGTAAGCTGGCAAAGACACTAAGTAAGCTTGAGATAGGTGATTACATTCCCCCTGAGCTGTATGAAGTGGTTGCCGAGATACTGGTATTTGTTGATGAGATGGAGAAGATAAAGGGCAAGGTCAGCGGGGTCAGGTGATAAATGAACAGACGCAGCGTCGGAAGCAAATATGAAGATATGGCTGTTTCATTTCTCAACGCGCAGGGTGTTAAGATAATAGACAGAAACTTCAGATCAGGATACGGAGAGATAGATATAGTAGGTCATGATGGGAGCTACTATATCTTTTTTGAAGTCAAATACAGAAGGACTGAGGCTGCAGGCGATCCCGCTGCGGCAGTAGATTACCGCAAGCAGTTCAGGATCTCGAGAGTCGCCGATTATTTCAGGGTATACAGGAAGCTTAAGGATACCGATAATGTACGCTTTGATGTGATCGCGATACTGGGTGAGCGTATTGAGTGGTATAAGAATGCGTTTGAGTATATAGAAGGATAAAAATGATTTTCAAAAAGTAATGAGCCGTTGAATCAGTTCAACGGCTCATCAACATATTCGCGTTTATTGTATTTTGCAAGTATCTGGTTTATCTTCTCGGTAGGAGTATGAACATTCGATAATGCAACATCATGGTTCATAAAGTCGATGATCGAAGCTAAGAACTTGCTCATGTTGGCTTCTATGTAATAGGCCCGCTTGTACAGCTCGGGTGAATGATAATTCAGGTTGGTGCATATTATCCTGTCGAAATAACACTTTTCATATGCTTCATCGAAAATCTCAAGTCCGTCGGTAAAAAGACCGAATGTACAGCAGATGAACACGCGCTTGGCATTCATGGCTTTAAGCTGCTTGGCAGTATCTATCATGCTTCCGCCGGATGAGATAATATCATCTATGACAATGACATCCTTGCCATCTATATTATCACCAAGGAATTCGTGCGCGACTATGGGGTTCTTACCGTTAACAACCTTGGAGTAGTCCCTTCTTTTATAAAACATTCCCGTATCCACACCGAGAACACCCGCGAAATACACAGCCCTGGGAAGTGCTCCTTCATCGGGACAGATGACAACAAGATTATCCTTGTCAATGACAAGGTCCTTCTCATAGTGGAGAAGAGCCCTTATAAACTGATAGGGGGGCTGGAAATTATCGAAGCCGCATAAGGGAGCCGAGTTCTGTACCCTGGGATCATGGGCATCAAAGGTTACTATGTTGGTCACGCCCATTTCGCTAAGCTCTTCTATTGCATAGGCACAGTCGAGAGATTCGCGTCCGTAGCGCTTATGCTGACGGCTTTCGTAAAGGAAGGGCATTATCACCGTGATCCTGTGGGCCTTGCCTGCAGCTGCGGCGATGATGCGCTTGATGTCCTGATATATGTCGTCGGGAGACATATGGTTGGTGAACCCGTTGATCGGATAGGTAAGACTGTGGTTGACAACATCCGCAAGCACATATAAGTCCTTGCCGCGGATGGATTCATGAAATTCAGCCTTGCCTTCACCTGAACCGAATCTGGGCCATGAACAATCGGCGATAAAATCCTCCGTCTGATAGCCCTGAAAAGCTGGAGAGTCAAGATGCTGCTGATTGACCTGCTTGCGGAACTTGACAAGATACTCATTGACCTGGCGTCCCACTTCGGCAAAACTGTCATGTATGACCAGCTTGAGCGGAGCCACCTGCATTACGTCTTCCAAATAATCTATATTGCCCATATACATCTCCGTTTTCTTCTTAAATACGTATAATTTATACCATTGATGATGTTGATAGTCAAGATATGAAGACAGTAGAACCGTCCCCGTGTCCTCACCGTGTCTTCAAATGCTTGACATTGGATTTGCTTACATCTAAAATGATTAGGTTGAATCAAGAATAAACTATAGAAAGCGGAAGATTATGACCAAGATCAGAACAAGATTTGCACCTTCTCCGACCGGAAGGATGCATGTGGGTAATTTGAGGACGGCATTGTATGCTTACCTTATCGCCAAGCATGAGGGCGGTGATTTTCTCTTAAGGATCGAAGATACAGACCAGGAGAGATATGTTGAAGGGGCGGTTGATATAATATACCGGACCATGAAGAATACTGGACTTATACATGATGAGGGCCCTGACAAGGACGGAGGCGTAGGGCCGTATGTCCAGAGCGAGCGTCAGGCATCCGGTATTTACCTTAAGTATGCCAAACAGCTTATAGATGAGAAGAAGGCATATTACTGTTTCTGCGATAAGGAGAGGCTTGAATCCCTTACACGGGTGGTAGACGGTAAGGAGATAAGCGTATATGACAAGCACTGCCTGCACCTTAGCCGGGAGGAGATAGATAAAAATCTTGCCGAAGGCAGGCCCTATGTAATAAGGCAGAACAATCCAAACGAAGGAACCACAACATTTCATGATGAGATTTACGGGGATATAACCGTTGACAATGCCGAGCTCGATGACATGATCCTTATAAAATCAGACGGGTATCCCACCTATAATTTTGCCAATGTTATTGATGACCATCTTATGGGCATCACTCATGTTGTTAGAGGTAATGAGTATCTATCATCGTCCCCCAAGTACAACAGGCTATATGAGGCTTTCGGATGGGACGTTCCCGTATATGTCCACTGTCCGCTGATCACGGACGAAGAGCACAAGAAGCTCAGTAAGCGCAGCGGCCATTCCTCTTATGAGGACCTTATAGAGCAGGGATTCGTTTCGGAGGCGGTAGTCAATTTTGTGGCCCTTTTGGGATGGAGTCCCGAGGACAACCAGGAGATAATGTCTCTTGATGAACTCATAAGGAAGTTCGATTACACTCATATGAGCAAGAGCCCCGCAGTATTTGACTTTACCAAGCTTAAATGGATGAACGGTGAATACATCAAGGCTATGGACTTTGACAAGTTCTATGAGAAGGCTCTTCCATATATCAGGGAAGTCATTACAAAAGATCTTGACATTAAGAAGATTGCAATGATGGTCAAGACCAGGATTGAAGTGTTCCCGGATATAAAGGACCATATTGATTTCTTCGAGAAGCTTCCGGACTACGATATAAGCATGTATACACATAAGAAGATGAAGACGAATTCGGAATCATCTCTTGAGGTTCTAAAGGATGTGCTGCCCTTACTTAAAGAGCAGGAGGATTATTCCAACGATGCTCTCTATGCGCTCCTCAGTAAATATGTTGAAGAAAAGGGCGTTAAGAACGGATATGTGATGTGGCCTATACGGACCGCACTTTCAGGTAAGCAGATGACACCCGGCGGAGCCACAGAACTTATGGAGGTACTGGGTAAGGAAGAGTCACTTAAGCGTATCGAAGACGGTATCGCAAGGCTTGAGGCATAAAAGACATAAAGAAAGGATATAACATGGCTAAAGAAGAGATAAGGGATATCGATGACAATACTCCCGAGGAGGAGATGACCGTAGAACTTGAGCTTGAAGACGGTAAGGTTGTCAATTGTGCAGTGATAACTATTCTGGAGGTTGACGAGAAGGATTATATCGTTCTGCTCCCGCTTGATGAGAAGGGAGAGAATGCTGACGGTGAAGTATGGTTTTACCGTTACAAGGAGGACGAGAATGATCCCAATGTTGAGCCGGAACTTACTTATATCGAGGATGATGACGAGTATGAGGCTGTAGCCGATGCTTTTGATGAATTTCTTGATAACGAGGAGTTTCTGGACGAAGAATAAAGGAGATATATGACACAACTGAACAGAGAACAGCTGAGGGCCGTCACGCACGGGGACGGTCCCATGCTGGTGCTGGCGGGGCCGGGTTCAGGCAAGACAGCAGTCCTTGTTAACAGGATAAGGTATCTTGTGAGCCACGGAACAGACCCGCACGGGATCCTGGTGCTGACCTTTTCAAGGGCGGCGGCGCAGGAGATGAGAAGCAGATATTACAAAGAGGCTGGTATCAATGATACAAATGCCCCGGGCAGTATCACATTCGGAACATTTCATTCCATATTTTATCATATTTTAAAAAGTCAGGGCCTGTATAAAAAGGCCAAAATATTAACCAAAGACAAAAAAATCGAATACATGAAGATGACAGCGGCCAGGAAGGGAATTGATAAATGCAATGACCTGTCATTTATCATGCGCTTAAGTGAGCTTGCAGGATACAGAAAAACAGGATTGAAAGTCCATGAGGACAAGGCCGGTGAGGATGAGGAAGAAGCCCTTGACCTTGTTTATGAAGATTATAACCGCCTGGTAAAGGATGAAGGCTTTATTGACTTTGACGACATGATATCCGACTGTCTTAAGATGCTCGAGAGCAATGAGAAGATCAGGCGGAAATGGCAGGAAAGATATGCCAGCATACTGGTAGACGAATTCCAGGACATCGATGCAAGACAGTACAGGGTGCTGATGCTTCTTGCCGGCAGGGAGGGCAGCATCTTCTGTGTCGGGGATGATGACCAGTCGATCTATTCCTTCAGGGGAGCAGATCCCGGGGTGATGAAGAGCTTTGTTTCAGACAACAACAGCGTAACACAGGTCAGCCTGACCATTAATTACCGTTGTCCGGGACCGGTCATCAGGCATGCCGGGATGCTGATAGGCCATAACACCGACAGATTTGAGAAGAAGCAGATAAGTATCACGGGAGATACAAGACCATGTATTGTTCACAAATGCTTCAGATCTCCTGCACAGGAGGCTGAATACTGCGCAGAGGTTATAGGATCCCTTGTCGGTACAGGGAAAGAGAATGATGGGATCCCCACTGTCGGGGTTCTGTACAGGATATCCAGGAGCGGGGACATACTGGAAGAGATCCTGAGGCATAAAGGGATAGCCTGTAAAAGGAAGGATCAAAGGGCCGGCTTCTATGAAAGAGAAATGGTCAAGGATATACTGTCATATCTAAGGTTAAGTCTTGGCGTCAGAAGAGAGGATATGTTCAGGATACTCAACAGACCGCACAGGGGACTGACAAGAGACTGTATCGGGACTGATACAGATATGCGGGCGCACATGCTGTCCTGCTACAAAGATGATGAACATAAGGGGAGGATAAACAGGCTTTTTCATGATATTGATTTTATAAGGGGAATGAATTGTTACGGCGCAGTCAGCTATATACTTAAGGGGATAGGTCTGCTTGAACATTATAAAAGGGACAGAAGCAGGCCTGATACGGACGAGGATATCGATGAACTGGCAGAGGATATACTTGAAAGAGCAAAAGCTTTTAAGAGTATCAGGGAATGGCTCTTATACATAGACAGGTATCATGATGCAGAAGATGATGTTTGTCCGGATATTCCCGGGCCCTGCATGGTTGAAATGAGGACCATACATTCCGCCAAGGGCCTTGAGTACGATAATGTGATGATGATAGGTCTTCAGGAAGGGATATTCCCGCTTAAGAAATGCGAAGAAGGGGATGCGCTTGCTGAGGAAAGAAGGCTCTTCTATGTCGGGATGACCAGATGCAGGAAAAAACTGTGGCTTTTGGGGATACAGAAAGATGAATACGGAAAGAGGGAGTCAAGGTTTATAAAAGAAGCAGGTCTTTGTGATGAAACCATTGGAAGTGAGGCCTTTGATGTGGTATAATTACATGAATATTAAAAAGTCAGGAATAATACGATGAACAAGAGCAATATCATAACGGGCAGGGCTTATCCGTACGGAGCGTACGTTTCAGAAGGAGGCATCCAGTTCTGTGTGGCATGTCCCATGGATCACAAGCTTAATCTGAAGATCTATAGCAGCGACGGCAAAACCCTTTATAACATAAATATGAATGAGTATGCCGTCGAAGGAAGCATAAGGTCTGTGTTTATAAAGGATCTTAAGGCAGACGATGTCACATATTCGTATTTTAAGGATGGTGAGCAGGTAAGGGATCCCTATACGATGCGCTTAAGATCAAGGCGCAGGTGGGGAGACCACAGGCCGGGATATAAGCTTGAGAAGGCGGTACCCTACAACCGGGATTATGACTGGGAAGGAGACAGGCCTCTTCAGCTGCCCTATAACGAAGTGATCGGATACATGCTCCATGTAAGGGGCTTTACAAGACATACATCCTCAGGGGTAAAGGGGAAGGGAACCTTTTATGGGATCATAGAGAAGATCCCGTATCTTAAGGAGCTTGGAATAACCCAGATAGAGATCATGCCTGCCTATGACTTTAACGAGTGTGATAAGGTCAGGGACTACAGGATGGGCTCTGTCGATGAGAATGGCAACTTTAAGGAAGACGAATACAGGATCAACTACTGGGGATTTAAGCCGGGATGCTATATGGTCCCCAAGCCTCAATATACATACTCAGATGATTCTGTTACCGAATTTAAGGACATGGTGAAGGCGCTTCATGGTGCCGGTATAGAACTCATAATGCAGTTCTACTTTCCGGCGCAGGTCAACCGCAACCTTATTTCCAACTGCCTAAGGTTCTGGAGGGTTGAATACCATGTTGACGGTTTCCATATTTACGGTGCCAATCTGCCGCTTGATGTGCTTGCGACAGATCCGATGATAACGGATGCCAAGATATATTACGAACGCTATGAGGCATCGGGCATATACGGAGGGGATCCCTGCTGCGTAAACGAAAGCCTGGCCGAATATAATCAGGATTACTCCGTAGATATAAGACGTTTCCTTAAGAGTGATGAGGACATGCTCCATAAGTTTGTATACAGGCTAAGGTGCAATCCGGACAGGATCAGGGTCATAAACCATCTTACGTCATATGACGGTTTCACCTTAAACGACCTTGTTTCATACGATTACAAGCATAACGAAAGAAACGGCGAAGACAATAAGGATGGGTCTTCCTACAATTACAGCTGGAACTGCGGCATTGAGGGACAGACAAGAAAGAATGCGATCCTAAAGCTTCGGATGAAGCAGCTTAAGAATGCCTTTACAATGCTGATGCTTTCACAGGGAACGCCGATGTTCATGGCAGGTGATGAATTCATGAATTCACAGGGGGGCAATAACAATCCCTACTGCCAGGATAATGAGATCACCTGGCTTAACTGGAGGATGAATAAGAGGAGTACCGAGCTCTATGAATATGTCAGGATGCTCATAGCCTTAAGGAAGGCACATAAGATCCTGCACATGGAGAAGGAAGCAAGCCTCCTTGACACAAGATCATGCGGATACCCCGATATCTCATATCACGCGGAACAGGCCTGGTATCCCGGGATGGATACACATATTAGGCACATCGGAATAATGCTATGCGGTGAGTATGCGGGTGAGAGGGCTGATGATTATTTCTATATGGTAGTCAATATGCACTGGGAGGATCATACATTTGCACTCCCGAACCTTCCCGACGGTCTTTCATTTAAGTACCTTACGGATACGGAAGGCAGGGGAGAAGCAGGATACGATACAGAGACAGATGCTAACGGCAATAAGCTTGTAAGGGTAGGAGCAAGGACGATCCTTATTCTTAAGAGTGAGAAGGATAAGGTCAGAGCCAGGAAGAAGACATCCGTGCCCGGAAAGGGCTGAATAAAATCACTACAGGGAGGTAAGGTTATGAAGCGTATTATCTATGCATTGTACAAGAGGAAGGAGAAGATTCTCATATTGCTTGTGGGTCTCTTCTTCGGGATCATAGTAGGTATCTTTATGGCACCTGTCAAGAATGGGGTGACCATAGGCAGCTACAACGGCAACACCTCATCGAAGAAGGATGATGAGGAGGAATTCCATGAAGACCTTGCAATGGAGATGGGAGAATTAAGGTAATATGAAAAAGGATAAGTATGTTGCATACGTATCGACTTATACGAGCTCTGATGACTGGGGTATAAGGATATATGATGCTGATGTGAAGGAGGGCAGGCTCACAGAGAGGGAGCATGTTTCCATTACCAATTCGTCATATCTGACCATATCCCATAACGGCCGGTTTATATACTCCATAACAGATATGGGAGTTGAGTCCTTTAAGATAGTTAAGGACGGGAAGCTCAAGCCTGTTAACAAGGCATCCATAAACGGTATGCGAGGCTGCTATGTATCAACCGACTATACTGATTCGTATCTGTTTGTGGCCGGATACCATGACGGAAAGATCACGGTCCTTAAGATAAATGATGACGGTTCGATCGGCGGCATTACGGATGAGGTATTTCACAAGGGTATAGGAAGTATCGCGGAGCGCAACTTCAGGCCTCACGTGAGCTGTGTTAAGATGACAAGGGACAATCATTATCTCTGTGCCTGTGATTTGGGGCTTGATCATGTGAAGATATACAGGTTTGATCATACAAACGGTAAGCTTAAGCTCGCGGATATAGTAAGGTGTGATCAGGAGTCGGCTCCCAGATATATTAAGTTTAGGAAGGATGGTAAGTTCTGCTATATCATCCATGAGCTCAGCAATACGATAGAGGTCTATTCCTACGCTGAGGAAAAGGACAATCCCGTATTCAACAAGCTTCAGACTGTTAAGACAATAAACGATTACCACGCCGGAGATTCAGCTGCCTGTGCGATGAAGTTCTCACTGGACTACAAGTATATCTTCTGTTCCAATGCCGGTGATAATTCGGTCGGAGCATTTGAGATAGATGAAAAGACAGGTCTCCTTGAGAAGAAGTTCGTGCTTCCGATAAGCGGCGATTACCCTAAGGATATTGCTGTCTTCCCGGATAATAAGCATCTGGTGTCGCTCAATCATGAGACTGACACAATGACCTTCTTCAATGTGGATCTTAAGAACAATACCCTGATAATGAACGGACCTGAGATCAAGGTGGCCAAGGGCAATGGTATCGTTATCATGAAGGTTATGGATGAAGCCTGATACGGGGAGGTTTACGTATGAGTGAAGTAAATAACGAGAATAATGCAAAGATGATGATGTTCCCGCAGGACTCCGTGATCCTGAAGGAGGGAGAGGTTAATCTTGACATGTACAAGATAATCAAGGGGAACGCTGAACTCTATACAGGCTATGGGACCGATAATGAAGTCCTTCTGGGTATCATAGGCCCCCATTCATGCTTCGGGGAATTCGGCCTTCTTATGAACGCGCCGTCGATCTATACGGTTGTAGCTTTCTCTGATGTCTATGCAATGAGAGTCACTGCAGGTGAGATGGGTGATTTTGTAAAGGAGAATCATAAGAATATTATCGATATAATGAAGAACATGGCCCGGACAATGATGGTCATGCAGAAACAGATCGATCTCCTGACGGATGAGATGAAGAAGGGGAATAAACCGGATGAAAAGCTGATAAAGGAGAGTCAGCGCAACATAAGGGGTTATGCCGTATATAATCCTAACAACCCAAAGTATAATCTGAACGGTAAGTACCGGTTCATTGATGTATCAAAATAAATAGATCTTTTTAAGATTGTCCATTCTGGCACTCATGTTAATCATGAGAAGATCAGCAAGAGTAATGGCTGCCATTGATTCAACGACTACCACCGCGCGCGGTACTATGATGGGATCATGGCGGCCCTTTATATTTATCCGGATATCCTGCCCGCCCTTATTTACGGTTTCCTGCTCCATACTTATGGAAGGAGTGGGCTTGATATGGGCCCGCAGGATGATCTCGCTCCCATCAGACATGCCTCCAAGGATACCGCCTGAATGATTGGTCATCTTTACGATCCTTCCATCCTGTGTATGGAAGGCATCATTGTTGTTGCTGCCTGTACTTCCCGCCGCAGTTATTCCGTCGCCTATCTCAACAGCCTTGACTGCGCCAATGCTCATAAGTGCCTTTGCAAGAGCGGCATCAAGCTTATCAAATACAGGTTCGCCAACACCGGCAGGCATTCCTGTTATCCTGCATTCAACACATCCACCGGCAGAATCGCCCTTTTTCTTAAGATCATCAAGAAAGTCACACGCTTTCTTTGCCGCCTGGGCATCGGGCATATAGAGCGGATTATTGTTTATTTCTTCAATATCAAATTTATCAGTATCAACATTGATACTTCCTACCGACTTCGTATAAGTAAGGACCTTTATATTCAGCTCTTCAAGAAGCTTTATTGCCACAGCCCCTGCGGCAACACGTCCTATAGTCTCACGGCCCGAGGAACGTCCCCCTCCACGGTAATCCCTGAATCCGTACTTTTCGTCAAAAGTAAGATCGGCATGGCCCGGCCTGTAATAGGATGCGATCTCCGAATAGTCAGCCGAATGATGGTCCGTGTTGCGTACCATGAGTGATATGGGCGTTCCGGTGGTCCTGCCCTCGAAGACACCTGAGAGGATCTCTACCTCGTCGCCCTCCGCACGTGCGGTCGTATATTTTGATTGTCCGGGCTTGCGCCTGTTAAGGAAGGCCTGTATGTATTCTTCGTTTATCTTTAGTCCCGCAGGGCAGCCGTCAATGACAGCGCCAAGAGCTGTTCCGTGTGATTCTCCCCAAGTGGTTATCCTGAAGTTGGTTCCGTATGTCGATCCCGCCATATCTGTCTCGCTTTCTTCCTGAAAAATTGATTTACTTTATTCTTTATAGCAGAAATACATCCAATTGTAAAACCTTGAATTGTATGTTATTCTTTATGATGCTTGTCGCGAGGGGAATGATCGTTTGCGGCAAAAGTGAAGGAACGGATACGGATCATTTAGAACTGATGAAGGATTATCATAAGAGGATCATACTTATATCGGGAACAGTCATAGCCCTGATCTGCATGAGGGCGCCGGCGGAAGGCTCCACATGGAAGTTCAAGCCGGCATCCGGGAATGCAGTTCCATGGAACAGGGAGGCGGGTGACTTTAACGGCATAAAGACCACTTCCGGCAACAGCACCTTAAAGATGAGGATGTCAGGCCAGGTGTCACAGAATAAGGAAGAGACCCCATCGGTTTCAGAAAATGACACAGGTAAGAAAGAAACCGCTGAAAAAAATGCCGATAAGAGCGAAAGTACAAAAAAAGCGGTTTCGGTAAACAGAGTTGAGAATGACTGGCGGCTGATCCTTGTAAATAAGCAGAATCCCATCCCCGATGATTATGAAGCGGTAATGGTCCCTTTCAGAGGGGGAGTGACGATAAGGGAAGAGATAAAGGGTCCGCTTGATGAAATGTTTGATGCGGCGGCGTCAGAGGGTGTAACCCTTCAGGCATGTTCGGGATACAGGAGCCATGAACACCAGCAGGCACTGTTTGACAGGAAGATCAGGACATATACGGGAAGCGGCCTTTCATATCTGGATGCTTTCAGGATCGGTTCATATTCCGTTATCATCCCCGGAACGAGCGAACATGAACTTGGTATGGCTCTTGATATAGTCACACCATCATATACCGCCCTTAATGAGGGTTTTGAACGGACCGAAGCAGGGAGATGGCTTAAGAACAATGCCTTTAAGTACGGATTCATATTAAGATACCCCAAGGGCAAGGAATATATCACGGGGATAATATTTGAGCCCTGGCATTACAGATATGTAGGTAAAGAGGCTGCAACAGAGATAAAGAACAGGGGACTTACCCTGGAAGAGTATCTGGAAGAACTGGAATTATACTGATATGAAATATACCATATTAAAAACCGAAGGAAGCGCAAAGAGAGCAAGGATGGAAACGGTCCACGGAGTGATCGAGACACCTGTATTTATGAATGTAGGTACGGTGGCGGCCATAAAGGGGGCAGTGTCTACGGAAGACCTAGAGAGGATAGGGACCCAGGTCCAGCTGTCCAATACTTACCATCTTCATGTGAGGCCCGGGGATGAGATTGTAAAGAAATTGGGCGGTTTACATAAGTTTATGTCATGGAGCAGGCCCATACTTACCGATTCGGGCGGCTTCCAGGTGTTTTCACTAAGCAGCTTAAGGAAGATAAAGGAAGAGGGAGTATATTTTAGCTCCCATGTTGACGGGCGCAAGATATTCATGGGACCGGAAGAGAGCATGCGTATCCAGAGTAACCTTGCATCAACAATAGCCATGGCTTTTGACGAGTGTCCCAGCGCAAAAGCTACAAGGGAATATGTTCAGGCTTCGGTTGACCGGACAACCAGGTGGCTTGTAAGGTGCCGCGATGAGATGAAGAGACTCAACTCCTTAGAGGATACGATCAATAAGGAACAGCTTCTTTTCGGGATCAACCAGGGAGCCATATTCAGGGATATAAGGCAGGAACACGGTAAAGTGATATCGGAGCTTGACCTTGACGGTTATGCAATAGGGGGTCTTGCCGTCGGAGAGAGTCATGAAGAGATGTATGAGACCATAGAGGCGACGGTCCCTTTTCTCCCTAAGGATAAACCCACCTATCTTATGGGCGTAGGTACTCCCGCGAACATACTTGAAGCGGTAGAGAGGGGTGTTGACTTCTTTGACTGCGTATATCCATCAAGGAACGGAAGGCATGGACACCTTTATACAAATAACGGGAAGATCAATCTCTTTAATGCAAAATATGAGCTTGACGACTCTCCGATAGAACAAGGGTGCGGCTGCCCCACATGTTCAAGGTATTCGCGTGCATATATAAGGCATCTTCTGAAGGCGAAGGAAATGCTCGGTATGAGACTGTGCGTTCAGCATAACCTTTATTTCTACAATACGATGATGAAGGAAATAAGGGATGCCCTTGATGCGGGTGATTTTGCATCCTATAAGAAAAGGAAGCTTGAAGGATTTACAAAAGGGCTTGATGAATAGAGTTTTTTTGTGTATTATTATACAAGTGTTTTTTGATGATAATATGGAGGGAAAGAGATGACACTATTACTGACACAGCCTTCGGGTGCAGCTCAGTTACTGCCAATGCTTGCGTGGCTTGCAGTCTTCGGAGTGGCGATCTATTTTATGATGATCCGTCCCCAGAAGAAGGAGCAGGCTAAGCACGATGCCATGATGGCAGATCTTGCTGTCGGAGATGCGGTACTTACAACAGGCGGCTTCTACGGTATCATTATTGACATCGACGATGATACTGTAATTGTAGAATTCGGAAACAACAAGAATTGCAGGATCCCGATGAAGAAGACTGCAATCGCCGAAGTTGAGAAGGCCGGAGCTGAATAATCGCTGAATAGATGGATGATAATGTAGGGGATGCTCCAAGGAGCATCCTTACGTTCGTTTTTAGGAAGGAGTATCATGAAGTATCGTATAGCAAGTATTAAGGGAGACGGGATAGGTCCCGAGATAGTCACACAGGCACAGAAGGTGCTTAACAGCGTGGCCGCAAAATACGGACATGAATTTGAATTCGTTGAGCTTCTTATGGGAGGCTGTTCGATCGATAAATACGGGATCCCCCTTACCGATGAGACGATAGATGAGGCTAAGAAGTCAGACGCAGTGCTTATGGGATCAATAGGCGGCAATACGGCGACATCCCCATGGTATAAGCTCGAGCCGTCAAAGCGTCCGGAAGCAGGGCTTCTCGGGATAAGAAAGGCACTCGGACTTTTCGCCAACTTAAGGCCTGCATACCTTTATCCCGAGCTTAAGGAGGCTTGTCCCCTTAGGGAGGAAGTGGCTAAGAAGGGCTTTGACATGATGATGATGCGCGAACTTACCGGAGGCCTTTATTTCGGTGAGCGCTATACAAAAGAGATAGACGGAGTCATGACTGCCGTTGATACCCTTACCTACAATGAGAACGAGATAAGGCGTATAGCCATAAAGGGATTTGATATAGCAATGAAGCGCCGTAAGAAGGTAACCCTTGTCGATAAGGCCAACGTGCTTGATTCTTCCAGGCTGTGGCGCAAGGTTACCGATGAAGTGGCTAAGGATTATCCTGAGGTTGAATACGGCGTGATGCTCGTTGACAATGCGGCAATGCAGCTTGTAAAGGATCCGGCCCAGTTTGATGTGGTACTTACGGAGAACATGTTCGGAGACATCCTCTCGGATGAAGCATCCATGATCACGGGCTCGATAGGAATGCTGCCGTCGGCTTCACTTAATGAAACAAAGTTCGGGCTCTATGAACCTTCGGGCGGTTCGGCACCCGATATTGCAGGCAAGAATATAGCCAATCCGATAGCAACAATACTCTCTGCAGCAATGATGCTCAGGTATTCCTTCGATCTTGATAAGGAAGCGGATGCCATAGAAAATGCCGTAAAGCAGGTGCTTAAGGAAGGCTACAGGACCATAGACATCGCAAAACCCGGCGAACCTCAGGTTAAATGCGATGAGATGGGCGACCTTATCGCAGCAAGAGTTTAATGAAGACACGGGGACGGTTCTTTTGTCTTCTTTAGGATCAAACAACAGTATCATAAACGGTAAAGGAAAGTTGGAGGAGAAAAATGGTAAGTGATAACATGAAATGCGGTATGCAGCAGGCACCGGCGCGCTCACTTCTTAATGCACTGGGATATACTCCCGAGGAAATTAAGAAGCCAATGGTAGGTATCGTGTGTTCTTATAATGAGATAGTTCCGGGGCACATGAACCTTGACAAGATAGCGGAGGCTGTTAAGCTTGGTGTTGCCGAAGCGGGCGGTACTCCCGTCATGTTCCCTGCAATAGCAGTGTGCGATGGTATCGCGATGGGTCATATCGGAATGAAGTACTCACTTGTCACAAGGGATCTTATCGCCGATTCAACCGAGGCAATGGCCATTGCCCATCAGTTTGATGCACTTGTAATGATCCCCAACTGCGATAAGAATGTTCCGGGTCTTTTGATGGCAGCTGCAAGGGTTAACGTACCTACGGTATTCGTATCCGGCGGTCCTATGCTCGCAGGCCACGTGAAGGGAAGGAAGAGAAGCTTATCTTCAATGTTTGAAGCCGTGGGCGAATATGCCGCAGGCAAGATCACGGAAGCGGATGTTACAGAATACGAGGAGAAGGTATGTCCCACTTGCGGATCATGTTCGGGTATGTATACAGCCAACTCCATGAACTGCCTTACCGAGGTTCTCGGTATGGGACTTCCCGGCAACGGAACGATCCCCGCTGTATATTCGGAGAGATTAAAGCTTGCCAAGAGGGCAGGATATGCGGTAATGGACATGTTAAATAAGAATATAAGGCCCCGTGATATCATCACGAAGGATTCGATATTAAATGCTCTTACCGTGGATATGGCACTTGGATGTTCTACCAATTCCATGCTCCATCTCCCGGCGATAGCACACGAGATAGGGTTTGACTTTGATATATCTTTTGCAAATCCCATCAGTGAGAAGACACCAAACCTTTGTCATCTTGCGCCCGCAGGTCCCACATATATGGAAGATCTTAACGAGGCAGGCGGTGTATATGCGGTTGTTAAGGAACTGTGTGATATAGGCCTTATCAATAAAGACTGCATGACCGTTACCGGCAAGACCATAGGTGAGGCTGTTAAGAATGCAGTGAACAGGGATCCCGAGGTCATAAGGACAGTAGACAATCCTTACTCTAAGACCGGTGGACTCGCAGTACTTAAAGGCAACCTTGCTCCTGACGGATCTGTCGTAAAGAGGTCGGCCGTTGTTCCGGAAATGCTTAAGCATGAAGGACCTGCAAGGGTATTTGACTGCGAAGAGGATGCTATCGAGGCCATCAAGGGCGGTAAGATCGTAGAGGGTGATGTGGTCGTTATAAGGTATGAAGGGCCCAAGGGAGGCCCTGGTATGAGGGAGATGCTTAATCCCACATCGGCCATAGCCGGTATGGGCCTTGGATCGACCGTTGCCCTTATAACGGACGGACGTTTCTCGGGCGCTTCAAGAGGTGCCTCTATAGGACACGTGTCACCTGAAGCTGCCGTTGGCGGACCCATAGCCCTTGTAGAGGAAGGCGATATCATCGAGATAGATATAAACAATTATTCAATAAACCTTAAGGTTTCGGAAGAGGAACTTAATAAGAGAAAGGCAGCATGGAAGCCCAGGGAACCTAAGGTCACGACAGGATATCTGTCAAGGTATGCAGCAATGGTTACGAGCGGAAATCGCGGAGCGATCCTTGAGATCCCGGGCACGCAGGCTTGATATTGCCTTAGAAAGAGGAGAAAGACATGCAGTTAACAGGTTCAGAGATTGTAATAGAATGTTTGAAGGAGCAGGGAGTGGATACCGTATTCGGTTATCCGGGCGGTACCATACTTAATATCTATGATGCTCTCTATAAGCATCCCGAGATAAAGCATATCCTTACAAGCCACGAGCAGGGAGCTGCTCATGCGGCGGATGGTTATGCAAGGGCTACCGGCAGGGTAGGCGTATGCATGGCGACATCGGGTCCCGGGGCTACCAACCTGGTTACCGGCATAGCAACAGCCTTTATGGATTCGGTACCTATTGTGGCGATAACCTGCAATGTCAATCTTCCGGCTCTTGGAAAGGACAGCTTCCAGGAGGTGGATATAGCAGGCGTGACAATGCCCATCACCAAGCATGGTTACATAGTAAAGGATATAAACAATCTTGCTGATACTATCAGGAAGGCATTTGCCATTGCGCGTTCCGGAAGACCCGGGCCTGTACTTGTAGATATCACCAAGGATGTAACTGCGGATAAGACAGAATACAAGAAGCAGGAGCCTATAGCCTATGAAATACCCAAAAGGTTTTCGGATGAGGATATAGAGCGGGTAGTAAAGCTTATAGAGAAAAGTAAGAGGCCCTTTATCTATACCGGAGGCGGAACCGTTATCTCAGGTGCAAGTAAGGAACTGAGTGATTTTGCCCACAAGATCGATGCTCCCGTGTGCGATACCCTTATGGGCAAGGGCGGATTTGACGGGAATGACGAGCTCTATACCGGAATGATCGGAATGCACGGGACCAAGACAGCCAACTTCGGAGTGTCAAGGTGTGACCTGCTCATAGCTGTAGGCGCGAGGTTTTCTGACCGTGTTACCGGTAAGGTCAGCAAGTTTGCGAGCAAGGCCAAGATAATCCATATAGATATCGATCCGGCGGAGATAAATAAGAATATAAGAGCCGATGCCAGCATAGTGGGTGATGTTAAGGAAGTTCTGTCGATCCTTAATTCAAGGGTCACAAAGAAGGTTAATTCCGAGTGGATAGCTTCCATAAAGGAGCTTAAGGAGAACTATCCTTTAAAATATGAGTCAGACAAGCTTACCTGCCCTGCTGTAATAGAAGAACTGTATAAACAGACAGACGGGAATGCGATCATCACAACGGATGTGGGACAGCATCAGATGTGGGCAGCGCAGTACTATAAGTATAAAGAACCTCGTACGTTCCTGTCTTCAGGTGGTCTGGGCACAATGGGATACGGACTTGGAGCATGTATAGGCGCCAAGGTAGGGCGCCCCGACAAGACCGTGATAAATATCGCGGGAGACGGGTGCTTCCGTATGAACATGAACGAACTTGCAACTGCCAGCCGCTACAATATACCCATAATCGAGGTTGTTATAAACAATGATGTGCTGGGAATGGTACGTCAGTGGCAGACGCTTTTCTATGAAGGCAGGTATTCAAACACAGTTCTTACAGATAAGGTTGACTACCAGTTGGTAGCTAAGGGCCTTGGCTGCGAAGCTATTAAGGTCACAAAAAAGGAAGAGCTTAAGGATGCGGTAAAGAAAGCCTTATCACTTGATAAGCCTGTTCTTCTTGAATGCGTAATAGATTCGGATGATAAGGTATTTCCCATGGTTCCGGCCGGTGCGCCTATTGAAGAGGCATTTGATGCCGACGATCTTAAGAACCGTACCGTATAGACAATTCAACAGGGATTTCTATGTTAGATAAGATACTTAAGACATTTCTTATCATTTTCGGAAGCCTGGTACTGATCGCTGCAGGCGGATATGCTGTCATTTCCTGCTATTATGATAAGAAATTCATGTTCGGAACGAGCGTGAACGGGCGGAATGTTCAGGGAATGTCGGTAGAGGAAGCAAATGAATATCTTGTAAACACATATCAGCCCGGTGTTGACTACTCCAGGATGAAGATCCTGCTTGAAGGCCGCGACGGATATTCGGAAACCGTGAAGGGATCAGAGATCAACCTGCGGGCAGACATGAGTGAAGAACTATCCCGTATCAAGCAGTCACAGAAGCCATATGAATGGCCTGTGTATATGTTCTATGAGGATTCATATGATGCTCTTCCGGTGATAAGCTATAACAGAAAGCTTCTGCATGACAGGCTGAGCTCACTTGATTGTGTGGGTGATAAGAAAAATGATCCCGATCCGCTTGTAGAAATACGAAATGAAAAAGGGAATTTCTTCCTGTATGACAATACAGTTGATCATGTTGATGCTGGTAAGCTCATCGATAAGGTCGAGGCTGCTCTTGGCGGAGCCCAGGATGAAGTGATAAAGATCGAGCTTGAGGACTGCTATGAGCCGCATGTTATCCCGGATAAGTTCGATAAAGCCGTCAGGCTCTATGATAAGATAGAAAAAGTTGCGGATTCGAGCATTACATTTGAAGATGCACCGCTTAACTATACACTTACGGGAAAAGTAGTGGAACGATGGCTGATGACAGGGGATGACGGTCTTCCCATAGAGGATGAATCGGGCAATCTTGTAATTGACGAGGAGAAGCTTAACGGATATACTGATACATTGGCTAAGGTGTTTGATACATCGGGCGGAACTATCGACTGGAAGAAGCGTGACGGAGAAGTTGTAAGCATTAAAAATGCAATGCCGGGTTATGCTGTGGACAAGGAAGCCGAAGCTGAGAAGATAAGGACCACATTCCTTAAGGGGGAAAAAGTCACCAGAGCACCTGTTTATCTGGAAGAAGGCAAGGGCAGGGGACAGGATGTGGTAGGCAAGACATATATAGAAGTTGATATGTCATCTCAGAAGCTGTATTATTACGTGGATGGAAAGCTCAGCATGGAGTCGGATGTCGTTACCGGAAACCTTGCAAGAGGCAACGGAACACCGGCCAAGCTGTGTTATGTATATTTCAAGCAGAGGAACAGGACCTTAAGGGGACCCAATTATGCTACTTTTGTAAATTACTGGATGGCGGTATCGGGTCACATTGGTATACACGATGCCACCTGGAGAGGGAAGTTCGGAGGCGAGATATATAAGACGGCAGGTTCACACGGATGCGTTAACGTTCCCAAGGATTTTGCCGCCAAGCTCTATGATGTTGTTGAAGTTGGTACACCCTGTGTACTTTATTATTGATCATAAGGAGGAGAATCATGAAAAGAGTTTACAACTTTTCGGCAGGTCCCGCAGTTTTACCTGAAGAAGTATTAAAAGAAGCTGCAGATGAGATGATGGATTATAAGGGAAGCGGAATGTCCGTTATGGAGATGAGTCACCGCTCCAAGGTTTATGATACCATTATCAAGGAAGCTGAAGCAGATCTTAGGGAACTTATGAACATTCCCGATAATTACAAGGTACTCTTCCTTCAGGGTGGTGCCAGCCAGTTCTTCGCAGAAGTTCCCATGAACATGATGAAGAATAAGAAGGCAGGCTATATCATTACCGGACAGTGGGCCAAGAAAGCTTTCCAGGAAGCCAAGATATACGGCGAAGCTGTTGAACTTGCTTCATCTGCCGATAAAACCTTTTCATATATTCCCGATTGTTCCGATCTTCCGATAACGGATGATATGGACTACGTATATATCTGCGAGAACAATACTATTTACGGAACCAAATTCCCTAAGCTTCCCAATACCAAGGGTAAGGATCTTGTTGCGGATGTATCTTCATGCTTCTTATCGGAGCCGGTTGATGTATCAAAATATGCGGTTATCTACGGTGGCGTACAGAAGAATGTAGGTCCTGCAGGCTGTGTTATCGCCATTATAAGAGAAGATCTTATAAGAGACGATGTACTTCCCGGAACTCCCACCATGCTTAAGTGGAAGACTCAGGCAGATGCCGATTCGCTCTACAATACACCTCCCTGCTATACCATCTATATCTGTGGTAAGGTATTTAAGTGGCTTAAGAAAATGGGCGGTCTTTCTGCAATGAAGGAGCTTAATGAGAAGAAGGCCAAGATCCTTTACGATTACCTTGATGAGAGCAAGCTCTTTAAGGGGACGGTTGAGAAGGGCTCAAGGTCTCTTATGAACGTTCCTTTTGTTACGGGTAACGAGGAACTTGATGCCAAGTTCGTCAAGGAAGCAAAGGAAGCAGGATTTGAGAACCTTAAGGGCCACAGGACCGTAGGCGGAATGAGAGCATCGATCTACAACGCAATGCCTATCGAGGGCGTTGAAGCCTTGGTTGAATTTATGAAGAAATTTGAAAAGGAGAATGCATAATGTTCAAGTATACATGCTTAAATCCGATAGCCCAGGTGGGGCTTGAGAAGTTCACGGCCGATTTTGAAAAGACAGATGATATAAAGGAAGCACAGGGAGTCCTTGTAAGAAGTGCATCAATGCATGACATGGATCTTCCCGATGGCCTGCTTGCAGTTGCAAGGGCAGGAGCTGGCGTTAACAACATTCCTCTTGATGACTGTGCAAGTAAGGGAATAGTAGTATTTAACACTCCCGGTGCCAATGCCAACGGTGTTAAGGAGCTTGTCATCGCAGGTATGCTGCTTGCATCACGTGATGTTGTAGGCGGTATCAACTGGGTTGAGAGCGCCAAGAGTGAAGCCGATATAGCCAAGATGGCCGAGAAGGAGAAGAAGAAATTCGCAGGATCCGAGATACAGGACAAGAAGCTGGGTATAATCGGACTGGGAGCGATAGGTGTAAGGGTTGCCAATGTTGCAAAGCACCTTGGGATGGAAGTGTACGGATACGATCCCTATATATCCGTTGATGCTGCATGGAACTTATCACGCGATATAAAGCACGTTCTTGATATTAACGAGATATATGAGCAGTGCGACATTGTCACGATCCATGTTCCTCTTATGGATTCCACAAAGAATACCATCAACAAAGAAGCTATAGACAAGATGAAGGACGGGGTTATAATCCTTAACTTTGCAAGAGATCTTCTTGTTGAGGAGAAGGCTGTGCTTGATGCGATCAAGGCAGGCAAGGTACGCAAGTATGTATCTGATTTCCCCAATCCCACAACGGCAGGCCAGGAAGGATGTATAGTTATTCCTCACCTTGGTGCTTCAACAGAGGAGTCGGAAGACAACTGTGCCAAGATGGCAGTTAAGGAGCTCATGAATTATCTTGAAAACGGTAATATAGTTAATTCCGTTAACTTCCCGGGCTGCGACATGGGTGTATGCCAGAATGCGGGCCGTATAGCTATCATGCATAAGAATGTTGCCAATATGATCTCAAGGTTTACAGGTATATTCGGTGAATCAGGGCTTAATATTTCCGATATGACCAATAAGAGTAAAGGCGAGTATGCTTACACAATGATGGATCTGGATGTACCTGCTTCCGCCGACATTGTCAAGAAGCTTGAAGCGGTTGACGGGGTTATCAGGGTTCGTGTCGTAAAGTAGACAGATTGTAAACATACAGAAATAGTGCTATCAATTAAGGGGACAGCAGAGGCTGTCCCCTTTTTAGTGTAAACTAACAGACAGATTTGTGATATCATATTTTATATGATAGATTCTACCGGTATGATCACCGGAAAGGAGAGCGCCATATGAAGAAACTCGCAAAAAGAGGAAACATGAACGAGAGGATCGATGTTGTTCTTCGTAAATTCCGATCCAGAATGACATCATATCCGCCGGGGATGTGTCCCCTGGCACTGTACCGTTCACTTCTTCAGATATCTATGAACCAGTCATGCGGTAAATGCGTACCCTGCCGTGACGGACTGGGTGAGGTCGACTACTACCTGAAATCAATATTGAACGGCGATGCGACCTTGGAAACACTGGATGAGATGGAGAAGAAATGCCGCATGATCGCATCCACCGCCGACTGTGCGGTCGGAACCGTCGGTGCAAATCTGATACTTGATTCGCTCACAGAGTTCAGAGACGAATATGAGAGCCATATAAAGCAGGGTAGATGCGCTGAGAATGAGATACAGACCATACCCTGTGTGACCCTGTGCCCGGCCCATGTGGATGTTCCGGGTTATATTGCACTTATAAAAGAAGGCGACTATGCCGGTGCGGTTAAGACCATAAGAAATAAGAATCCCCTTCCCACAGCATGTGCGATGGTATGCGAACACCCCTGCGAGAAAAAATGCAGGAGAACGTTAGTGGATGCTCCGCTGAATATAAGGGGACTTAAGAAGTATGCCGTTGATCAGGCGGCAGCCGATACTGTTGATACGCCAAGGGCCAACGTTAAAACAGGCAAGAAGATAGCTATTATCGGAGGAGGACCCTCCGGGCTCACCGCAGCTTACTTTCTCGCACTTATGGGCCATGAAGCGGTCATATACGAGGAACACGATAAGCTTGGCGGTATGCTAAGATACGGCATACCCGAATACCGGCTTCCGAAGGCAAGGCTTGATGAAGACCTGCGGGCTATCCTTAAGGCAGGTGATATAAAGGTTAACCTTAATACCAGGGTAGGTAAGGATGTCAGCTTTAAAGATCTTAAGGACAGGTATGATGCCGTATATATCGGTATAGGTGCACAGCTTGGCAACAGGATGCCCATGGAGAATGCTGATGCCAAAAATGTTATCCCCGCGGCTGACTTTCTCCAGGAGGTAGCAAGAGGGAATGCACCTGATCTTACCGGAAAGAAGGTTGTACTTATCGGCGGTGGGAATGTGGCAATGGATGCAGCCCGTACCGCGGTTCGTTTGAATGCCGAGACGATACATGTATTTACAAGAAAGAGGGATGACTATACGGCACTTGACAGTGAGATAGAAGCAGCCATGCAGGAGGGCATAAGGTTCAGAACCCTTTTAAGCTTTCTTAACATCGAAGCGGATAAGGAGACGAACGAGGTAAGATCGGTATGGCTTCAGCCTGAGATCATAGCGGAATATGACCAGTACGGGATGATGACGACCGAGCATTCCAGTAACTATCCGTACAGGTTCAAGTGCGATCTTCTTATACTTGGCGTGGGACAAAGGAGTGATGTTGCTCCGTTCGAAGGTGACGGGGTACCCGTAGAGCGCGGAAGGGTACTTGCTGATGAAACCTGCATGGTCAGGGAAATGGATGGAGTTTTTTCGGGTGGCGACTGTGTTACGGGCCCATCAACCGCGATCAATGCGATAGCGGCCGGTCAGGTTGCTGCCTATAATATAGATGAATACCTGGGATATAACCATAAGGTGGAAAATGATGTTGCAATACCGCCGGCTTATCCCAACCCATGCGTTCCGACCGGAAGGACTGAGATCGAGGAGAAGGATCCCTTCGAGCGCCGCTGCAACTTCGACCACGTTGAACTGTCAATGACGGCCGAAGAAGCGATGAGAGAATCAGGCAGGTGCTTAAGATGCGATCATTACGGCTGCGGAAGCCTGGAAGGAGGCAGGGGCGAATGATGAATATCAGGATAAACGGTATTGACTACGAAGCAAAAGAAGGTGCAACCATACTTGAAATTGCCAGGGCTAACGGGATCGATATACCAACTCTGTGTTTTTTGGAAGGCGTTTCCGATATAGGTTCATGCCGCCTGTGCGTTGTCGAGGCGGAAGGTTACAACAGCCTTCTTCCCGCATGCAGGACCAGGGTAAAGGACGGGATGGTGATCACCACGGAATCGGATACACTTACAGAATACAGAAAGGATATGCTTAAGCTTATTCTTACCAACCATAATCAGGACTGCATGTCATGCCCTGCAAACGGAACCTGTGAACTGCAGGAATTATGTGTAAGATATGAAGTGGAGCATGCAGAACATGTAGGAACAAGAAGGCATATAGAGGACAAGCTTCCCAAGCTTGATACCAATCCGTATATAAGCTATGACCCCAGTAAGTGCATCCACTGCATGCGCTGTATAAGCGTCTGCAATAATATAGCCTGTAACGGAACGCTTAAGAATGCCAGGTCCGGCACCTTCCACATAGTGAATGCTCCTTTCGGACCGGATTACAAGGCGACAGGCTGTGAATCCTGCGGTAACTGTGCAAGCGTATGTCCTACGGGAGCACTGACGTTAAAAAGAGAGAACAAATACCGTGAATGGGAGGTGAAGAAGGTCCTTACCACCTGTCCGCACTGCGCTACAGGATGTCAGTTTTACCTTGTAGTCAAGGATGATCATATAGTAAATGTTGAACCTGCTCCGGGTCCGTCCAACCACAAGCGCCTGTGTGTAAAGGGAAGGTCGGGAAGTTTTGACTTTGTTAATTCACCTGACCGTATAAAGACACCGCTTATAAAGGATAAGGCAACCGGGGAATTCAGGGAGGCAAGCTGGGAGGAGGCGATCTCCTATACAGCTAAGCGCCTTATGGAGATAAAGGATAAGTACGGGGCAGAGTCACTTGCCGGCTTTGCCTGCTCAAGATCCTCAAACGAGGATGTGTACATGGTCCAGAAAATGGTACGTACCTGCTTTGGCAGCAATAATACCGACAATTGCGCAAGGGTATGTCACTCCGCCACTGTAGCGGGACTCGCAACGACGCTTGGTTCCGGAGCCATGACCAATCCGATACATGATATAACCCATGATGTGGACTGCATCCTTCTTATAGGTTCCAACCCGGAAGAAGCTCATCCTGTTGTGGGAATGCAGATACGTGAAGCAGTCAAAAAAGGAACAAGGCTTATCGTTGTCGATCCGCGCGAGATCGGACTTGCGAAGAAGGCAGACATACATCTTAAGCTAAGACCGGGTACCAATGTTGCCTTTGCGAACGGTATGATGCATGTAATGATCGAGGAAGACCTCGTGGATCATGATTATATAAACGAGAATACAGAGGGATTCGAGGAACTTAAGAAGCTGGTTGAGGAGTATACACCGGAAAAAGTGGGCGAGATATGCCATATCGATCCCGACAGGTTAAGGGAAGCAGCCCGAATGTATGCCGGGGCCGACAAGGCTCCGATAATCTACTGTCTGGGAGTTACCGAGCATTCGACCGGAACCGAAGGTGTTATGTGTATGTCTGATATGGCTGCCCTGTGCGGCAAGATAGGAAGGAGCGGCTGCGGCGTCAATCCGCTGCGCGGCCAGAACAATGTTCAGGGAGCATGTGATATGGGAGCACTCCCGACCGACTATCCCGGATATCAGAAGGTCAGCAACCCGGAAGTTCGTGCCAAATTTGAGAAGGCATGGGGGACAGAACTAAATCCCAATCCCGGACTCAAGGCAACGGATGTATTTCCGGCTGCGATAGAGGGCAGGATCAAGGGCCTTTATATATTCGGCGAGGATCCTGTGGTATCTGATCCTGATACCCATCATATCATTAAGGCACTTGAAAGCCTTGAATTCTTTGTTATACAGGAGCTCTTCATGACACGTACTGCAAGTTATGCAGATGTTATCCTGCCCGGTGTAAGCTATGCCGAAAAGGAAGGTACATTTACCAATACCGAGAGACGTGTACAGAGAATACGCAAGGCGGTAACACTTAAGGGCAATATGAGGCTCGATACGGACATAATCACTGACCTTATGAATGCCATGGGCTATAAACAGCCGCATCTTACAAGCGCTCAGATAATGGATGAGATAGCTTCGTTGACACCGAGTTTTGCGGGAATATCCTATGAGCGTCTTGATAACGGAGAATCACTCCAGTGGCCATGTAAGAGTAAGGATCATCCGGGTACTCCGATAATGCATGTGGGTCATCCCGTAAGAGGCCGTGCTTTATTGTATCAGGCGGCGTATAAACCATCGCAGGAGCTTCCCGATGATGACTATCCGTTTATTCTCATGACCGGACGAATTCTTTACCATTACAACGCGGCTGCAATGACGGCCAGGTCTCAGGGACTTATGGATATTGCAGGTGAAGGCTTCATCGAGGTTAATTACAGGGATGCTAAGAGGCTTGGTATACAGAACGGTGAGAGGATCAGGGTATCAAGCAGGAGGGGAGAGATCACAGCAACTGCAAGGGTAGGACGTAAGGTATCGGAGGGCGAGACCTGGATGCCCTTCCACTTTCCCGATTCACCTGTTAATGTACTTACCAATGCGGCCCTGGATGACTATGCAAGGATACCTGAATACAAGGTATGTGCAGTGAATATAGGGAAGGCTGATTAAGCGGGCAGAAGGATAATGTTAAGCTGTTTTAAGTGTGCGCAGGCGGAAACGTTCTGCGCACAGTCATGTGATGAGAATAGTCATCTGTACGGGGTATATGATGCGCGATAAGTATGGAAGAGAGATCGATTATCTGCGGGTATCGATCACTGACAGATGTAATATGAGATGCAGATACTGCATGCCGGGTGATATAGAAACTCTTCCCATGAGCGAGATACTGACCTATGAGGAGATAGAATACATAGCCGGGATTGCAGCTTCATGCGGGATAAGAAAGATCAAGATAACCGGAGGGGAACCGCTTATAAGAAGGGACTGCTGTAAGCTTGTTAAGATGTTAAAGGTTCTTTTCGGGGTAGAAGAAGTAACGATAACGACAAATGGGGTCCTGCTGGAGGACCACCTTACCGGACTGCTGGAAGCCGGGATAGATGGGATAAACATAAGCATCGATACTCTCGATCCCGAAAGGTATAAAAGCATTACCGGTGTGGATGAACTCAACAGGGTCTTAAGAGGGCTGTATAAGGCATATAATCTTGGGGTCCGGGTTAAGATAAATGCAGTATCGATCGACTGGTTGTCATTTTCAGGTCAAGAAGGCATGACTTCAAATGAAAAGTTTGAGAATGCCTACGGGCTGATAGAATTATGCAGGGACAAGGATATAGATGTCCGTTTTATCGAGATGATGCCGATAGGATCCGGTAAGGGATTCAAGTCGGTGCCTCATGATCTTTTTATACCGGCTGTAGAAGACAGATATCCGGGTATGGTAAGGGATGAAAGCAGGCATGGTAACGGTCCGTCGGTATATTACAGGATCCCGGGATATAAGGGAAGCGTAGGTTTTATAAGTGCTATCCACGGTCCCTTCTGTGATTCCTGTAACCGTATAAGACTCACTTCACGGGGATTTCTCAAGAGCTGCCTGTGCTTTGATACAGGGGTGGACCTTAAGAGCCTGGTAAGAAGTGATATGACAGATGATGAAAAGATAAAAGCGGTAAGGTCAGGAATAGAAGAAGCAGTATTATGTAAACCAAAAGCTCATGCGTTCAGGTCAACAGAGAGTATAACCGAGAAGCATACAATGTCTGCAATAGGAGGATAGATGTGACACATCTATAAATGCAGATGTGACAAACGGAGGGAATATGGAAGAAACAGATGCAAGAATACGGGCGATATGCATAAGTGAAAAACGCGGAACTGTCAAGCATGAGGTTGAAGCAGCGATCCTTAAGGAAGGATACGGGATCGAGGGTGACGCTCATGCCGGTAAATGGCATCGCCAGGTCAGTATCTTATCTGCTGACAGGGTTGATGAATTCAATGAAAAGGGTGCAGGAGTCAGAAATGGTGATTTTGGAGAGAATATCCTGATAGAGGGAGTTGACTGCGTAAAACTGCCGGTCGGGAGCACCTTTACCATAGGAAGCGGGGACGATAAGGCCGTTTTACGTCTTACCCAGAGAGGGAAGGAATGCCATACACATTGTCAGATCTACCAGAGAATGGGTGAGTGCATCATGCCTCACCAAGGAGTCTTCACAGAGGTGATAAAGGGTGGAGAGATAAAGAAGGGCGACAGGGTAAGCATTGAATATCCTGACATAAACAGACCGTTCCAGGCTGCGGTCATTGTGTTAAGTGACAGGGCATCAGGGGGTGAATATGAGGATCTTAGTGGGCCAAGAGCTTGCGATATCCTTAAAGACAAAGGATATGAAGTCATTGAATCCCTTCTTATCCCGGATGAAAAGGAAAGACTTAAGACAGAGCTTATAAGGCTGAGTGACGGGAGGGAAGCAGACCTTATCTTAACATGCGGTGGAACGGGATTTTCACCGCATGACATTACACCTGAGGCAACCCTTGAAGTAGCCCGGAAAAATGCACCGGGTATCGCAGAATATATAAGGATGAAGAGTGCACAGATCACTGACAGGGCGATGCTGTCAAGAGGAGCCTCGGTAATAAGAGGACATTCGCTCATAGTAAATCTTCCCGGAAGCCCGAAGGCGGTTGAGGAATGCCTTGGATTTATCCTTGGTGAACTCGAACATGGCATAAAGATACTGAGGGGCGAAAAAGTCGAGTGAAAGACGCCATTAGAAATTTTGCAAGAGGTGTCTTTACTATATATGCAGGAAAGGATCATAGATGAATACAGCAAACGACAGTAATGACAAAATAATACGGGCCACTGCTGCAGGTGGGCAGATAAGGGCTTTCGCAGCCTCAACAAGGCATATGGTTGAGAGTGCAAGGGCGGCTCATAATACAAGCCCTGTTGTGACAGCCGCTCTGGGGCGTATGCTCAGTGCAGGAGCCATGATGGGGGCAATGATGAAGGGCGCGGACGACCTTCTTACACTTCAGATAAGGGGTTCCGGGCCAATGAAGGGGATAACGGTAACGGCAGGTTCGCCGAATGAAGAAACCGGAATGGTCGATGTTAAGGGATATGCATTGGTACCTGACGTTATCCTTCCTGCGAAGGTGTATCCGCTTGCGAACGGACCCGAAAGAAAGCTTGATGTCGGAGGCGCAATAGGTATCGGAGTCCTGAGCGTCATAAAGGATATGGGTCTTAAAGAGCCCTATTCGTCGCAGGTTGCTCTGCAGACAGGTGAGATAGCAGAAGACCTGACCTATTATTTTGCAACCTCCGAGCAGGTCCCTTCAGCTGTAGGCTTAGGAGTCCTTATGGAGAAAAACAACACTGTTAGACAGGCCGGAGGCTTTATCATCCAGCTTATGCCTTTTGCGGATGACTCTCTAATAACAAGGCTTGAGGAAAGGCTTAAAGAGATCCCTTCCGTGACTGCCATGCTAGATGAGGGAAGAACTTCGACAGGCTTGCTTGAGTATATCCTTGATGGATTTGATCTTGAGATCAATGATACACTGCCCACAAGGTTTTACTGCAACTGTGACAAGGCAAGGGTTGAGAAGGCTCTTATAAGCCTTGGCAAGAAGGAACTTGACAGTATCATTAAGGATGGAAAGGATATAGAACTTAAGTGTCATTTCTGTAACAAGGCATACAATTTTACACTTGATGAGATAAGGAAACTCTTGTGATATGGTGAAGACAAAAGAACCGTCCCCCTGTCTTGTGAGGGTAAAAAAGAGATATGATGACTTCAGCCTTGATGTTTCCTTCGAAACAGGGAGTAAAAGGATAGGCATACTGGGGGCTTCAGGCTCCGGAAAGAGCCTTACTCTTAAGTCAATCGCAGGACTTATATGTCCGGATGAAGGCAGGATAGTCTTAGACGGCAGGGTACTGTTTGACAGCAGTCTTGGGAAGGATATAAAGGTGGGTAAACGTAAAGCAGGTTACCTGTTTCAGGACTATGCTCTCTTTCCCAATATGAGTGTCAGGGGAAATATCGGGGCGGCAATGCATGGCGTTGGCAATAATACAGAGAGCGGCATGGAAGAACTGCTTAAGAGATTTAACCTGTGGGATGTAAAGGATCATATGCCGCATGAACTGTCCGGCGGGCAGAAACAAAGGACTGCTCTTGTAAGGATGCTTGTGACCGATCCGGAGGTGATCCTGTTGGATGAGCCGTTTTCAGCAATGGATACATACCTTCGTGAAGGACTGAGGCTTGAACTAATACGTATACTTGATATGTACGATAAAAGGGTCATCATGGTAAGCCACGACAGGGACGAGATTTATCAGATGTGCGATCACCTGGTTTTGCTGGATAAGGGAAGGGTGATAGCCGAGGGAGAAACGGATGAGCTGTTTGAACATCCTGCGTCTGTTCCTGCAGCAAGGCTTACAGGCTGTAAGAACATAAGCAGGATAGAGAGGCTTACAGACCACAGTGTCAGGGCTCTTGACTGGAAGGGGATAGAGCTTATAACTGACGGGAAAGTTACGGATGATATAACCCATATTGGTATAAGGGCTCATGACTTTATACCCGGTACAGAAGGTGTGAACACGATCCCATGCGGCAATGTAAGTGTATCCAGGCTTCCATTTGAATGGTATGTTACCCTTGAGAACGGACTGTGGTGGAAGCTCTCAAGAGACATCTATGAGACATTTGATGAGAAACGCCTGCCCGAAAGCCTGTCGGTTGCTCCGGACAGGATCATACTTTTGAAGAAGACAGAAGAACCGTCCCCGTGTCTTCGACAGCAAACTTAGTCACCCGATTCGCATTCATAATTGATTGCGGTCGCCCTCTTTAGGCATAAATTGATCGATCGAACGGGGCTGATCGTGATCCGAATTTAAAGATTGAGCAGTTCTTTCTTCTTCCTGTCGAACTCGTCCTGAGTGAGAGCACCCATATCAAGAAGTTCTTTAAGCTGCTTAACCTGCTCGATGGCATTCGGAGCAGCCGCAGAAGTATTGGAAGATGCTGCGCTGCCTGCAGAAGTTCTGCGTTGTCCGTTCTTATATTCCTTAAAGCACTGGTACATTTCGTTTGCACACCGGTAGGCCTTGTCAACCTCGGTTTCTGCAGTTGACCACCCGGGCAGCATATCGATCCTGATCTGGTCCGCATTAAAAGGATTGTCCGAGAAATTGATCTCAAAATACATTCCGGTCACCTTGTGTCCCTGAGGACATCTGGGCATGTCGGGGAATCTTGAGCCAAAATCATCGGATAGCAGGTAGTCCAATACACCCCAGAGCCCCGAATCTTTTCTCTGCTCTTCTTCGGAGAGTAATGAAGTATTAAGGTCAACGTTATAGCTTAATACATGATCGAATGAAAAAATATCGGGATTGGCATCCTTTAATATCACGAATTCACCGCTGTTATCATTAACTGCCATTATCGGATGCCTTGAATCAAAGTCAAACTGGCGTGTGATCTCGAAATCATTCTGGAAACGCTCGTCGTTTTCTTCCTTGATACGGATCTGCTCCTCAACATCTTCAAGCGTCATATTGCCGATCCCGTCTGTATTCGGTGACATCTTGCCCCTGCAGGTGCCGCATATATAGTCGCCTCCCGATATCTTATAGCGGGTGATAAGCCCTGCCTTGCCGCCGCATAATGCACATTCCTTCTTTTCGAATAAACCCATGGTATTACCTCCGATTCACAGATTAAATTATATATAACAACATTATACTACAAAACATGCATTAAACGTTATATAATATCCTGGTAACCGTAAATTCTTCGAGCCTTATTGCCTAAGGTAATATATGAGGGATGGACTCTCAACCGTACTATGGGAATAAGGCCGGCCAAGGATAATTAGGCCCGGGGTTGTAAGCGAAAGCGATCAGCCTTCCATGACCGGGTATTGATACCCGCAGAAAAGGAGACATATCATGAAAAGAGTAACAGCATTATTCACCGTGCTGTCTGTTTGCGCATACACTGTATGCGGATGCGCAGGCGGCACATCACAGACAAATGAAACACAGACGGTAACTGAGTCAACTGCAGAAACAGAAGAACCTGCAGCAAAAGAAAAACCCGCAGCAACGGAAGAACCCACTGCAACGGAAGAACCGGCTGCAGCCCAAGTCGAGCTGACCGTATTTGCGGCTGCATCCATGACCGAGACCATGGAGGAGATCGCTAAGGCATATAAGGACTTGGCTCCGAATGTGACAATCATTTACAATTTTGACTCATCAGGGACACTTAAGACCCAGATAGAAGAAGGGGCCGACTGCGATATCTTCATATCTGCTGCAGCAAAACAGATGAACCAGCTTGATATTACAAAAGATGAGGAGTTAAACCCGGATGGCCTTGACTTTATCGACCCTGATACCCGCATCGATCTTCTTGAGAACAAGGTTGCTCTGGCAGTTCCCGAAGGAAATCCCAAGAATATAAATTCATATGATGATATGGTGGCAGGCCTTAAGGATAAGTCCATCCTGATGGCGATGGGCAATGAAGATGTTCCGGTAGGCCAGTACACACAGAAGATATTTACTTTTTACGGACTGGATGAGGAGGCCCTCAACAAGGACGGAGTAATAACCTACGGAAGCAATGTCAAGGAGGTAACGACCCAGGTGAGTGAGGCATCCGTTGACTGCGGAGTCATATACTCGACTGATGCTTTCTCGGCAGGACTAACAGTTGTCGATACGGCAACAAAGGATATGTGCGGACAGGTAGTATATCCTGCGGCAGTGTTAAAGGGTTCGAAACACCCTGAAGAAGCCAGGGCCTTTCTTGACTACCTAACCACCGCTGAGAGCAGTAAGATATTTGAGAGCGTAGGATTCGCCTGCTTAAAATAATGTGACACTTAAGCTCAGAGCTAAAGTGTCACATATACCGATACGAGGAGAAGTACATGGATATTTATCCGCTCGTGAATTCCCTGCGTATAGCAGGGATAAGTACTGCAATAATCTTTATACTTGGGATAGCGGCGGCATACTATGTTATAAGGTTGCCGAAAATACTAAAGGGTTTGCTTGACTGCGTTTTCACCCTGCCGCTTGTATTACCACCGACAGTCGTGGGATATCTGCTGTTAAGGATCCTTGGACCGAAACGTGTACTGGGTTCATGGTTTATGAACGTATTTGGGGTAAAGCTTACAATGAACTGGTATTCAGCGATTTTTGCGACATCTGTTGTGATCTTTCCGCTGATGTACAGGACGGCACGCGGGGCCTTTGAGGCATTTGACGTTACGCTTGCTCAGGCAGGCGCTACACTCGGCCTTAGCCGTTCTTACATTTTTTTCAGGATAATGATGCCTTGCTGTAAGAACGGGATCATAGCCGGAACAGTACTGGCTTTTGCAAGAGCTCTGGGAGAATACGGAGCCACCACGATGATCGCCGGTTACACACCGGGCAAGACAGCGACTATATCAACTACGGTCTATCAGCTGTGGAGAACGAACAATGACGGGCTTGCTATAAAGTGGGTCCTTATAAACATTGCGATATCCGCAGTGGTGCTTCTTGCGATAAATCTGCTTGAAGGCAGGAAAACGCAAGGATTAAAGCACGGATACTAAGAGAAGAGAAATTAAGCTTACAGTTAAGCACGGAGGAATGAACCATGGCTACCGAACCAAGAGAGGCTGTAAAGATCCTTGCAGACAGTGTTGCTGTGATGGGAACAGAAGAAATAAATCTTGAGAATGCTGCCGGGAGGGTCCTTGCGGAGGATATCATCGCAAAAGAAAACGTTCCCTCTTTTGACAGATCCCCATATGACGGTTATGCATTCAGGGCGGAAGACACAGCGGGAGCAGCAGACGAAAAACCTGTTATCCTTAAAGTCATTGAAAATATAAGAGCCGGTCAGCAGGCATCATCAGTCATAACAGGCGGATGTGCCATCCGTCTTATGACAGGGGCACCTCTTCCTGAGGGAGCGGATGCAATATGCAAGTATGAAGATACTGACTTTACAGATACACAGGTTGCCATAAGGCAGAAATACAGAAGCGGAGAAAATGTTATAAGAGCCGGAGAAGATATAAGCAAAGGAAGCCAGCTTGCCCGAAGAGGTTCTGTTATAGATGCGGGTCTTACAGGCATAATGGCTTCTCTTGGCATGTTGAAAGTACCTGTATACAAACGCCTTAAGGCAGGAATAATATCGACCGGTGACGAAGTGGTCGGTGCAGAATCTGTCCCGGTTCCCGGTAAGATAAGAAATTCAAACAGATACACGATCGCGGCGGCACTTGATGGTATCGGAGCAGATACATTATACCTTGGACATGCCGCGGATGATATTAAGGATATAAAGGATCTTATCATTAAGGGAGAAAGAGAATGCGATATCATAATCTCCACAGGAGGAGTATCTGCCGGAGATTATGACCTTGTTCCCGATGCAATGGAGGGATCAGGTTATGAGATCTTGGTGAGAGGCGTTAGAATGAAGCCCGGCATGGCCTGTGCCTACGGTCTTAAGGAAGGCAAAATCATGCTCGCCTTATCGGGTAATCCCGCATCTTCACTGACAAACCTCCAATGCATCTGTTATCCTGCCCTTAAGAAGCTGGCAGGTTACAGGGACTATGATCATAAACTTATAAAGCTTAAGCTTAAGAATGAGTGTAAGAAGGCAGGTAAGGGGACGAGGTTTTTAAGGGGAAGGCTTGAACTGGAAGATGGTGAAGCTTATCTTGACTTTCCGAAGGAGCAGGGTAATGTGGTGATAAGTAGTGCCGCTTTTTGCAATGTGTACGGGATAGTAGCGGATATGCAGGCTCCCGTTCCCGAGGGGACACTTGTTGATGCCTTCCTCATATGAAAACGGTAAGAGTGAGCAGGGACCATTATATGGGGAAAGGACAGGATATGCAGAAGATAAAAGTTGAGGATGCTGTAGGCATGGCCCTGTGCCATGATGTAACGGCCATGTATCCGGGATTTAAGGGCCCTCTTTTTAAGAGGGGACATGTGATAGAAGAAAAGGATATAAAGGCTCTTCTTGATATCGGGAAGAAGACAATATATGCCGGAGATATTCCCGAAGGGATGGTACATGAGGAGGACTGTGCCCTGAGGATGGCAGGGATGGCTCCGGTTGAATACGCACACTACGAGGGCCCGTCAGAAGGCAAGGTGGTGCTCGTAAGTGATATACAGGGAATGTTCAGGGTCAATATAGAGCTGCTTGAGAAGATAAACTCAATAGGAGATATAACCATATCGACACTTCCTGACCATTACAGGGTGGAGAAGGGCGCAAGGCTTGCAGCAATGAGGATAGTCCCGCTGTTTACCGGTGAGGACGTGATAATGCAGGCGGAAGATATGTGCAGGAAAGAACGCCTTTTGGATCTTCTCCCTTATAAGGAGAAGAAAACAGGAGTTATAATCACCGGCTCCGAGGTATATAACGGACGAAGAGAAGAACGCTTTGAGCCTGTTGTCAGGAAAAAGCTGGAATACTATCCGGGTCAGATATTGGACATTAAGATTTGCGATGATGATATGGATATGATCATGGATGCCGCGTCAGATCTGCTTAAGAGGGGAGCCGACTTTCTCATCTTTACAGGAGGGATGTCGGTTGACCCTGATGACCTTACACCAGGAGCGATCAAAAGGCTGGGAGCTGATATAATAAGCTACGGGCTGCCGGCTCAACCGGGCAATATGACACTGGTCGCATATCTTGACGGGGCGACGGTACTGGGAGTGCCGGGGGCTGCAATAAGCCTGCCGACAACGATGTTTGACGTTTTACTGCCGCAGATCTATGCTGATGTAAGGTTTACGAAGCAGGATATTGTAAGGCTTGCACAAGGCGGGCTGTGCCAGATGTGTAAGACATGCCATTATCCCAACTGTACGTTTGGCAGATATTAAGAGAGGATCGATATGACAGGAGATAAAGGGAGCATACCGGTAGTCGGATTTTCCGGATTTTCAGGGAGCGGTAAGACTACACTTATAGAAAAGATCATACCATTGCTTGGTAAGAAGGGGTTTGAGGTTGCCGTGATCAAGCATGACGGACATGATTTTGAAATGGACAGGGAAGGTAAGGACACATACAGGTTCAGCAGGGCCGGAGCCGGTACAGTGCTGATATCATCGGTATCAAAGAGCGCGAAGCTGTGCAGCCGTACAATGTCGCTTGAAGAGATGATAAACGATGCATCAAAAGCAGATGTTATACTGGTCGAAGGATATAAATATGCAGATATCCCAAGGATCGGTGTGACCAGTGAAAGATGCAGATATGAACTTCCTGAAGATGCAGGTGTATATAAGGCTATTGCCAGTGATGATGCGCCAAGGTGGGAAAACAATGGAGACACTCCTGTATTCGATATAAATGATGCTGCAGGGTTAGCTGACTTTATAATGAATGATATAGTAAACTATCCCGGGGATAAGAAGGAGAAAAAGGAGTTCACCCATTTCGATGAAGGCGGAAATGCAAGGATGGTCAACGTTTCCGAAAAGGATATCACGGTAAGGGGAGCGGTTGCGGGAGCCAGGGTACTTCTTAACAGGGAGACATTTGACCTTATACGGACAGGTGGCGTAAAGAAAGGGGACGTACTTACAGTTGCCCAGATAGCCGGTATCATGGGGGCCAAGAGGACTCCGGACCTTATACCCATGTGTCATCCCGTCCTGATTGACGGATCCGATGTAAAGCTTATCCTTAATGAAGAAAAAACCGCAATAGACATTACCGCCTGTATTAAGTGTACAGGAAGGACAGGTGTTGAGATGGAAGCCATCTGTGCCTGCTCCGTGGCGGCCATGACGGTTTATGATATGTGCAAGTCGGTACAGAGGGATATCGTAATAACCGATATAAGGCTTCTTAAGAAAACCGGAGGTGTTCACGGGGACTATGAGAGATTATAAAATCGCGGCAGCTGTACTTATAGGCGGAAGATCAGAGAGGATGGGCAGTCCCAAAGAGGACATTGTCATTCCCGGGGAGAGCCGCACTTTTCTTGAGCATATATGCGATGAGGTTGACGCCTGTTACGATGAGGTCATATTCAGAAGATACTTATCGGTCAGAAAGGATCAGGAGAGATATCGAAACGGCTGGATAAGCATTACCGACGAGTATGATGATATAGGCCCCATGGGCGGACTGATCGCTGCTCTTAAAAAGGCAGGTGATGATGGGGCAGATGCTCTTTTACTCCTGGCCTGTGATATGATAAAATACAATAGGGAAGAGATAAGGCATGTGTGCAGTTCCTATAGGGGACAGGATCTGTTCTTCGTCAGGACAAAGGATGCGCGTATCCAGCCGCTTGCCGGCATCTATGAGACCGGTATATTGGATTATGTCAGGGGACTTGCCTCAAACGGGGAATACAGGCTTAGGAAACTGACTGAGTGTAATCTTGATACGGGCTACTGTGATGCCCTGAGTGAAGCATCATATGCAAATATAAATACTCCGCAGGATATGAGTGTTTAAAAACAAAGGAGGTTATAAAGAACAGGTATGAAGAAAAAAAACTTAACAGGTATGCTTATGGCGGTATTTATTGCCATCATGCTGACAGGCTGCTCAGACACGGGCAATATCAACATCAACTATAATGAGAACGAAGAGGTAAATAAAGAGGAAAATGAAGAGGAAAAGGCGCAGCTTGAGTATTGGACCGAGGATTCAAAAGCCGCATCATCGATAACGGAATATGTGAATAAGGTGACCGATGAGGACTCTGAGAGCTATATCCCGGTCGAGGACAGGATCGCCGTGTTCGACCTTGACGGAACAATAATAGGTGAACTGTATCCGTCATATTTCGAATATATGATGTTCATCCACAGGGCCCTGTATGATGAGGATTATGAAGCGGACGAAGAGATAAGGGAATTCGCTGCGGCACTTGAGGAAGGTATCAGGACGGGAAGCCTGCCGGATAATTCCGAGAGGATACATGCGGAATATGCAGGCAGGGTTTATGCCGGAATGACCATAGATGAGCTGAAGGATTATACAAGAGAATTTATGAAGAGCAAGGCGGAGGGCTTTGATAATCTGACAAGAGGTGATGCCTTCTATAAACCTATGGTATCACTTGTAAAGTATCTTGATGCGAATGACTTTACCTGCTATATAGTCAGCGGATCTGACAGGACTGTAGTACGGGCCCTTATAGAGGATGTCCTTCCCATACCCGAAAACAGGGTAATAGGTATGAGCTATAGCATGGTCGCAACAGGTCAGGGAGAAACTGACGGGCTGGAATATCTGTACACGGAAGATGATGATGTGATCCTTGGAGGAGATCTTATAATCAAGACCATTAAAATGAATAAGGTTAGTGAGATTGCCCTTGAAATAGGCAAGGTTCCCGTTTTATGCTTCGGTAACAGTACGGGTGATCTGTCAATGGGACAGTATACCGTAAACAATGAAGAGTATGAAGGCAGGGCATATATGGTTCTGTGCGACGATTATGAGAGAGAATACGGCAATTACGATAAATGGGAGCCGCTGGCCCGGTTCTGCGACGAACACGGATTTGAGACCATATCAATGTGCGAAGACTTTGCTACTATCTATGGGGATGATGTTACGCTTAATCGTGAGAAGGACAATGAGATATTTGATATCACGATGCCTGAAGAACTTGACGGGACTTATGTGATCGAGAGCAGAAGGAACGGATATATCGTATATGACATGGAAGCTAAGGATGCCGGATATGGCGGACATGCTTTTTCGGTTTATGCATACAAGGACCCTTCTGATTATGCGGGCGGAATGGATAAGAAGCTTGGAGAGATAAGGAACGGTGACGATATCCTGTATGATGTTGTGGCCGAGTATCCTTCCGATGTCCAGTATGACTATACCAAATATACCGAGGATATGCCTGATACCTATAAGGCCCTGTACGATGGTGCAGAGGACATTATAAAGACCCTTAAGCCCCTTGAAGGAGAGTTTGTTTTCGGAGCCGGATGTAACGGAGAGGGCATGTATTCGGATGTCATTGAGAAATATGTAACCGCCGTAAAGGAGAAATGGGATTCAAACAGGCTGGAAAGCGAGGACATGAGCCCCGAATACAATGCGATCAATGTGGCCACGGGCGGTGATGGCCTGGATACAGTCGGATATGCCTACTGCGATGTTAATAACGATGGAATAGATGAACTGCTGATAGGTGAGATCGCAGAAGGTGATCTTAAAGGCACTGTTTATGATATCTATACAATGGTAGACAGAGAACCGGAACATGTACTGTCGGGCTCAGGCAGGGACAGGTATTATGCCCTTAAAGACGGTATGATATGCAATGAGAGATCGGGCGGAGCGGAAGACAGTGAATGGCAGTCATATGATATAGAGCCGAATTCGACAACCCTTTTGATCCAGCTGGGTGTTAAGAAGGACGGCTATGAGGATAAGGATAATCCATGGTTTGTCAATTTCGGGTCGACGGAGGATGACTGGGAGAGCATAAGTGAAGAGGAATTTGAAGAATACAGATCGAGATTTGACTATGTAAGACTGGATTTCACCCCACTTTCGAAGGCATCATAGAAGAGTGATAACAGGCTCCTCCATTATCGGGGGAGCTTGTTTTGTTTATCCGTTAGTGTTATTATTATAATGGTGTTTTATTAAACATCGAATACAAAATGGATGGAGGAATTCATATGAAAAAGTTACTGACAGTTATTCTCACAGTCTCCATGGTACTTTCACTTACAGCCTGCGGAGGCGGAGCATCTAATGCAGGAGGCGGCAAGAAGGTAAAGATCGGTATGGTTACGGATGTAGGTGGCGTTAATGACAAGTCATTTAACCAGACATCCTGGGAAGGCCTGCAGGCCCTGGCAGCAGAAGATCCTTCTTTCGAGGTTAGTTATCTTGAGAGCAAGACAGACGCTGACTATCAGACAAACATAAACACATTCATGGATGAAGGCTATGATCTTATCATCTGCGTAGGTTATATGCTCGCCGATGCAACAAAGGCAGCAGCAGAAGCAAATCCTGATCAGAAGTTTGCGATAATCGATGACGCCAGCATCGATCTTCCCAATGTTGCGTGCCTTATGTTCGCACAGGAGCAGGCATCTTATCTTGTAGGTCTTGTCGCAGGTTCCGTTACAGAGACCAAGACAGTAGGTTATGTACAGGGTATGGTCAGCGATACAATGAATCTCTTTGGTATAGGTTATATCACAGGTGTTCTTGAAGCTTGTCCCGATGCTACGGTTCTCCAGTATAATGCCAACAACTTCGGTGATTCCGCAGGCGGATCAACAGCAGCCAAGAACATGATCACCAATGGCGCAGATGTAATCTATCATGCAGCCGGCGGTACGGGAATGGGCGTTATCGAGGCTTGTAACGAAGAAGGTATCTGGGCTATCGGTGTTGATACCGACCAGTCAAACCTTGCTCCCGACCATGTGATCACATCCGCTATGAAGCGTGTTGATGTCGCTTCACAGGATATCTCCAAGGCAGTTAAGGACGGTACATTTACAGCCGGTGAACATAAGTATGACCTTTCAAACGGTGGTGTAGACCTTGCTCCTACCCGTGATCACATCCCTGCTGATGTACTTGAGAAGGTTGAAGCAGCCAAGAAGGATATCATAGACGGTAAGAAGACAGTTCCTACCTCTGTGGCAGACTGCCCTCAGTTTGAGCTTAAATAAGACATGATAAATCCGTGCATCCGCTCTCTAAATGGGAGCGGATGCATTATTAATAGGGGGTAATTCCAGTGGCTAAGCAATATGTGGATATGAATACACCCGTCATAGAGATGCGCAATATCGTGAAGAAATTCGGGGATTTTGTAGCCAATGACGGTATCAATCTCACTGTTCACAAGGGTGAGATCCATGCAATTCTCGGTGAGAACGGAGCAGGTAAGTCAACACTTATGAACCAGCTCTATGGTCTTTTGAAGCCGACTTCCGGCGATATCCTGATAAACGGTAAGAAAATAGAGATGAACAGTCCCAAGGATGCCATAGATGCGGGTATCGGTATGGTACATCAGCATTTTATGCTCATACAGCCGTTTACGGTCACCGAAAATATCGTTCTGGGAACCGAACCCACGAAGAATATAAAGCTTGATATGGCGGCTGCAAGGAAAAATGTTATAGAAATATCACAGCGTTACGGGATGGCTATAGATCCCGATGCCAGGATAGAGGATATTTCTGTGGGAATGCAGCAGCGCGTGGAGATCCTTAAGGCCCTGTACAGGGGAGCGGACATACTTATACTGGATGAGCCTACCGCTTCGCTTACTCCCCAGGAGATAGAAGAGCTTATAACCATTATGGAAGGCCTTGTTAAGGACGGCAAGAGTATCATACTCATAAGCCATAAGCTTAAAGAGATCAAACAGTCAGCGGATTTCTGCACGATAATCCGTGCAGGTAAGTATATAGATACCGTGGACGTGGAGAAGGTTGACGAAAATGAGATGGCTTCCATGATGGTGGGACGCAAGGTCGCCTTCAAGGTGGATAAACCCGAGAAGGAACCTGGAGAAGTCGTACTGGATGTTAAGGATCTGCACTGTAATGACTACAGGGGGATCGAAATAGTAAAGGGCCTGAACCTTCAGGTAAGAAGAGGTGAGATAGTAGGTATAGCAGGCATCGACGGTAACGGACAGACGGAACTTGTGGAAGTGATCACGGGCCTGCGTAAAGGTACCACCGGACAGGTGCTCGTAAACGGTACCGATGTTTTCAACAAGCCGCCCAAGTTCGGATTTGATCACGGTGTTTCATCCATACCGGCCGACCGGCAGAAGCATGGACTTGTTTCCCTGTTTACAGTTGAGGATAATCTCATACTTCAGAATTATGATAAGGAGCCCTTTTCACTCAAGCATATTCTGCAGAGAGATTCCATAACAAAGTATGCAACCACATCGATCAATAAATTTGATATACGTCCCTCCAAAAGTGCCAAGCGTCCGGCAGGCACATTGTCGGGAGGAAATCAGCAGAAGGTCATAATCGCGCGTGAAGTTCAAAATGACAAGGATCTGCTGATAGCCGTAAATCCGACCAGAGGTCTTGATGTAGGTGCTATCGAATATGTACATAAATATCTGGTGAATCAGCGTAACAAGGGTAAGGCGGTCCTTCTGGTGAGCTTTGAACTGGATGAGATCATGGGCCTGTCCGATGTGATCGACGTCATATTTGACGGCAGGATCGTAGATTCCATCCCGGGCAACGAAGCTGATGAGAACACACTTGGACTTATGATGGCGGGAGGAAAGGCAAAATGACAAAAAAAGGGAGTTTTTGGGATCTTGTAGCATATAACCGGGTCATACATATCCTGCTGTCAATATTGCTGGGATTTCTTTTCGGAGCGGTATTTCTTATGATCATGGGCCTGTCTGCGGGAGCTGCCTACGGACGCCTGATAAGCAGTGTAACTTCGCTTAAGGGGATATCATACGTGATCGTTTATTCCATTCCCTATATAATGACCGGCCTTTCGGTGGCTTTCTCATTTAAGACCGGTGTTTTCAATATAGGTGCGGAAGGTCAGTTCGTTGCCGGATCCATGGCAGCTGCATGTGTGGGTATCCTGTGCGGAGGTCTTCCCAAGGTGATACTTATACCTTTTTGCTTCATTGCGGCGATGCTTGCAGGTGCGGTATGGGGTATCATAGTCGGGCTTCTTAAGACTGTCTGGGGTATCAATGAGGTCCTGAGTATGATCATGTTCAACTGGATCGCCTTCTATCTGTCGAATTTTATTGCCGGTCTTCCCGGAATACATTCAACAGGTACAGCAGAGGCGACCGAGAACATATCCGTTAATGCAAGTACCCTTTTGCCTGCTGATCTGATCGGAAATCTGGGGCTTGCGCCGACTGCCAACTGGGGTATCCTTGTTGCCATAGCCATGATGTTCCTTGTATACCATGTTATCGAAAAGACTACTCTCGGATACAGGCTGAAGGCAGTCGGGTTCAACAGATATGCTGCCGATTACGGCGGGATCAATGTAAATAATTCGATACTTATTACTCTTGCCATATCAGGTGGACTTGGCGGACTTGCTGGTGCTCTTCAGCTTATGGGTATGGGAAGCCGTATATCGATATTCTCATCGCAGGAGGGATTCGGCTTTGCCGGTATTGTTGTGGCACTGATAGGCTGCTCCAATCCCTTCGGTGTTTTTGCAGCCGGAATCTTTTACGGAGCTCTTATGTATGGCGGAAGCAAGCTGAACCTGGTAGGTGCACCGACTCAGCTTATAAATGTGATCGTAGGTACAGTGGTATTCTTTATAGCTATTTCGGTCATCTTTGTGAATCTGGGCCGTATAAGCATGAGAAAAAAGAAAAGCGACAGGATTGCGGGAGGTGATGCGAAATGACAGGATTTGTAAACAGCTTAGGTGTCGTTTTATATGCGACGCTCATCTACACAACACCTCTTCTTTATGCGGCGCTCGGATCCTGCTTTTCTGAAGTATCGGGAGTTATCAATATCGGTATAGAAGGAATGATGACAGCCGGTGCATTTACCGGAACGGTTGTTGCCTATTATACAGGGAACCCATGGATCGGGTTCATATGCGGCGGATTAGCCGGTGCGTTTTTCGGTATGCTTCATGCTGTTGCAACCGTTAATCTCGGAGCGGACCAGACCATAGCAGGTACGGCTATAAACATGCTGGGACCGGGTATCGTTATAATGATTGCCAGGGTAATGTTTGATTCAACAGATACAATACCTCTTGAGGCAAGCATGAAGATCCCCAGGCTGTTCAGGGGTGTGTTTGATACATCAACCGTTTTCGGACGCTTTATGGATAACGTTTTTGCCAATTTTGCGTCCACATATCTTGTATTCGCAGCAACGTTTATTGTATGGTTCGTATTCTATAAGACAAGGTTCGGGCTACGCCTTCGTGCATGCGGTGAGCACCCGGGAGCCTGCGAGACATTGGGTATTAATGTTATAAAGATGCGTTTCACCTGTGTGTGTATTTCGGGATTCTTATCGGGACTTGGCGGAGCCTGCGTGACCATGGCGATCTCGACACAGTTCCGTCCCATATCGATAGTAGGACAGGGCTTTATCGCAATTGCTGCCGTTATATTCGGCAAGTTCAGACCGCAGGGGGCACTTATCGGATGCCTTGTATTCGGTTTCTGCTCGGGCTTAAAGGTAATAATGGGAGGATCGGCATTGGCCAATATGCAGCTTATTTCGATGATCCCTTATGTTGTTACGGTCATAGTGCTTATCCTTTTTGTAGGGAAATCCCGTGTACCGGCAGCCAGCGGTAAGCCATATATTCGAGCTAAATAGACTAGTACCGGAGGAATGATGATATATAAAATCGATGGAAGGATAGATTCGAATAATGCACATGAGTGGGAGGAGAAGCTGTTAAGCCTTGTAAATACAGATCCCGGAGAAGATATCGTGATCGACGCTTCGGATCTTGCGTATATATCCAGTGCCGGTCTCAGGGTCCTGATGAAGGCCCGTAAGGCCGCGAAAGGTAAATTCTCAGTTACCGATCTGTCCCCTGAAATATATGAGATTTTTGATACTACCGGATTTACCGAGCTGCTTGATGTAAGAAAAAAGCCAAGAGAGATCTCGCTTGATGGATGTGAAGTTATCGGAAAGGGGTTTTACGGGACCGTTTATCGAATTGATGAAGATACGATAGTTAAGATGTATGATTCTCCCGATGCCATCGGGATGATCGAAAATGAGAAGAAGATGGCAAGAATGGCTTTTGTAAAGGGGATACCGACAGCCATTTCATTTGATATCGTCAGATCGGGCGGGGCATACGGGTCTGTATTTGAACTGTTAAAGTCAAAAAGCTTCAACGATATGATCATAGATGAACCGGACAGGATAGATGAGACCATTGCAACCTTTACGGATTTCATGAGGGAAGTCCACGGGACTGTGATGGATCCGGGAACACTGCCGTATGCAAGAGATCATTTCGTCGAATACCTTGAAACGATCCGGGGACTTATAGGCGATGACATGGCCGATAGATGCAGAGGGCTAATAGAAGCACTTCCGGATGACCTGCATGTGGTTCACGGAGACTTCCATATGAAGAATGTGATGATGTCCGACAATGAGCCAATGCTTATTGACATGGATACATTGAGCACAGGCCAGCCGATCTTTGACCTCCAGGGGTTGTATGTAACATACATGGCTTTCGAGGAAGACGAGGAGGATAATTCTCTTAAATTCCTCGGGATAAAAAAAGAAGTGTGTGCCCATATGTGGGATGGGATAATAAGAGACTACTTCAAGGGTACGGATGAAGAGAAGCTTAAAGAGATTAAGGATAAGATAATGCTTCTTGCATATATCCGCTTCCTACACATCATATCCCTGAACCAGGATGTCGACAACGAGCTGGGAAGGAAACGTATAAAGCATTCAAAAGAACACCTTAACGAACTGATTCAGAGGGTTACGGACCTTATGATCCCATGACCCTACAGCTTGAAGTCAAAATCAGGCCCCAGATCCTCGCGGTATTTATTCTCGGCTTCGACTCCCTGCTCGGAGGCAAGATCCATATATTTGATGAATACATCTTCAATAGGCATATTTAACTCAGACGCAAGCTCCTCCATTACCGGACGGAGCTTGTTCAGCTGTTCCGAAACATGAGTTGACTGGGGATCTATATCCTTAAGCGCCTCCTCGGCATATTTATTGATCCTGTCAAGAAAATCCCTATCCTGTGCTGTCATATACTGATCACTCCCGATAATATGATTTATGTTAAAACTGCTTCGAAAAACATGATACCATACATGTTTGAACCAATCAAGAACATATTTTCGAAGATGATATAAAGATATGTGTGAAACGTGATATATATTGTTATTGTGACGATTATTTGGTACAATATATGGTGTGTGTGAAAATACAGATAGATCTTGGAGGGAGATATGGCAGGGATAAGACCATTTAATGCGATCAGGCCGGCAGCGGGACTTGAGGATAAGATCGCAGCATTACCGTATGATGTTTACAACAGGGCAGAGGCCAAGGAGGCTGTTAAGGGAAACGATCTGTCCTTTTTAAGAATAGACCGGGCTGAGACAGGCTTTGATGATTCCGTGGATACTTATGACGACAGGGTCTATAAGAGGGCGAACGAGCTGTTCAGGGGCATGCTTGATGACGGTAGCTTCGTTAAGGATGATAAGGCCTGCTACTATATTTACGAACTTACCATGGATGGACGGGCCCAGACAGGTATAGTCGCATGTGCATCCATTGATGACTATCTCAACAGTGTCATAAAGAAGCATGAGAACACAAGGGCAGATAAGGAAGTTGACAGGATCAGGCATGTCGATTCGCTGAGTGCCCAGACCGGACCGATATTCCTTGCATACAGGGCGGAAGATACCATAAACAGGGTGGTTGATAAGGTAAAGTCAGGCAAGGCCGTGAATGACTTTGTGTCAGATGATGGCATAAGACACAGGGTATGGATAATAGATGATGCTTCGGATATAAGGACTATAGAAGCAGCTTTTGCTGATATGAATTCGATCTATATCGCAGACGGGCATCACAGGTGCGCCAGTGCCGTAAAGGTAGGACTTAAGAGAAGAGAAGAACATAAGGATTATACAGGAGATGAGGAGTTTAATTATTTCCTGTCGGTTCTCTTTCCCGACGAGCAGCTCATGATAATGGATTACAACAGGGTGATAAAGGACTTAAACGGGCATACCGTACCGGAAATACTCAGTGAACTTGGTAAGATGGGCAGCCTGTCAGAGAGAGGGAGTGAACCATTCAGGCCTCAGAAGAAGGGGCAGGTTTCAATATATGCGGATGGGAAATGGTATTCGCTTGACTTTGATGACAGATTCCTGTCGGATGATCCCGTGAAGGGACTTGATGTGTCTATCCTGCAGGATAATGTGCTTAAGCCCCTGTTTGGAATAGATGATCCCAAGACAGACCGCAGGATCGACTTCGTCGGTGGGATAAGAGGGCTTACGGAGCTTGAGAGAAGATGTGCGGACGATTGCAAGATGGCATTTGCAATGTATCCCACATCGATAGGTGAGCTTTTCAGCGTGGCGGATGCAGGACTTCTGATGCCGCCCAAGTCAACATGGTTTGAACCCAAGTTAAGAAGCGGGCTGTTTATACATGATATATCATGAGGGGAACCACGAAGTGGTGGAGTCCTTATGATGCCTAAGCGGCGAGCGTATTCAAAAGAAATACGGAGTATTTCTTACAGAATATATCATAAGGAGGGACCCTTTTGGAAGGAGTCCTTATGATAAAAAAGATAAAACAAGGAGAAGGACATGGACAAGAAGCTATATAAGATGATGGACTGGGCAAGGATCGAAGGACTGGTCTATTCGGAAGAGGATGAGCCGCATGATTTCCTGGGAGGTCACTACGTTTTAGGGGGCATCCTTATCCAGGCTTTTCTTCCGGGACTTGATGATATAAAGAAGGTAAGTGCTCTTGTAAAGATCGGTGATACGATCAAGGAGCACACCATGGAGCTCATGGACGAAGTCGGTTTTTATGCGGTCTTTGTAAGGAGCATTAAGAAGGTTAAGTACAGCTATTGTTTCAAGATATACACTGCCGACGGTGAGTCATATGAAATGCACGATCCCTACAGGTTCGAGCCTACTCTTTCCGGGAAGGATATCAGTAAACACAATGCCGGGATACTCTATGATTCATACAGGGTTATGGGTGCCCATTTAAGGACCATTGACGGTGTGAAGGGTGTTTCCTTTGCTGTATGGGCGCCTAATGCGGTGAGGGTGTCCGTAGTGGGTGATTTTAACAACTGGGATGGACGCAGGCACCAGATGAGAAGGATTCCCGAGAGCGGGATATTTGAGATATTTATTCCGGGTGTAAGGGAAGGCGCCGTATATAAATATGAACTTAAGCTTAAGGGGAATATAATCAAGTTCAAGGCAGACCCATACGGATTCGGTGCTGAAGTACGTCCCGCAACGGCTTCGGTTGTCCGGAACATTACGGGCTTTAAGTGGACAGACAGTGAATGGGTGGAAAACAGGAAGGAATTCCAGGGTAATGGTAAGCCGCTCAGCATATATGAAGTACATCTTGGATCTTTCAGGAAACCGGATGACGGAAGAGAATTCTATAATTACCGGGAACTTGCTCCCATGATAGCGGATTATGTTCTTAAAATGGGATATACACATATTGAGGTAATGCCTGTGATGGAACATCCGCTTGATGAATCATGGGGTTATCAGGTCGTGGGTTATTATGCTCCCACGAGCCGTTACGGTACAGCTCATGATCTTATGTATTTCATGAATTATATGCATGAGAAGGGAATAGGCGTGATCCTTGACTGGGTGCCAGCTCACTTCCCCAAGGACGATCACGGCCTCTCCGAGTTCGACGGAACCTGTCTGTATGAGCATCTTGATCCCAGACAGGGCTATCATCCTCACTGGAAGACCTCCATATATAATTACGGACGTCCCCAGGTGAGCAATTATCTTCTTGCCAATGCTCTCTACTGGCTTAAGGAATATCATGCCGACGGAATAAGGATGGATGCTGTCGCATCGATGCTCTACCTTGATTACGGCAAGCAGGACGGCGGCTGGGTTGCCAATATCTACGGAGGCAACGAGAACCTCGAAGCCGTTGAGTTCCTTAAACATTTCAATTCAATACATAAGAAGAATGATGACGGTACTATAGTGATAGCGGAAGAGTCAACCGCATGGCCCAAGGTATCGGGAAGCCTTGACGAAGACGGCCTTGGATTTGACTACAAGTGGAATATGGGCTGGATGAATGACTTTACAGAATTTATGAGATATGATCCACTGTTCAGGACCGGCCATTATACAGAGCTTACATTCAGCATGATCTATGCATATTCGGAGAAGTTCATCCTCGTATTCTCGCATGATGAGGTTGTGCACGGCAAGTCATCGATGCTTGCGAAGATGCCGGGTAATAACTGGGATAAATTCGCCAACCTGCGTGCCGCTTACGGATATATGATGACACATCCCGGTAAGCTTCTGTCCTTTATGGGACAGGATATAGGTGAATGGGACGAATGGAATGAGAAGAGGAGTGTTGAATGGGACCTTCTCAACTATGATGAACATAAGCAGCTGAACCTCTATGTCAGCGACATGCTTAACTTCTACAAGACACATCCGGCACTGTACGAACATGATAATGAAATAGAAGGATTTGAGTGGATCAACAATATCTCGGCCAATGAATGCATTATCGTTTTCTTAAGGAAGTGCGAGTCTCAGACACTGCTTGTCGTATGTAATTTTGCAAACATTTCAAGAGATCAGTATAAGATAGGAGTTCCGTTCCCGGGTAAATACAAGGAAGTATTCAACTCGGATGATGTTAAATACGGCGGTACCGGGTATGTGAACCCGAGAGTGAAGGTGAGCAAGACAGATGAATGCGATACCAGGCCTGATTCATTAAGGATAAAGGTCGCACCTCTTTCGGTATCGGTATTCAGATACGACGGTCCCGCAGAACCAAGGAAGGCACCGGTTAAAAGAAGCGGGAAGGGCAAGAAGAAAAGCAAGGCCCCAATGAAGAAGGATCTAAGGCATGAGCTTGAAGATAAATATATTAAGGAAGAGCGGGGACTTACCGATTAATGGCGACAGGTGATGTTGCGGTCGATGTAACGGCCGATGTAACCAAAGAACTTACAAGATTCCAGAGATATACGAGCGGCCTCTTTGACAAGGCTCTTAATGCCGGTACCAAGGTTGTGATCGTTATCATCCTTTTCTTTATAGGAAGGTATGTGATCAAGCTCATAAGAAAGCTGGTACGCAAGTCGCTTGAGAAGAGCAAGGTTGATAACGGTAATATCAATTTTATCGATGCAACCGTGAAGGTAATCCTGTATATTCTGCTCATAGGATTACTTGCGGGATATTTCGGGATCGAGACGGCGTCCATAGTGGCCCTGCTCGGTTCGGCAGGACTCACGATAGGTCTGGCATTTCAGGGGTCTTTAAGTAATTTTGCGGGCGGAATGCTGATACTCCTTACCAAGCCGTTCAGGATCGGTGACTATGTTGTTGTCTCAGGTGTAAACGCTGAAGGAAATGTCGATGAGATAGGGATGTTCTATACAAGGCTTAAGACTGTCGACAACAGATCCGTAGTGGTCCCGAACAGTGTCATATCAAACACGACACTTACAAATGTAACCTTTTATGATGTCAGAAAGCTTGAGGTTATAGTAGGGGTTTCATACAGGAGTGATATCGATAAGGTGAAGAAGGTCCTGGCGGATCTTCTTGACAAGGAGGACTGTGTAGTCCATAAAAAAGACAAGCAGATATTTGTTTCTGAACTCGGGACGAGCAGCATCGAAATGGGAATGAGGTTTTTCGTGAAGAAGTCGGAATACTGGGCATCCAAGTGGAGGATACTTGAGGATATCAAGAAGGAATTTGATGCATCAGGCATTGAGATACCTTATAATCAGCTCGATGTACATCTTGATAAGGAGAGGGCAGAGGACTGACACGGTTTGCGAAATAAGCTTATTTATGGTATTATTTAGCGGATTTAAATATACCGGATGATATATGCGGGAGGATTCATATGACTACATTTCAGGCAATCATAATGGGAATCGTTCAGGGGCTCACCGAATTTCTGCCTGTCAGTTCTTCGGGACACCTTGCCATAATACAGGCCATAGCCGAGAAGGATATGGAAGGTGGGATTCTGTTTGAGGTCCTGCTGCATGTTGCAACACTTGCGGCTGTATGTGCAGTCTATTATAAGGATGTCGGTATGATCGTGGTAGAATTCTTTTCAATCTGTGCTGACTGCTGCGTTAATATAGGAAGGTTCTTCAAGAACATATCCGCAATAAACAAACAGGAATATAAGCCGATCTGTACGACACCGGGAAGAAAGCTTACACTGATGCTTATGGTATCGACGGTACCTACCGGAATAATGGGTGTACTGCTTGATGACGTTGTTGAATCGGTTTCATCTAATCTTCTTATCGTGGGGCTGTGTCTTCTTGGAACGGGAGGCATACTGTTTATTTCCGATCTTGTGGATAAAGGGAACAAGAAGCAGAAGGAAGCCAATTTCGGTGATGCCATGCTTACGGGGATCGCCCAGGGTTTTGCAGTGCTTCCGGGAATATCGCGTTCCGGTACCACGATAACAGGATGCCTTTTGTGTGGATTTGACAGAAGATTTGCTGTTAAGTATTCATTCCTTATGTCCATACCCGCGATCCTTGGGGCTCTGGTGCTTGAACTCTTTAAGCTTCCAGGCTCCGGAGGTGTTGGAGCACCTGCAGGGGCATGCGTTGTTGCCATGATACTTGCAGCAGTGATCGGATATTTTGCACTGAAGATAGTAAGTGCTCTTGCGATCAACAAGAGATTTAAGCCCTTCTGGATATACTGTTTTGCAGTAGGGGCAATATCGATAATAGTATTTTTGATCAAGCTTTGATCAGAGGGATTTGAGGGAATCCCATTTCAGTGATGAGGTAAATAATGGCTACGGGGTCATCAAGAGGAAAAAGAAAGAGTACCGGGACCAAGAGCAGGTCAGGTGCGAAGAGTGCCGCAGGCAGAAAAAGGAATAAGAACGCGAATGAAGGTTTGCTTAAGGAGATAGTCCTTATAGTGGTAATAGCCTTTTCCGCGCTTTTATTTTTGGGGAATCTCGGCTTTATAGGAACACTGGGAGAATTTATAAGCGGAATACTCTTCGGCCTTTTTGGATATGTTTCATATCTGGTGCCGGTTGTACTTGTCCTTTCGGTATATGTATATGTATCGAATTCTGACGGGACGGTTACAAGGGTGAAGCTGTGGTCGGCTCTTGTGCTGATCATTGTTTTATGCTCTTTTGCCCAGCTTCTGTTTTTTAAAGATGATATTGAAATAAATAGCATAAGTGATTATTACGGGAAGTGTTCGAGCCTTAAGTGCGGCGGAGGTATCATCGGAGGAGCTGTGACCGATCTTCTGGGGAAGGGGATCGGAATGGTCGGGTGTGTTATTGTATTGATCGTCCTTGCGCTTATAGCCGTTATGCTGATCAGTGAGAAGTCGCTTTTGAATGGTGTACGTAACGGGGGCAGGACATTGTATGATAACGCGCGTAATGATATGGAACGCAGGAGGATACGAAGAGAGAACGAACGTCCCATTAAAGAAGAACAGCGCAGGATCCGCAACGAAGAACGGAGAAAGAAGCGCCTGCTTGAAGAAGAAGAGAGAAGGGCGCGGGTAGAAGAGAGAAACGAGCGCCTTAAGGAACGAGATCTTAAGCGGCTTGAACGCAGGATGGAGGAGAAGCGCCTTCAGGAAGAGAACCTTAAGAAGAAGGAAGAGGGGCTCCTGAGGATGGAACGTAAAGTATCGGGCGTTATGCTTGATACGAAGCTGTCGGAAGAACCTGCGGTAAATCCGGAAGCATATATTAAGGATGATATGCATGAGATATCGTTTGACGATCCAGCCGAAGATAACACATCGGGTCATGAGGAAGCTTATGGTGACGGACAGATAAGAGAAATATATGCACCGGCATCGGAACATGAGAAGAAGCTTCGGTATGAAAACGCCAGGTCTACCCATTCAATAAGCGTAGATCCGGAAGAGATAAGAAGAAAGCTCGGGGACACGGACGAAATTGAGAGTGCGATAATAAACGAGACCCTGCATCTTTCGAATGAGTACGACTACGCAGGCCCTGTAGCAGATGATCTATACAGTGAGTCATATGAAAGTGTCGATACATCGGTAAACGAGTATATGAAGCCCTCGGTATCCGTTGATGAATCAGCATATGCAGGAACACCGAAAAAAGGAGCCGTATCACCCGGTAAGGCTCGTGACATAAAGAAAAAGGAATTCAGGTTTCCGCCCATGTCCCTTCTGAAAAAGGGTAATTCCAATGTGACGGGTGACTCCAAGAAAGTACTGAACGAGAAGGCAGAGAGGCTTAAGGAGACACTAAGGGAATTCGGAGTGGGCGTAACGATGACAGGATATACCCAGGGACCTGCGATAACAAGGTTCGAAATGAAGCCGGATGTTGGGGTCAAGGTCAGCAAGGTACTTAATCTAAGTGATGATATCATGCTGTCAATGGCTGCCAAGAATGTACGTATTGAGGCTCCGATCCCCGGTAAATCCCTGATAGGTATAGAATTGCCCAATGAAGAGAATACGGCTGTAATGTTCCGAGACCTTATTGAGAGTCAGGAATTCAAAAAGGCCGAGAGCAAGCTCAGCTTTGCCGTGGGTAAGGGACTGAGCGGTGAGACTGTTGTGGCGGATATAGGAAAGATGCCGCATATGCTTATCGCCGGCGCGACGGGTTCCGGTAAATCTGTCTGTATAAACACACTGATCATGAGCATACTTTATAAGGCACGTCCTGATGAAGTAAAGCTTATAATGATAGACCCCAAGGTTGTTGAGCTGTCAGTATATAACGGCATACCGCATCTTATGATACCGGTGGTCACAGATCCGAGACAGGCGGCAGAAGCCCTTAAATGGGGAGTCGTTGAAATGGATGACAGGTACAATAAGTTCGCCGAATTCGGGGTAAGGGATCTTAACGGATATAATAAGAAGGTCCAGTCAATGACAGATGTGCCTGAGCAGGACAGGTTCAGTGTCCTTCCAAGAGTAGTGATAATCGTGGACGAGCTTGCAGACCTTATGATGGTAGCCAGCAAGGAAGTCGAGGAATCAATATGCCGTATAGCCCAGAAGGCAAGAGCGGCAGGAATACACCTTGTCATTGCGACCCAGAGGCCCAGCGTGGATGTTGTTACGGGACTCATCAAGGCCAATATGCCCAGCCGTATCGCGTTTTCGGTGAGCAGCGGCGTTGATTCGCGGACAATACTTGATATGGTTGGCGCAGAGAAGCTGCTCGGTAAGGGAGACATGCTCTTTTATCCCCAGGGATATACCAAGCCTGCAAGAGTACAGGGAGCCTTTGTTTCCGACCAGGAAGTTAATGATGTTGTTGATTTCCTGAAGGAACACAGCGGCCAAGAAGGATATAACGAAGATATAGCTCAGAAGATAAAGAATGCCTCTTCCGCCGCTCAGGATGCCTCGGGAACAGGTGGTAGTTCCGGAAACACGCCCGGAGGAAGGGATGAGCTTTTTGTCGAGGCAGCAAAGGCAATAATAGATAAGAATAAAGCATCGATTGGTATGCTCCAGAGGCTTTTCAAGATCGGATTTAACCGGGCCGCCCGGATCATGGACCAGCTTGCGGAAGCAGGGGTCGTGGGGGAAGAAGAGGGCACCAAGCCAAGGAAAGTTCTGATGAGCGAAGAGCAGTTCGAACAATATGTTGAAGAATTTTTATAGCAGTAATTCCGGAGGAAATAATATGAAGAGTGACATCGAGATAGCTCAGGAAGCCGTGATGTTTCCGATAAAGGAAGTGGCCGGAAAGCTTGGCATAAGTGAAGACGATATCGAACTGTATGGTAAGTATAAGTGTAAGCTGACGGACGATTATCTTAAGAGCATCCAGGATAATAAGGACGGCAAGCTGATACTTGTCACCGCGATAAATCCGACACCCGCAGGCGAAGGCAAGACAACGACTTCGATCGGTCTTGCACAGGCATTCGGTAAGCTTAATAAAAAGGCGATACTTGCCCTTAGAGAACCGTCACTGGGTCCGTGCTTTGGGATAAAGGGCGGGGCTGCCGGAGGCGGCTACGCACAGGTGGTCCCAATGGAGGAATTAAACCTTCATTTCACAGGTGATTTTCATGCGATAACAGCAGCAAACAACCTGCTTGCAGCTATACTTGACAATCATATCCAGCAGGGAAACGAGAAGAGAATAGACACAAGAAATGTAGTATGGAAACGATGTGTAGATATAAATGACAGAGTACTTAGGAACATAGTCGTAGGGCTTGGCGAGAAGACAGACGGCTTTGTAAGGGAGGATCACTTTGTCATAACCGTAGCCTCCGAGATAATGGCAGTCTTATGCCTTGCAGATGATCTGAAAGATCTTAAGAAACGTCTTGCAAGAATGGTCGTGGCCTATGACTATGACGGCAATCCCGTGACGGCACAGGATATTAAGGCCGTGGGTTCGATGGCCGCACTTCTAAAGGATGCCTTAAAGCCAAACCTTATTCAGACACTTGAACATACACCGGCCCTTGTACACGGAGGTCCTTTCGCAAATATTGCTCATGGATGTAATTCGGTTATAGCAACCAAGGCTGCCCTTAAGATGGCGGATTATGTCATCACGGAAGCCGGCTTCGGCGCAGACCTGGGAGCAGAGAAGTTCTTCGATATCAAGTGCCGTGCCGCAGATCTAAAGCCTGATGCATGCGTGATCGTAGCGACAATAAGGGCTCTTAAGTATAACGGAGGAGTCAAGAAGGAAGTTCTTGGCAGCGAGAACCTTGAAGCCCTTAAAAAGGGTATAGTAAATCTTGAAAAGCATATCGAGAACGTGCAGCAATACGGTGTGCCTGTTGTTGTAACGCTTAATTCCTTTGTTTCGGATACGGACGCAGAAGTCAGATTTGTTGAGGATTACTGCAGAGAACGTGATTGTGATTTTGCCATATCCAAGGTCTGGGAGAAGGGCGGAGAAGGCGGAATAGAGCTGGCGGAACAGGTTCTTAACACTCTCGAGAATAAAGAGAGTCATTTTAAACCCATATATGAACTTAATGCATCAATAGAGGATAAGCTTAATACTCTTGCAACAAAGATATACGGTGCAGACGGAGTGGAATTTTCCGCAAAGGCTGCGAGACAGATGGCGGAGCTTGAGAAGCTGGGATTTGCCGGCCTCCCCGTGTGCGTTGCAAAGACCCAGTATTCACTGTCGGATGATGCGGCAAAGCTTGGAAGACCGGAAGGCTTTAAGATAAATGTCAGGGAGATGTATGTATCTGCAGGGGCAGGTTTTATCGTGGCCGTTACAGGCAGCATCATGACCATGCCTGGATTGTCCAAGACCCCCGCGGCATATAATATCGATGTGGATGATAACGGAAGAATAACGGGACTTTTTTGAGGGGGCATTTCATTTAGGAGAAGGTAAAAAACGGAGGAACAAAAATTGGCTAAGATAATAGATGGCAAGGCTATATCGGCAAGGATAAAGGATGAACTTAAGGAAGAAGTGGCAAGGCTTAAGAATGAAGGCAGGAATGCATGTCTTGCAGTTATACAGGTTGGGGATGATCCCGCATCCAGCGTCTACGTGGGCAATAAAAAAAAGGCATGCGCATATATCGGTATAGAATCGGAAAGCTATGAGCTTCCGGCAACGACAAGCCAGGAGGAGCTGCTTGCACTTATCGACAGGCTCAATGAAGATCCGAAGATAACAGGCATCCTGTGTCAGCTTCCGGTTCCCGATCATATTGATGAGGATACGATAATAAGAAGGATATCTCCTTCTAAGGATGTGGATGGTTTCCATCCCATGTCGGTGGGTGCCCTGTGCATAGGCGAAAAGGGGTTTGTAAGCTGTACACCGGCAGGGATAATCAAGCTGCTTGAGTATTCGGATATAGATATAGAGGGCAAGGAGTGTGTTGTTATCGGAAGGAGCAACATAGTGGGTAAGCCCATGGCTCTTTTGCTCCTTAGGAAGAACGGAACGGTAACCGTATGCCACTCAAGAACAAAGAACTTAAAGGATGTATGCAAAAGAGCTGACATTCTTGTTGTGGCGATCGGAAGACCCAAAATGATAAATGATGAATATATAAAGGACGGCGCGGTAGTAATAGATGTCGGTATCCACAGGATGGATAACGGCAAGCTGTGCGGTGATGTCGACTATGACAGTGTTGAACCAAAGTGCAGCGCCATTACGCCCGTACCCGGCGGAGTCGGCCCTATGACCATCGCTATGCTTATGTATAACTGCGTCAGTGCAATGAAAGAGAAATAAGACGGGATGAGATAAGGTATGGTATGTCCTAAATGCGGAACCGTCATTCAGGATGGGTATATGTACTGCCCAACGTGCGGCGAGGAAGTGATCATGGTTCCCGACTTTGAAGTCGAACTGGAAGCGGGGATCGAGCAGACCATTTCCGAAGTCGCTGAGATGATGGCGGATTCGGTTGAGGGAGATAATGAAGAGGAAGCTGTCTCAACCGATAATATCAAGAGCAATAAGACCGGTAAGAATAAAGCAGATGTTAAAGTGAAGATCCTGATCGCCGTGGCTGCGGTGCTTGGGCTTATTTTGGTTATAGGGATCACAATGATCGTTAAGGCTGTACGGTCATATTACTCATTTGATGATCAGCTCAAAAAAGTCGAGGAAGAATTTGCGGCAGGTGATTACGAGGATGCAGTAAAGACTGCAAGGCACGTCATATCCATCAATCCCGATGATGAAAAGACAAGATTTCTGCTGGCGGACTCATATTATTCTCTTGGAAAATATGATGAGTCCATAGCAGTACTTGACAGCCTGCTTGATGATCTTCCAAATGACAGATCCATTTATGAGAGGCTTATTTCCAATTATGAAGCGGAAGGTGACATTGATTCCATTATCAGGCTGTCCGAGAGAGCCGATGCGACGATATTTAAGGAATTCTTTCAGGATTATGTGAGCGAGTCCGTGGAATTCAGTGAGGAAGCAGGAAATTATTACGGACCTCAGTCCATAGAACTGATGACATCGGGGAACGGTACCATTTATTACACAATTGACGGCAGTTATCCGGATGAGGATTCAGATGTATATACAACGCCAATCCTTCTTGAAGAAGGTGAGACAACAATAAGGGCTGTTCATATCAATGACAAGGGTGTGAAGAGCGAAGAGGTAAGCAAGACCTACAATATCATAAAGCAGGTCGTATCAACACCGAAGATCCTTACCCAGGCCGGAGATTACGGTATTCCGAAGCTCATAAAGCTTGAGGAACCTTCAAACGGAAAGATATACTATACAACCGACGGTACGGATCCGACCGCTGATTCCATTGAATATGAGCCGCCAATCCTCATGCCGCTTGGAAAGAGTGAGTTCAGGTTTGTGATGATCAATGATTCGGGAGAGTCAAGCGATGTGGTAACAGCCGAGTATAACCTTAACATAAGCGGGATCGATAAGGAATATGCGGCAGGCCTGGTGCAGCTTACGCTGATCTCTTTGGGGCATGATGTAAGCACGCATCAGTTTAAGGCAAAATACGGTTATTCACAGGAATCAAGAAGCTTTTATATAATTGAGGAATATGCCGGTTCTGCGAGACAGAATACGGTATATGCGGTGGACGCACAGTCGGGCGGAGTATTTACGATAACGCCAAACAGCAGCACAGGTGATTTTGATTTTGGAGTGGTTAAGTAAAAACTGATTGCATTTTTTACTGTGTGATTATATATTGTTATTTGGTGCAATTGAAACATAAACAGGAGGAGTGCCCAATGTATAAGATCTTAAAGGCCGAAATGCTGGCCGAAAACATTTACCTTATGGACGTTCAGGCCCCCAGGGTGGCAAAGTCATGCCTTCCCGGTCAGTTTGTCATCGTCAAGATGGATGAGAAGGGAGAACGTATCCCGCTCACGATCTGTGATTATGACAGAGAAGCAGGAACCATTACCATTGTATTCCAGATAGTAGGAGCTTCAACGAAGAGGATGGCAGGCCTTAAGAAGGGTGATTCCTTCAGGGATTTCACAGGACCGTTGGGACAGCCTTCAGAGCTGTGCAGTGAGAATATCGATGATCTTAAGAAAAAGAAAATCCTGTTCGTTGCAGGCGGTGTCGGAACCGCACCTGTTTATCCTCAGGTCAAGTGGCTTAAGGAGAACGGAGTCGATGCAGATGTAATAGTGGGTTCCAAGACGCAGAGCCTTCTTATCCTTGAGAAGGAGATGGAAGCTGTTGCAGGCAATCTCTATGTAACTACCGATGACGGTTCATACAAGCGCAAGGGAATGGTAACAGAGGTTATAAAGGATCTGGTACAGGAGCAGGGCATCAAATACGATGTATGTATAGCGATCGGTCCCATGATCATGATGAAGTTCGTATGTCTCCTTACAAAGGAATTAAATCTGCCTACCGTAGTAAGCCTTAACCCCATAATGGTTGATGGTACCGGAATGTGCGGTGCCTGCAGGGTAACGGTAGACGGTAAGGTTAAGTTCGCATGTGTTGACGGTCCCGAGTTCGACGGCCATAAGGTTGATTTTGACCAGGCAATGAAGCGTCAGCAGCTCTATAAGAGCGAAGAAGGACGCGCGATGCTTAAGGCTGAAGAAGGTGATACGCATCACGGCGGCTGCGGTAACTGCAATTAAGGCGATACATTACGGAGGATAAAAGAATGGAAATAGATGTTTTAAAGAGAGTTCCCATTAAGGAGCAGGATCCTAAGGTCAGGGCCACAAACTTCGATGAGGTATGCCTTGGTTACAATGAAGAAGAAGCAATGGGGGAGGCATCAAGGTGTCTTAACTGTAAGAATGCCCAGTGTGTAAAGGGATGTCCCGTTGCAATAGATATACCGGCTTTTGTACATGAGGTAAAGGAGGGCAACTTCAAGGAGGCAAGCAGGATAATAAGCGCGGCTTCCGCACTTCCCGCAGTATGCGGCCGTGTGTGCCCTCAGGAGAGCCAGTGCGAAGGTAAGTGTATCAGGGGAATAAAGGGTGAACCCGTATCAATAGGTAAGCTTGAGCGCTTCGTTGCCGACTGGGCAAGGGAGAACGGGATCAAGCCTGAAGCACCCAAGGAGAAGATCGATAAGAAGGTGGCTGTCATCGGTTCAGGCCCGGCAGGACTTACATGCGCCGGCGAACTTGCCAAGATGGGTTATGACGTTACCATCTTCGAGGCCCTTCATGAGCCCGGCGGAGTTCTTGTTTACGGTATTCCCGAATTCCGTCTGCCCAAGCAGAAGGTTGTTGCTGCCGAGATAGAGAATGTTAAGGCACTGGGAGTTAAGATAGAGAAGAATGTCATCATCGGTAAGTCAGTGACTATCGATGAGCTTATGGATGAGGAAGGCTTTGATGCCGTATTCGTTGGTTCAGGAGCAGGACTTCCAAAATTCATGGGCATTCCGGGGGAGACGGCTAACGGAGTATTCTCGGCCAATGAGTACCTTACAAGAAGCAACCTTATGAAGGCATTTGATGATGATTACGATACGCCCATCAAGCCCGGTAAGAAGGTGGCCGTTGTGGGTGGCGGTAATGTGGCAATGGATGCCGCAAGAACGGCACTTCGTCTTGGCGCGGATGTAACGATAGTATACAGGCGTTCCGAGGAAGAGCTTCCCGCAAGGGTTGAAGAAGTACACCATGCCAAGGAGGAGGGCATCAAGTTCAACCTCCTTACCAATCCTACAGAGATCCTGGTAGATGAGAACGGCTGGGTAAAGGGAATGAAGTGCGTTAAGATGGAACTTGGTGAGCCTGATGAATCGGGAAGACGCTCACCCGTTGTTATAGAAGGTTCCGAATTCGAGCTGGAACTTGATACGGTGATCATGTCTCTTGGAACATCACCCAATCCTCTTATCTCATCTACGACTGAAGGACTTGAGGTTAACAGGCGTGGATGTATAGTTGCAGAGGAGGAGTTCGGTAAGACCAGCAAGGACGGAGTCTATGCCGGCGGTGATGCGGTTACCGGTGCAGCCACAGTAATCCTTGCAATGGGTGCCGGCAAGGCTGCTGCCAAGGGAATCGATGAATACCTGAGGAATGCTTAAATGTTTCAGAAGGCGTCTGACAGAGCTGATAATTACAGATCGGGAGCCTATTCGCTCCTTCTTATAGGTATTGCGGGTCTTGTATTTATGATCCTGTGCGTGACAGGCGTGATACCGCTTAACCTTCCGGGAACATCGAAGATAGTATCCGGCGTGGTCATGACACTCATCTTTCTTATATTTCTGGCTGTTGGTATAAAGTCACTCATCGATGCAGGGAAGTATGCTAGCCAGGCAGATAATGAAGACAGGATGACGGAAGAGATACATGACTGGTTTATTGCCGCTTATTCCAAGGATGCTATCGATAAGACTGTATTCTGGGAAGGGGATAACGACAGAGGAATAGAAGCAGATTATTTCAGGCGCTGTCAATATATAAGACAGGTCATTGAAGAGAAGTACAATGATCTATCACCTGACTATACCGAGAAGATGATAGAAGACCTCTACAACGAGATATATGAAGAATGAATAAGTGCAGCTTCGGCTGCACTTATCTGTAACCAAGAGATATATAGGACATATCCCCGGATGATCCAAAATTATGAATATAGATATATTATGTGTCGGAAAGATCAAGGAAAAATACCTCCGCGATGCGGTGGATGAATACAGTAAGCGCCTGTCAAGGTACTGCAGGTTAAACATCATTGAAGTGAACGATGAGAAAACACCTGACGAAGGGATAGACTCACTTGAGGAAAAGGTCAGGGAGACAGAGGGTGAGAGGCTTGCAAGATACCTTAAGGATAACGCATTTATCGTGACGCTTGAGATAGAGGGCTCTCAGTTAAGTTCTACGGAGCTTGCAAAGAAGATCGGTGACATTGCGGTAAGCGGAAGAAGCCATATCCAGTTTATCATAGGCGGCTCTCTGGGGCTTTCGAAGGATATCATAAAGAGAGCGGATATGCATCTGAGTTTTTCACAGATGACCTTTCCCCATCAGCTCATGCGTGTTATACTTTTAGAGCAGATATACAGAAGCTTTAAGATCAATGCAAATGAACCATATCATAAGTAGATCGTTATATATCATAAAGGAGAAGAATGTCGGAAGGATTATATGAACAGTCGATCGTTATAGAGCCCGCGTATGCGCGAAGTGTTTTCGGAGAGCTTGACTCCTTCGTTAAGAAGATCGAGCGCTCTTTTCATGTTACGGTGGTGGAGCGGAACGGGAGCATAAAGGTCATGGGAAGCAGGGAGGATGTTGAATGTGCATCCGATGTTCTTGTTGAGCTTGTCTCTATTGCAAAAAAGGGAAGCGATATTAACGAGCAGACCGTCAACTACTGCATATCCATGGCAATGGAGAATAAGAAAGGTGTGGCTTCTTCACTTGACGATAAGCTTATCTGTCATACCATTAACGGTAA
>JAILCT010000025.1 GCA_024690425.1 Lachnospiraceae bacterium | reverse complement strand
TTTGACCCGCCTGCAGAGATAACGGACAGGCTAAGGGAGGTGGCTGACGTAGGGCCGCACCAGTACCCGATAACCTGGGGTGCCAAGAACTTCCGTGATGCGCTTGCTAAAAAGCAGGCGCATTTTATGGGAAGGGATATAGACCCGGAGACCGAGATCGTGGTGACCTGCGGAAGTACCGAGGCCATGATGACAGCCATGATGTCTGTCGTTGATCCCGGGGACAAGGTAATAGTATTCTCGCCCTTTTACGAGAACTACGGGGCGGATGCGATCCTTACGGGCGCAACACCCATATACGTGCCGCTTGTGCCGCCTGCCTTTGATTTTGACAGGGATCAGCTGGAGGCTGCCTTTAAGCAGCATCCCAAGGCGCTCATTCTCTGTAATCCATCGAACCCGTCGGGTAAGGTATTTACATATGAGGAGCTTAAGTTCATCAGTGAACTTGCTATCAAATATGATACCTTTGTTATAACGGATGAGGTATATGAGCATATAGTATATGAGCCTTATAAGCACATTTATATAAGCTCGCTTCCGGGTATGTATGAGAGGACCATTTCCTGCTCGTCCCTCAGTAAGACCTATTCGATAACCGGCTGGAGGATCGGATATGTGATCGCAAGTCCTACGGTCATCGAGAGGGCTAAGAAGGTCCATGATTTTCTTACCGTGGGAGCTGCCGCGCCCCTTATGGAGGCAGCGGTGGTGGGCCTTGAATTTCCGGATTCGTATTATAAGGAACTAAGGGATCATTACACCCATATGAGGGACCTCTTCCTTGGCGGCCTTAAGGACATCGGGCTTAAGTTCACACAGCCCCAGGGTGCTTACTATGTTCTTGTTGATATAAGTGAATTCGGCCACAGCGATGATCTTGCCTTCTGTGAATGGATGGCCGAGCATATCGGCGTAGCCGCAGTGCCAGGCTCAAGCTTCTTTAAGGAAGACATCAATGATTATATCAGGTTCCACTATGCCAAGAAGGATGAAACCCTTAATGCAGCGCTTGTGAGACTTGGAAAACTAAAATGAAGACATTAGAACCGTCCCCCTGTCTCATTTTAACAATTCTTCGGTCACGTCAAGCAGTTTCTTCTGCTCGACGGGTTTGCTCAAGTATTCGGCGAAGCCCTCATCAAGATAGGATGCCCTCATTCCCACGATAGCATTGGCGGTAAGGACGACGACCGGTGTGTCGCAATTGGGGTTCTTTCGGTCATCACGTATCTTATGGAGGGTTTCGATCCCGTCCATTTCTGGCATCAGGTGGTCCATGAAAATGATGTCGTATTTGGTATTTTCAGTCATTGCAACCGCTTCGGAACCTGACAGGGCGCTGTCGATGGCTATATCCGTTCCGCGAAGAAGTCCCTTGAACACAAGAATGTTTGTCTTAAGGTCGTCAACAACAAGCACCTTTTTACCCGGGGCTGTAAAGATAGCTGTTTCCTCTGATCCGGAACTGACATGTTCTTTAAGCCGCCTGTCAAGGTCACCCATACCCCTGTGATCAGTGATCGTCTGCGGGATGCTTACGGTAAATGATGATCCGCTCCCGTACTCACTCGTGACTTCAATAGTGCCGTTCATCAGACGGACGAGCCTGTCGGTGATCTGAAGTCCCAGTCCGGTACCTTCTATATGTCTGTTCTTTAATTCGTCAAGCCTTGTGAAGCTCCTGAAAAGCCTGTTAAGATCCTCTTCCCTGATCCCGATCCCCGTATCGGTCACGGTGATCCTAAGAGTACCACGGTCACTTCTTGCCTCTGTGTCTGAGGGCAGTTCCTTATTGAACCCGACCGTTAACCGGACAGATCCTTTCTGTGTATACTTGATGGCATTTGATAAAAGGTTATTGATTATCTGGCGTATCCTGATCTCGTCGCCGTAGTAGGCACATGGCATATAAGGATCATTTTCAAATATCATTTCAAGACCCTTTTCATCTGCCCTCATACGGTTCATCTGATAGCAATCATTCATTATCGAGAAGAGTTCATACTCGTCCGGTATTATCTCCATCCTGCCTGATTCTATCTTGGATAAGTCAAGTATGTCATTGATTATCGACAGAAGAGCGTTGCCTGAGATCCTGATATTCTCGGCATACTCAACTATCTGCGGATCCTTGCTGTCCCTTAGGATCATTGTATTCATACCCAGTATGCCGTTGATCGGTGTCCTTATCTCATGGGACATGCTGGCAAGAAAGTCGCTCTTGGCGCTGTTTGCGATATTTGCTTCCTCCCTTGCGATCTCAAGCTCCTTCATGGTCTTCATGAGCTTGCGGTAATCGGGTGTTTCCAGGGCAAAGAGCATAATAAGGGCGGAGAAGGCTTCACCGAACGCGATCAGCAGGACATTTCCGACGATCATCTGGATCACGGTAAATATGGTCGGCAGGAATAAGAACAGAAGGATCACCCGGGATATAAGTCCCGGCCTGTCCGAGCGATTCTTAATTACAACATAAAGCATATGGAATACGACAGCAAGTGACAGGATATATGCGATCAGGTACAGCCTTCCGTGCAAATAAGCGCCGTCTTTGAACTTAAACATCCAGCCTGTAAACATATTAAGGGTAACAAAACCTGTCTGCAGATACAGAAGTGTGTTGTTGATCATGACGGATATTTTAGAGGCGCTGGGATAATAATTCAGAATGGTCCGCATGGCAACGGCAACACATAAAACCGATGCATATTGATAAAGTGTGTTCAGAATAAGGTTAAGGAGATCGGGGATCAGATACCCGTAACAGATCGTGTACGCGGTTATTATATCGATCACGGCGCACGCTATCACAGAATACACATACATACTCACCAGCTTGTGTCCCTGTGTATCCGTGTACAGAACAGTCTTCATGCCGACAGCGATAACCACGAGCATAAGTATCGCAGCTATGTCAAAGGAAATATTGTAATACATACCGTCAGTATACCATAAGGCTTGGTTTATTACCATTGACATAGGGGTGTTTTTGAGTACACTGAAAGCTGAGGAATATTTGCGCTTAGCTTGTATGGAAAATATGTAGGATATGCAAGATGCTCTTGCACACAAAAAGGAGGAATTCTTATGGCAGTAAAATGGGGCGTTCTGGGAACAGCTAACATTGCAAGAGGGTGTACGATCCCGGGCATGAAGCAGGCAGACAACTGTGAACTGTATGCGATAGCGGGACGGGATATGGCCAAGGCCGAGAGCTTTAAGAAGGAGTTCGGTTTTGAAAAAGCGTACGTAGGGTATGACAAGCTTCTTGATGATCCTGATGTTCAGGCGGTATATATTCCCCTTCCCAACCATCTTCACAAGGAATGGGTGATAAAGGCGCTGAAGGCCGGCAAGCATGTCCTGTGTGAGAAGCCGCTTGCCCTTAACAGAAATGATGCTGAAGAAATGTTTGCAGCTGCAAAAGAGAATAATGTGATCCTGATGGAGGCCTATGCTTACCTGCACAGCCCCTATATCGCTTCGCTCAAGGCTGATATATCGGATGGTGTGATAGGAGATATTGACTATATAGAGACGGCATTTCTTACCCAGGGTTATATTGAGGATATAAGGCTCCATAAGGAAATGGGCGGAGGAGCTGTCTATGATCTTGGATGTTACTGTACGACAATGATCCTGTCCCTGACCGATTCCGAGCCTGATTACGTAATGGGAAAGGCAGAATTCAATGATGAGGGTGTGGATGTGTTCACTGCCGTGCAGATGAAATTCAAAAACGGTTTACGGGCCTCGTTCAACATCGGTATGATCTTTGAACCGGGTTCCGATGCCAGAAGAGACAGGCTGTATATCCACGGCTCCAAGGGCACTATCAGTTCGGATGTTGAATACAACCAGGCGGGGGATCTGAGCTATACCGTGACTGTTGATGGAAAAAAGACGGAGCGTAAGATAAAGGCAGAGCAGAATTATAAGCTCGAATCGGAGCAGCTTGGAAGATGTATCGAGAAGGGAGAGGAGCCGCATGTTTCCCGGGCTTTCTCCTTAAGAAATGCGGGACTTATGGACAGCATACTTGCTCAGATCGGATACTAGAAGATGGTACAGATCAAATGCACCAACTGCATACACTGCGAAACGGCATATTATCAGGAAGACAAGATATGCGTGCCCCAGCGATTTTCAACTTCGGATCCGCGAAACACCCGGGATAACATAGCCTGCAGGTTCTACGAAGAGGCTCCCCGCATGCGGGACGGATGAAACCCTTAATGCAGCGCTTGAGAGGCTAAGGAAACTGAAGTAAAGCTTTACTTAAGCAGGGATGTGTATTCCCCGGCGTTATCTGTCTTTACCATATTTATAGCGTAAGCATCGAACTTGTTAACATCCAGTGATTTCAATATGGTCGACTCATCGTGCCCGTTACCTCCGACGAAGCTTACATCGAGATTGAGAAGAGAAGCATACTGCTGGAGCAGGGGCTGATAGGTCTGACTTAAGAAGTCATCATCCTTATTGTAGATACTTAAAAAGACCCTTCTTTTAGGATGATCTTTTGTGCTTAACTGGTGAGAAACCGGTGCATATACGGCCTTGGGATCAAGGAAGTCCTTGTAGTTCCCGGCGGTAACGGCTACATTTAAGGCATAGAAGGCACGTTCTTCCTCCTTATAGTAAAAATCACTGTCCGAAAGTACATTTCCGGCTTCATCGGGAATACCTATCCCGGTCTGAACATCAACACCGTCGAGGCAGTTACGTATAACCCGAAGGGTTAAGTAGGCCTGCACATCCGGATGCTGGCTTATCGAACCGCAGAAACCGTCACGGGTTGCCGCAACACAGTCGCCGTTGGCATCATATCCGAACACGGGAACCTTGTTAGCGTGAGCCCAGGCGTTAAACATGGCCATTCCCATTCCGTCATTGTTGGATACGATAAGATCGATCTGATCGCCAAAGGCGGAAGACCATTCTTTTATGGCATTTCCGGCAGCATTCGCATCCCAGGTAGCGCCCTTATCCGTGATCATTTCACGCGATGCAAGCTCCCGTACGATAAGGGTCTTACCGTCAAGAGTTACCTGAGCGTCCTTAACTTCCGCTGCATTTCCGTCAAGGTTAAGATCACCCTTGATCGGAGCGGCGTTTAAGTCATCGCCCTCTCCGATACCTGTACCGAGGGCGGACCGTACTCCCCTGGTTCTGGCTGCGGAGATATTGTGTCCGCTGTCACCGATGGCAAGAACGTAACCTATTGTCCCGTCACCGTTTCGGTCAAGGCTTAAATCACTTGCAAGGAGATAATCCTCAACCATCTGTCCCTGCAGGGAGGCTCCCTGCCTCATATCAAAGCCTACATAATAGGTATCCTTATTGAAATTGACGGCCTCAATATCAAGTTCACCCGTTGCAGAATCGGAGGGCTGTCTGTTCCACCACACAAGGGGCTTATCCTTATTCGCCGTATCGGTTGTGCCCCCGCCTGCGGTGCCACAGCCTGTAAGGCCTAGGATTACAGCCATGGCAATAAGGGAAGTGTTTCTTTTTATTTTTGTTTTGTTTTTCCGCATTTTAATTCTCCTGAAATTGTAATACTCCGTATCCTGCAATAAGCTAATCCTCTCTGAAATCCTCATCAAGGAATATCTTCATCCTTCCGATAACCTCCACGGTAGCACGCTCCACCTTTTCACGGGGTATCGAAAGAAATACTTCCACCATCTGAGGATCCAGCTGGGTCCCCGATGCCAGCTTAAGGGTCGATACCGCATCATCATATGACCGGGATGGCTTATAGGAACGCACCATGACTATTGCGGCATAGGTGTCGGCAACGGCGATCATCTTCGACGGAATGGGGATGTCCTCACCCGACAGTCCGTAGTAGCCTGTTCCGTCTATTCTTTCATGATGGTACATTATCCAGTCCGAGATCACATCAAAGGAGCTTATCTGCTTTAATACCTTGACACCTATCTCGGGGTGGCGCTTCATCATGTTCCATTCCCTGTCTTCAAGCTTGCCGGGCTTGTTCAGGATCCCGGACGGTATGCCCAGCTTCCCCACATCCAGAAACAGTGAAGCATATCTAAGGTCCTCGGGCCTTATTGCCTTCTGGATGGCAGAAGGCAGGTATTCATACATGAGCATGCATATATCCATGACAAGGATGGAGTGACCGTCAAGATTGGTGTCACCTGCTTCTATGACACCTATAAGTGTTTCGGATATCTCCCTTGTGCGCCCCTTTACGATATTTGTTACCTCTATCGCCCATGATACCACAAGTGTATAGAAAAGGGCGCATATCAGGGAGGCCACTCCCTCAAGCACATTATCGGAATTAAGGAAGAATTCCGCAATAAATATCACGGTGATAAGAGCACATACCGAATATACCGCATAAAGGCGGACCTTATCGCGCCCCTTGAATTCCGTGATTATGTCATTGTGCATTGTATAATTGGCAATGCATCTTATGAGATTATGTATCATCAGGATTATACTGCACAGTATAAGAAGCTTTACTACTATTGACATAAGATACCGCCTTTCAGCCGAAGCTTATCTTATTCTTACCCGATTCCTTGGATGCATACAGGGCATTGTCAGCACGAGTATAGGCAGAATCAATATCTGTATCCTTGTCGGTAAGAGAGGTAAAACCGATAGAGGCATGGATTCCGTTGAGCTCACCGATATGTACCGAATTCAGCCTTTTAAGAATATTTTCAAGCAGGACATGCACATCATCCGAGCCCTTAAGTCCTCTGATAAACATTATATATTCGTCACCGCCAAGGCGGCCTGCGAAGCTTAATCGGCCTGATGCGACCCTTGAAGTAAATGACCATTTCTCCATAAGGTCTATACCAAGGGAATCCGATATGATGGATGCAGTCATCTGAATGGCCTTGTCTCCCATCTGATGGCCCAGCGTGTCGTTTATCTGCTTGAAGCTGTCAAGGTCAAGGAGACATACGGCAATGTATTCATCTTCCGGTGTGAGGTTGGATACTATTTCGCCAGCAATGGAGAAGAACCTTGCCCGGTTTAAGAGATTGGTCAGGGTATCGAAGCTTGAACGGATCTCCAGATCACGCTGTATCTGTATGTTTTTCTTGAGTGTATGGAACTGCTCCATCCTGGTGCGCTGGAAGCTGTAATGAAGGACCAGGGCCAGAATGAGAAAGATGATAACATTATTGGTATCAAGCTCGGCAAGAGAGCTTGATTTGGACTTGAAGGATGTATATAAGAATGCGCTGCTGTAGAAGATAAGCAGCACGGACATATTCACCATGGTTCCTATGAAAGCAACTGCGATAAGCACTATAAGAACAAGAAACATTGTGGCGGTGAGGTAGGGCTGCATCATGGAAGAATAGATACCGAAGCTCATGAGCAGCAGGATGCTTAAGTGCATAACTACCTGAGCGTATTTAATACACATGGACCTGAATATGATCAGCACTCCCTCGAGCGCAAGTGAAATGATCATAAAGACAAGATACATGGTAAAATTACGCCCTGTAACCCCCATCATGTTAAGCCTTGAAAGGATCATAAAGACTATGGTAAGACCCAAAAGCCAGGTGTTTATTATCAGGATATGCCTGTAATTGGTCTCGCAAATAAGGTCAAGACAGTCATTGTAGCGGTTTTTATCGTAACCGTAGTAGTTGATGCTCTTGTAGTACATCTGATCACCTTCCCGGTAAAAACTATACTACATTTAGGTAAAAAAGAAAATAAATATTATCTTCCCGGATCATTCATCTTTCATGTTTTTGATCGCATGAGCAATAGACCTGAGTGATCTTAGGCCGCCCTTTTTAAAGTCGGTAAGAGTCTCGGCTCCGGCATTGTCAAAGACTGAGAAGGTATTCTCGACAAAGTCATCCAGCTCCTCGCGGCTCATCTTGCCGAGGCTTTCCTTTATCAGCTTCCTGAAGGTTTTTGCCCCGGTGGAGATACCGCTTGCCGTGATGAATGATTTTCCCTCAAGACACCAGGTTGCAGGGTTATGCTGAAAGAGTGACTTTGCCGTGCTCTTGACAACTATAGGATCGCCAACGGGATTCATGAGAAGGCCGACGACCGCATCTTCGGGGATAATGCTCACGAGCCTGGGAAGTATGGCCCTGATCGATGCACTGTCCGCAACCTCATCCATAAAGCCCGGCCCGTCGTTGCTGAATACACGGATTATCCTGTCGTGGATGTTCTGAGAGCATTCTGCAGCGGCGAAGACTGCCAGATGGCCGCCCTTGGAATGGCCGCCCACATAATATTGCCTGTCAGTATTGCCC
>JAILCT010000016.1 GCA_024690425.1 Lachnospiraceae bacterium | reverse complement strand
GAGGAACTTCCGGAAACAACATATGTGATCTTCGTCGAGTGCTTTAAAGGGGAGAAGGCCGATGAGCGCAAGTACGACAAGGCGCTGGTTGACAAGAGGTATAAGCTCTTTAAGACGGTGCAGAAGCTTGGGAGAGTCATTGAATTCAAGAGAACGGACGAAGCGGTGCTTGTTAAGTGGCTTCTTAAGAAATTTTCGGATGCAGGGCTTAATATTACCAGAAATGCAATGGACACATTGCTTGAATACGCTTCGGATGATATGATGATGCTTGGTAATGAAGCCGAGAAGCTGATAAGCTACAGGATGTCCCATAAGTCGATCGACGAGGATGATGTCAGGGCTATATGCACCAGGAACATAGATAATGATATCTTTGAGATGGTAAGTGCCATCGCGGCCAAGAACAGGAGAAAGGCCTTAAAGCTTTACTATGATCTTACAGCTCTTAAGGAGAGCCCCATGAAGATACTTTCCCTGATAGCAAGGGAGTTTAATCTTATGCTGAAGGTCAAGGGGATCAGGGCGGACGGCGGCACTAAGGATGATATTGTCAAGATATGCGGCATAAGTCCGTTTTTTGTGGGACGATATATTTCGGTATCATCAAGGTTTACCTATGAGTATTTAAAAGCCGCGGTCACTGACTGCGTTGAGACGGAAGCTCTTTTCAAGCAGGGGCGGATAAATGATGTTATCGGAGTTGAGATGCTGATAATCAAGTATGCCGGTTAAGAGAGGTTGATACCATGAGAGAAGATCCAAGACCGTTACAGGTTTATAAACACTTTAAGGGTACCTATTACCAGGTACTTACGGTGGCTAAGCATTCCGAGACAGGAGAGATGTTCGTTATCTACAAGGCTCTTTTCGGTCCGGATGATGTTTATGCCCGTCCGCTTGATATGTTCATGTCGGAAGTCGATCACGATAAGTATCCGGATGTTAAACAGAAGTGGCGGTTCGCCCTTGCGACGGGACAGAATAAGGGAGCAAGATCATCCGCGCCCGGTAAGCCGGAAGCCGGCAAGGATGATGCAGATACGCAGAGCCATAGTCAGGATGACATGGCGCAGATACCGGAAGAAGATGATAAAGATACATCTCCCATTGAGGATGATTTTCTTGACAGGTTCCTGGATGCGGATACCTACGAGGAGAAGCTTGATATCTTTACCGATATGTGGAAGACGATAAACGAAGACAATATAGACAATGCCGCGACCATCATGGATCTTAACCTTACGGGAGAGACCCTCGAGGAGAAGTACAAGGAGATACTCAACTGCCTGAAGATGCGGGCCAGGTATGAGAGTTCCAGGCTAAGATAACGGCGTGCAATATTACGGATCAAAGGAGTTGCTGACATAAATGAAGTTACTGAGTATAACGATCCCCTGCTACAATTCGGAAGCATATATGAGGAAGGCGATCGAGTGCCTGCTCCCAGGAGGGGACGATGTTGAGATACTGGTCGTGGATGACGGTTCTAAGGATGGGACCGCTGCGATCGCCGATGAATATGAGAAGAAGTACCCAGGTATAGTAAGGGCCATACATCAGGAGAACAAGGGCCATGGCGGCGCAGTGAACACGGGTATAGAGAATGCGACCGGTATGTACTTTAAGGTGCTTGATTCCGATGACTGGTTTAAGGAGAGCGCATACCTTGCAGTCCTTGACAAGCTTAAGGACCTTGCAGGGGGAAGTAAGGTCCTTGACCTTATGATATGTAATTTTGTGTATGAGAAAGAGGGTAAGGAGCATAAGAAGGTCATGACATATAAGTCGGCCCTTCCGATGGATGAGATCTTTACCTGGAATGAAGTAAGGCATTTCAAGAAGGGGCAGTATCTTCTGATGCATTCGGTCATCTACAGGACCAAGCTTTTGAGAGAATGCGGAATGGTCCTTCCGGAGCATACATTCTATGTTGACAATATCTTTGTCTTCGAACCGCTCACCTATGTAAAGACAATGTATTATATGAACGTTAACCTGTACCGTTATTATATAGGACGCGAGGGACAGTCCGTTAATGAGGATATCATGATAAAGAGGATCGACCAGCAGATAAAGGTCAATAAGATCATGATCGATTACATGGCCGGAACAAAGAGATGTCTTCATCCCAAGCTCGAACGCTACATGCTCAACTACCTTGATATCATGATGACCATATCCTCAATCTTCCTGATCAAGGACGGGAGCAGGGCAGCACTTAAGAAAAAGAAGGAGCTGTGGGAATACCTTAAGGAAAATGACGGAAGGGATTACTTCAGGTTAAGGTTCGGGATGCTGGGAAATGCAATGAACATTCCGGGTAAGGGCGGACGCAAGATATCGGTCCTTGAGTATAAGATCGCTCAGAGATTTGTTGGATTTAATTAGTTTATTTCTGTTGTATTTTGAATCCGGTTTATATATAATGTAACATGGTTTGTGTCAATTCTGGTATATGGAGGTATTCAAATGTATTCACTTGATGAAGTCAGGTCAGTAGACCCCGAGATCGCGGAGGCCATTGTTAAGGAACAGGAGAGGCAGAATTCTCATATCGAGCTTATTGCTTCTGAGAACTGGGTAAGCAAGGCAGTAATGGCTGCCATGGGCAGTCCCCTTACCAATAAGTATGCAGAAGGCTATCCCGGCAAGAGGTATTACGGTGGATGCGATTGCGTTGATATAGTTGAAGATCTTGCAAGGGAGAGGGCTAAGAAGCTCTTCGGCTGCGATTACGTAAATGTTCAGCCCCATTCGGGAGCACAGGCCAACATGGCTGTATTCTTTGCCATGATGGAGCCCGGTGATACATTCATGGGTATGAACCTTGATCACGGCGGACACCTGTCACACGGTTCACCGGTGAATATGTCAGGTAAGTATTTCAACTGTGTTCATTACGGTGTTAATGATGATGGTTTTATAGATTATGATGAAGTAAGAAGGATAGCGCTTGAGTGCAAGCCCAAGATGATACTTGCAGGTGCCAGCGCTTATGCCAGAAAGATCGACTTTAAGAAATTCAGGGAGATCTGTGATGAGGTAGGTGCTTATCTCATGGTTGACATGGCTCATATAGCAGGCCTTGTTGCTTCGGGTTATCATGAAAGCCCCATTCCCTATGCTGATGTTGTTACCACGACGACCCACAAGACACTTCGCGGGCCCCGCGGCGGCATGATCCTGTGCAACCAGGAAGCAGCCGACAAGTTCAACTTCAATAAGGCAATCTTCCCGGGAACCCAGGGAGGCCCTCTTATGCATGTTATCGCAGCCAAGGCTGTATGCTTTAAGGAAGCTCTTTCACCTGAGTTTAAGGAGTACGGCAAGAACATAGTTGACAATGCTCAGGCACTTGCCAAGGGACTTCTTGACAGGGGACTTTCAATCGTTTCCGGCGGTACGGACAACCATCTCATGCTTCTTGACCTTCGTCCCCAGGGACTTACAGGTAAGGAGATCGAGAAGCTTCTTGATGAGGCTCATATCACGGCCAACAAGAATACGGTTCCCAATGATCCTCAGAAGGCATTCGTTACCAGCGGGATCAGGCTCGGAACACCTGCCGTTACTTCAAGGGGCATGAACACTGCCGATATGGACAGGATCGCCGAGGCGATCTCACTTGTTGTTAAAGAGGGTGAGGCAGGAGTGCCTAAGGCACGCGCCATTGTTGATGAGCTTACCAAGAAATATCCGCTTATTTAGTCTTTTATCATAAAACCGAGCAGTGAGGACACGGGGACGGTTCTACTGTCTTCACTTTTTTGTGAAGACAGTAGAACCGTCCCCGTGTCCTCATTTATACAGGAGTCTTTAATGGTATTTAGTTCTTTATTGTTTCTCTTTTGGTTCATACCGGTTTTCTTTATCATATATTATCTTGTTCCTGACAGATTCAGGAATCCTGTGCTCTTTTTGGGCAGTATAGTTTTCTATGGATGGGGCGAGCCTAAGTACCTCATTCTCCTGCTTGTATCCATAACCGTCAACTGGCTTGCGGGTATTCTAATCGAACGTTTCAGGGGCAGAGCAGATAAGGCTGTCCTTATGTGCGCGATCGTTTTCGACCTCGGCATGCTCTTTTTCTTCAAATATATCAATTTCTTTATAGAAAACATCAATGCGGTTTCCGGGGCATCCATAAGTAAGGTTAACATAACATTGCCTTTGGGCATAAGTTTTTACACCTTCCAGATCATGTCCTATGTTATTGACCTGTACAGGGGTAAGGTGGAAACCGAAAGGTCATTCATAAATCTGGGTACATACCTGTGCATGTTCCCTCAGCTTATCGCAGGACCGATAGTTGTATACAGCAACGTATCGCAGAGGCTAAAGGAAAGGCATATCGGATTAACGGATGTGGAAGAGGGACTTAAGCTTTTCACACTTGGACTTGCCTCCAAGGTACTTATCGCAAACAATGCAGGGGCTTTGTGGAAGGAGCTTGAGGATATAGGTTATGTAAACCTATCTGCTCCCATGGCCTGGCTCGGTATGCTTGCCTATACGATCCAGATCTACTTTGACTTTAACGGATATTCAATGATGGCAATAGGACTTGGAAAGATGCTGGGATTTGAGTTCCCCCAAAACTTCAATCTGCCCTATACTTCCCTTTCAATAACAGAGTACTGGCGAAGGTGGCATATGACCCTGTCGGGGTGGTTTCGCGATTATCTCTATATACCCCTTGGCGGCAACAGAGTAAGCAGGGGAAGGATGGTATTCAATCTCTTTATCGTATGGTTTGCCACCGGCTTCTGGCATGGGGCCGACTGGAATTTCATTTTCTGGGGCCTTTATTTCTTCGTGCTTCTTATGATAGAACGGTCGGGCTTTAAGGACTTTCTGTCAAAGCACAGATTAGTGGCAAGGATATATTCCCTGCTCGCTATCGGGTTAGGATGGATGCTCTTTGCGATAACCGATCTTAAGCAGCTTGGGATCTATCTTTCGAGGCTCTTTACCGGAGGGATTTCACCGGAAGTTATCTACTATATAAGAAACTATGGATTCATCCTTATACTTGGCTGCATCCTTTCATCGGGGGTCGGGAATAAGGTATATACAAGGATCAGGGATAAGGCAGCGGTATGCATACCGCTTCTTGCCGCGATATTTATACTGTGTGTTGCATACCTGGCAGATGCATCCTTTAATCCTTTCCTGTATTTCAGATTTTAAACCGTGTAAATAAACTATGATAAAACAAATACTTAAGTACAAATTTACAATTATAATATCAGCACTCATCCTGACAACTTTCATCACCTATATGTTCAGGTCCGGATCGACATTTTCCGAGAGTGAGAACCGCTATCTTGCAGGCCGTCCCAAGGTGACCATCTCAGGCCTTGCAGACGGATCCTTTATGGACTCCTTCGAACTCTATGTCAAGGAACAGCTCCCCCTGCGTGATGGCTTGATAAGGCTCAAGGCTCTTGCGGAGCAGGCACAGCTTAAGAACGAGAACAATGGTATAATACGCGGCCGCGACGGGTACCTGTTCGAGAAGCTTATAAGGACCAATCCCCAGCTTGACAAGAACGAAGCAGCGATAGTGAACTTTGCAAAGGGGACAGACAGGGATATAAATATCTGCATCATACCCAATTCGTATGAGATAATGACGGATAAGCTCCCGGAGGCTTTCCCGAACATATCGGAGAAAGAGAGAATATCCTCTTTCTACGGTAAGCTTGCCGGAGCGGACAACGTTCATACAATAAATATGTATGATGAGCTGAATGCTCATAAGAATGAGTATATCTATTACAGGACCGACCATCACTGGACTACGCAGGGGGCCTACTACGGCTATCTTCGCCTGTGCGCTGAGATGGGACTTGAGCCTGTGGATGCGGTAAGGATTGAAGGCCTTAAGAAGGAAGCGGACGGCTTCTATGGAACCTTTTATTCAAAATACAGGGGTGCAGGTATAAGACCCGATACCCTGACTTATTATGATATACCCGTTAAGGGATACAGAGCCGGATCGGAGGAACATGATTCCCTCTATGATACGGCCAAGCTAGATATTTACGATAAGTATGCCATGTTCATGCATGGGAATGAGGGATTGAGCATTGTAGACAGCTCGGATGCAGCTGCCGGTGAAGAAAATGATGGTTTACATAATGCGGAGCAAAGAAAGAAGGAGCTGGTAATCTTCAAGGATTCCTATGCCAACTGCCTTATTCCCTTCCTTACATATGATTATGACAGACTGATCGTTGTTGACTTAAGGTATTATCCCAATCCGGTAAGCGGACTCCTTGAGGAACATCCGGATGCGGATATCCTTCTTCTGTATAATTTTATGCATTTTAATGAAGATAATCACTTTTATCGATTGACAAGTTAGAAAAAGCAATTATCATATTAGTTATCTGTTTGAAGGACAAATCATGGAAGATTACAATAGACCACCATACGAACCGAAAAATACAAAAGAAATGGAGACACTTCTTAAGCAGCGCCGTATTATAAGGATATCGGCGGTTGCTCTTGTTGTCGTATGTACCCTTCTTATGTCCGTTATGGCCGGTGCGATGATAGCCATGTGGGATGCGGGCAAGACATCACGCGACCTTTTTGCCATCATGAACGGTACATATGTTGAAGCCAGGGTCCAGGAGGAAAAGGCCAGGATAGCCATGGAAGAGGAAGCGGCGGCAGCCGAAGCAGCAGCGCGGGAAGCTGAGGCGGAGAGTATCGGTGGTGATGATGCCGGTACGGCCGGCTCTGAGGAAGACCTTCAGATAGTGAATGAGGTTCCGGATCAGGCGGGAGTATCATCTGACAGCCTTGATGTTGGCGATACTTCGGCTACCCTTAATGAATCGGCAGGGCTCAATGTCTACGTGGATCCTAATGTTAACTATCCGCTTGATTACAGGGATGTCGATGAGAGCTACTTTACCGATGCTCTTTTTATCGGTGATTCAAGACTGCAGGGATTCGGAATGTATGCGGGCCTGCCGGGTACCTTCTATGCCGCGACCGGTTTTCAGCTGTATAAGTATGATACAATGAAGGTTGTCAATACGGATGCGGGCAAGGTTCCGATCCTTACGGCCCTTCCATATGATACATTCACCAAGATATACATCAAGGTCGGCCTTAATGAAATGGGCGGTAATGACAATGTCTTTGAGAGCAAGTATGTTGAGCTTATGGACAGGCTGCGTCAGAGCGAACCGCGGGCCATCATATATGTACATGGCTTATTGCCTGTGACTGCGTCAAAGTCAGCCTCAGACAATGTTCACAATAATACAAATGTTGAAAAGAGGAACGATCAGCTTAAGAAGATAGCTGCAGAGAACGGCGCTTATTATCTTGATGTCGGATCGGCCCTGGCAGGTCCCGACGGTGCATTGCCCGAAGAGATGGCTGCTGACGGTATACATCTTAAGGCGCAGTATATGGGACTGTGGAAGCAGTATATAATGTCCCATGCAGTTGAGTGAGAGGAATAAGGAGGAATACTATTATGAAGAAAAAGTTATTAACGGCAGGAATGATATTGATGTTTTCCCTTGCAGCGGCAGGGTGCGGCAGCAAGAGTGAGGTTGATGTAAATGCATTATCGGGTGCACTCAATACACAGATAGCATACAAGGATGAACTGTCCCCGATCGATCTTGATACGGCTCAGATGTTTTATTCATTTTCCGATGCTGATATAACTGAGGCAGTATTTTACGAGAGCACGGGCGCCACAGCGGAGGAGATAGCGGTAATAAAGTGCGGTTCCGGTGAGGGTGCTGACAAGGTCGAAACAGCTGTCAATACAAGAGTGGACGAACAGAAGGAGGCATATACCGACTATGTTCCGGCCGAGCTTGAGAAGTTAAATGCGGCAGTGATCGTAAAGTCAGGGAACACGGTAATCCTGTCAGTCAGTGATGAACCGGATAAGGCCAGGGAGATAATCGGAAGCTTTACCAAGTGAATTGGAAAAATATACAGTTGTAAATGTATATACAATTTATCCATTTTGATTAATATAAACTCATAATACGGATCCGTATACAAAAATATTATAAAAAAATGTCATATTTCCTGTAAAAAGTATTGACAAATCGAAAAAGCCATACTATAATCATAAATGTAAATAAGAAGAAGATGACTTTGATCATATGTTTCAAATACGCGAACGGGTGTCGGGACAGAGGTTATGGGTCTTTTTGGACACGGTATTAGAACAGGACAGGCAATGAAAAGCGAAGGTGCGTTGAGAAGGGAAGTGCACACTTAGGGTCCGGGTACCGAACTAATGTCGTTACAATTGAATAGGGAGTCAGATAATTGATTGAGTGCGAAGGCACTTAAAAATTTATATAAATCTTACGATTCCCGGAAGGTATTTGAAGCGGAAAAGGAAGGTGCAGTCCATTGGGAACTGAAGAAACACAATGAGAGCGGATGCAGACGAAATCGAGTCGGCATCCGCTCTTGTTTTATTATCTTATTGTTTATTTTACCATTATTGTTTATTTCACCAGTTTATCTGCTTCTTCGGGCATGACAGGCCGTCCCCATATATAACCCTGTATATAATCACACCCGATATTGTGCAGGGTCTCAAGCTGATCTTCAGTCTCAACACCTTCTGAAATAACTTCAAGGTTCATGATGTGTCCGATCGAAATGATCGACGCAACATACTGTCTGGATGAATCACCTGAATTCATGTTATCTATAAAGGACTTGTCTATCTTAAGGAGATCGAAAGGTACCTTGCTTAAGTAGCTGAGCGATGAGTATCCGGTACCGAAATCGTCTATTGCGATCCGTACACCCAGCTTCTTGAGTTCGTTTATGTTCTGCAGTGCCCTGCCGGCAGAGTCAAGCATCATGGACTCGGTAACCTCGATCTCAAGCTGTTTGGCTGGTATATCGGATTTCTTAAGGAGTCCCCTTATCTCATTTACGAAATCCGGCTTGACAAGATGCCTTACCGATACGTTTATGCTCAGTATTATATCGGTACCGGTACGCTTTATAAGGTCGCCGAAGTATTCGGTCGCCTTTTCGAAAATACATGAATCGATTTTGTCTATAAGCCCGGTCTTTTCGGCGGCGGGGATGAATTCTCCGGGACTTACGTTGTTTCCATCCGTATCGTGCATCCTGGCAAGAGCTTCGAAACCGCGAAGCTTATGGTCCATATCAAACTGCGGCTGGAGGTTGAAAAATATAAGATCATCACTCAGAGCAGTTCTTATCGTACGTTCCGTTTCCAGTGTGTGGTCCTTCCTTAACAGTTCCGGAGTAAAGCGCAGGATATGGTTGCTGGAATTATCCGCCTTGACCTGATACATTGCTGCATCCGCATAGGAAAACAGCGAATCCACCTTGGTAGTATCGATCGGAAACTCAACATATCCGAAGCTTGCTGTCATGTAAAAATCATATCCGTTTATGGTTATCCGTTCTTCCAATATGGATGAATAGTAATTGATCGTTTTCAATATATCGTTGTTGTTTTTGTAATCGCGGATGATAAGGGAAAATTCATCCCCTCCCTGTCTGGTAAAGATGTCGAGAGTTCCGGTCTCACCGTTTTTGGCGGCATTACTCCACCTTGAGGCTATCTCACTCAGGACTTCATTACCTGTGGCGTGCCCCATCGTATCGTTGATACTCTTGAAGTTGTTAAGGTCTATGGAAACAAAGGCGAACCGCGTTTTATGTGCTGTCAGTCGGTTCATCAGCTCGGAGCAGGCGAACCTGTTGGGGAGTCCGGTAAGCCTGTCGGTCACGGCCTGCAGACGGACACCTTCCTGATACTTCTCAAGCTGCTTGTTGCTGATATATATGATAACTATTGCGACCATGATAAGAAGATTGGAAAAGAGGCCGGGGAAGTGAGTATAGTTCTGCTGCCTGACCATACTTATCACGATCATGGGAAACTGAATAAGGAGTAAAGTCAGCGAGGCTATGAGCCCCTTCTTCCTGTAAAAGACCACGAGGATGATGAGACATATATTCCCAAGTGATGAGAAAACACCTGCAAAAGATGATATGGGGGCAAAGCTGTCTGCGATGCGTATGACACCAAGGTTACGCGCCACTATGGCGGTAATGGTTGTTGACGCAATAAACACTGCCACAAGAAGATAGAAATATCTCCTGGGTGCCGTTCCTCCGGTTGACAGATTATTTAACAATTGGTCCATGTGTCCGATCTTACCGGCAGAACCTGAGTTGTTTTTATCCACGTGAGCTCTCCTGGCTCTCCCCCCGTAATACAAGTCTTAATACAGACTCAATGATATTATAGTTTTTTATGGGGCAAAGGTCAACTTATGAGAAGGGTACCAGTCTTTATTTTTTCTCCGTGAAATGATAGAATAATATCATGAAGAACTGTTTCCTATTGATCCTGACCGTATTGTTTACCATACTTGCCGCAAGGCCGGTACTGGCGGACCAGAATGTTGTCGTTGTCATAGATCCCGGCCACGGGGGCTACAGCGAGGATTCTTCTGCATACGGGGCGATATACAAGGATGAGCTTAACGAGAAGGATGTAGATCTTGCGACAGCCGTAGCCCTTAAGGATGAACTGGAGAAATACAATAATGTCGAGGTTTATCTCACAAGGGATGATGACAGCCGGATGTCGCTCGAAGACAGAGTCGACCGGGCACTTATGCTTGGCGCGGATGTCCTTGTCAGCTGCCACTATAACGCATCAGAGACTCATATCTTCTACGGTTCCGAGATATTTACATCAGCATTCGGCAACTGTTATATGACCGGTAATGCGCTGGGACAGTGCATCATGGACCAATGGGTCGAAGACGGGCTTAACAGCAAGGGGATCAAGACCCGTATCGGGAAGAACGGAGAGGACTATTACGGACTCATAAGATACGGCAGGGCATGCGGCCTGCCTGTCATAATCATAGAACACGGGTATCTTGATAATCATATAGATTACGAACGTCTGGGTACCCGGGACGACTGGGAACGTATGGGGAGGCTTGATGCAGCAGGCATTGCGAATTACTACGGCCTCAGCAAGGATACGGTTCTTGACGAAGTAGTCCCGACGGTTCATGTGGGAGCCCCGGAAGGCAGGGTGGATCCGGACAGGACAGATCCTGCTGATGTGACTTTTGACATTCTCGAATCGGATTATGATGAAAATGTGATAACATATGAGATAGGCGCGAGCGAACCTGACGGACGCCTTATGTATTACGGTATTGCCCTCGGTGATCCCGATGAGCTGCAGCCATCGGATTATGCGGACCTTATCCTGTGGGAGGAAGGGGAGAAGAGGATGAAGGGCACCTACGATATTCCTCCGGGGTATAAGGGCAAGATTACAGCCAGGGTATATAATACGTACGAATTATATACGGACAGCGAGAGCCTTGAGATCGATTTCAAGACACCGCTTGAAGAACGTGCCAGGAAGCTTGAAGAGAATGCCAAGGCTGCAAGAGAAAGAGCCAAGAAGAAGGAAGAGGAAGCCAAGAGGCGCGAACAGGAACAGGAGATAGCAAGACAGAAGGAAGAGAAACGGAATGCACTGGGTGACTTTTTCTTCTTTGTCGGCGGAGGAGACAAGGCGGAGAGGTCTTCTGAGGCCGATGATAAGAAGGAACTGTATGCCGAGATAATAATCGCAATAATACTGGTCGTCGTTCTGATATGCCTGATAATAGTAAGGCACAGGAAGCAGATAGCCAAGTATTTAAAGAACTACGATTCCAACGACTGGGACAGGTATTAGATGGGGAAAATCATATTATAAGGGAGGGAAAGATATGAAGCTTACATTTGTGGGTGCGGCGCATGAGGTTACCGGGAGCTGTCATTTTATTGAGGCCTGCGGTAAGTATATGCTGGTTGACTACGGTATGGAGCAGGGGGTGAACATTTACGAGAATGTTCCTCTTCCCGTGGATGCCGCGATGATCGACTATGTATTCCTTACGCATGCGCATATCGATCACTCGGGACTCCTGCCGCTTCTGTATGCCAAGGGCTTCAGGGGACAGATATTCGCAACGGATGCGACCTGCGATCTGTGTTCCATAATGCTCAGGGATTCGGCGCATATCCAGATGTTTGAGGCGGAATGGCATAACCGTAAGGCCAAGAGAAGCAAGGATGTTGAAGAGTATGTTCCTCTTTACAACATGCAGGATGCGGATGGTGCCATCAAGTGTCTGGTACCCTGTAAATATGAGACAACCGTCAAGGTAAATGATGATATAAAGATAAGGTTCACTGATGTCGGCCACCTGCTCGGATCGGCCGCGATAGAAGTGTGGCTTACAGAAGGAGATATTACCAAGAAGATAGTATTCTCGGGCGATGTGGGTAATCTCAATCAGCCGCTCATCAAGGATCCGGCAACCGTCGATGAGGCCGACTATGTTGTGATCGAGTCCACATACGGCGACAGGCTGCATGAGAAGAGCAAGCTTGACTACGTCGGAGAACTGGCATCGATACTTAAGAAGACCTTCGACAGGGGAGGAAATGTGGTTATACCTTCATTTGCTGTCGGACGTACCCAGGAAATGCTCTATTTCCTGCGCCAGATCAAGGACGAGGGTCTGGTTGAAGGCCATGAGGATTTTGAAGTATACATGGACAGCCCGCTTGCTGTTGAAGCGACCGGTGTATTTAACAAGAATATCTATGAATGCTTCGACGAGGAGGCCATGGAACTGGTAAACAAGGGTATAAATCCCATAACATTTACGGGACTTAACCTTTCCATTACCTCTGATGAATCCAAGGCCATCAACTTTGACGATAAACCCAAGGTCATCCTGTCGGCTTCGGGTATGTGCGAGGCCGGACGTATAAGGCATCACCTTAAGCATAATCTCTGGAGGCCCGAATGTACCATACTCTTTGTCGGATATCAGGCAGTAGGTACCCTGGGAAGAAGTATTGTGGAAGGTGTTAAGGAAGTCAAGCTCTTTGGAGAGACAGTCGAAGTAAGGGCCGAGATCGTGCAGCTTCGCGGACTGTCGGGACATGCCGACAAGGCAGGGCTTACGGCATGGATGAGGGGCTTTAAGAACAATCCGCAGAAGGTATTCATCGTACACGGTCAGGATCAGATATGTGATGAGTTCGCCGATTACTTAAGAGAGGAATATGCCTTTGACACATATGCACCTTATTCGGGTACAAGCTATGATCTTGCGGCTGATGACTTTGCATACGAGACAGAGGGAATAAGGATAGAGCCCAAGAAGAAGCGCGGTATATCTTCCGTATTCGAGAGGCTGCTTGCCGCCGGCCAGAGGCTGCTTACGGTTATCCAGCATAATGAAGGGGGCGCGAACAAGGATCTTGCGAAGTTCGCCGACCAGATAAATTCCCTGTGTGATAAATGGGATAGATAAGGAAAGGGTAAGTAAAATGAGTTACGCAGATAAGGTATTCATCGATATGTGCAAGGACATCCTTGAGAACGGATGTTCAACCGAAGGGGAGAAGGTAAGGCCCAAGTGGGAGGACGGAACGAGCGCATATACGATCAAGAAGTTCGGTGTTGTGAACAGGTACGACTTAAGGAAGGAATTTCCGATAATCACCCTTCGCAAGACGGCTCTTAAGAGTGCGACGGATGAACTTCTGTGGATATGGCAAAAAAAGTCCAACAGGGTATCGGAGCTGTCATCCCATATCTGGGACGCCTGGGCGGACGAGAACGGGACCATAGGTAAGGCCTACGGGTATCAGCTGGGTGTCAAGCATAAGTATAAGGAAGGAATGATGGACCAGGTGGACAGGGTCATATACGACCTTAAGAACAATCCCTTTTCCCGCCGTATAATGACCAATATCTATGTCCATCAGGATCTGTCCGAGATGATGCTCTATCCCTGTGCCTACAGCATGACCTTTAACGTGACTCAGAGGAAGGGTGAGGATAAGCTTACCCTTAATGCCATCCTAAACCAGAGATCACAGGATGTCCTTACGGCCAACAACTGGAATGTAGTGCAGTACGCGGTCCTCGTGCATATGCTGGCTCAGGTATGTGATATGTATGTGGGTGAATTCGTCCATGTCATTGCGGATGCTCACATCTATGATAGGCATGTCGAGCTTGTGAAGGAGCTTATCTCAAGGCCGACCTATGAGGCGCCTTCGTTCTGGCTGAATCCCGAGGTGAAGGACTTCTATGACTTTACCAAGGATGATGTAAGGGTTGACGGATACAAGTTCGGAGAGCAGATAACCATCCCGGTTGCTGTTTAGGAGCAGCCATTACGCGAAGCGTAATTCAGAATGGGTGCGACGATTGGCCGCCGAACGGATGTGAGGGGGCGTTACTTATTTAGGAGCAGCCATTACCATAAAGATTTAATGTGTGGGAGAAAGATATGAAATTAATAGTAGCGGTAGACAGGAACTGGGCAATAGGATGCAAGGGCAAGCTGCTTGTCAGCATCCCGAATGACCATAAGAATTTCAGGGAGCTTACAACCGGCAGGGTTGTGATACTGGGAAGGAAGACGCTTGAGACATTCCCCCAGGGGCTTCCGCTTAAGAACCGTACAAATATCATACTGTCAAGGGATGCGTCTTACCAGGTCAAGGATGCTCTTACGGTGCATTCGATAGATGAGCTCATGGAGACGGTTAAGGATTATGACACGGATGATGTCTTTGTCATAGGGGGTGACAGCATCTACAGGCAGCTTGTGGATAAATGCGACACTGCGATCGTAACCTTCATTAATCACAGGTACGAGGCTGATGCCTATTTCCCGAATCTTGACGAGGATCCTAAATGGGAGCTTGCGGATGAGAGCGAAGAGATGAAATATTTCGATCTTGATTATACATTTCGTACATATAAAAAGAGAGCCCAGTAGATACCGGGCTCTTCCGATCCTGCTAATATATTATCCTGTTCCTTCCTTCGGCCTTGCCCTGGTAGAGCTTGTTGTCGGCATGTTCTATCGTCTTGGATATACCGACGCTGTCATCGAACTCCTCAAGTCCGAAGGTCATCGTTACGTTGAATACGTAATCCTTATAATGGAAGGTGTTCTTCTCAATCTGATACTTAAGCTTGGTAAGCTGTTCATAAGCATAATCACCGTTGTTATGTTCAAAGGAGAAGAGGAACTCCTCGCCGCCCCACCTTGAAATGTGGCCCTTGTCCTTCATGAAGTCCTGGAATATCTTACTTAATTCTACAAGTACATAATCACCTGCATCGTGTCCGTATGTATCATTTACCCTCTTGAAGAAATCGATATCGGATAATGCAAGTGAAAGCATGCCTTCATTGGAAGGATTGTTTATATACCGTTCCAGATGTTCCATCATACCGCGCCTGTTGGTAAGCTGGGTAAGAGGATCCATGGTGGCGAGCTTCTCAAGCTTCTTGGCATATTTAAGTATCTTGTGCTCGCTGGATGCGAACTTCATGTAATAGAAGCCGGTTATCGTTATGAAAGTTATTGACAGATAGATGGTATTGGTAAGCAGGAGCGCCAGGTCCTGTCCCTTTGTGAATTCCACGAACTTGTGAAGATATTCCAGATAAACCCATATACCTATGACCACAACTGAAACGGTCGCTGATGAAAAATATTTGGTCGTTGGATTGTCATCTGTTTTGTAACAGTATAAAAGTATCAGGGTATACAGGGAGAACTGGAAACCGACAGTTGGTCCTATCGCAAATGAATAGGTGATCATCGCGATGATCATGGCCAGCGAGTAAACGTATACACATACGGAAGAACGTCCCCAATAGGTCATCCAGAAAACAAATGAGTACATGACTATAAAGGCAAGAGCCCACTGATACAGGGTACTTCCCAATGCTACGAGAGATATGAAGGTCATTGCGAGATTAAAGGCAAAATTGATCAGGCACAGCACCCGAAGAAGGACAGCAAGGTCTTTAAGTTCGTTCTCAGCTGCCACATCTTTGAACAATATGTCTTTGGCCCTTTGGAATACCGATACAGCCATTGTTCCCCTCGTCATTTAGTCACATTATAAGCAGTATAACACATCTTTTGTTAAAGTATACCATATACACGTTATGCTTGCAAGAATAGGAAATATCGTATATATTATTCTAATGAATGCATTTATATAATTATGAAGGAGATGAATGTAGAATGGATAAGAAAAACATCGATTGGGCCAATCTTGGATTCGGCTATATACCTACAGACGTAAGGTATGTATCCAATTATGACGGCAAGGCATGGGATGATGGCGTCCTTACTGAAGATGCCACTGTGACCATAAGCGAATGCGCCGGCGTCCTTCAGTATGCCCAGACCTGCTTCGAGGGTCTTAAGGCGTATACTACCAAGGATGGCAGGATCGTGACTTTCCGTCCCGACCTTAATGCAGAACGTATGGAGGATACCTGCAGAAGGCTTAAGATGCCTGTATTTCCCAAGGAGCGTTTTCTTGAAGCGGTGGACAAGGTTGTTGCAGGCAATGCTGCCTATGTTCCCCCCTACGGATCGGGAGCTACATTATATTTAAGGCCATATATGTTCGCAAGTTCACCCGTTATCGGTGTTAAGCCTGCGGAAAAGTACCAGTTCAGGCTCTTTGTTACACCTGTGGGACCCTACTTCAAGGGCGGAGCCAAGCCCATATCCATAAGGGTATGTGACTATGATCGTGCAGCACCGCACGGAACGGGACATATCAAGGCCGGCCTCAACTATGCCATGAGTTTATATCCCATAGTTGAAGCACACGAGCAGGGATTCGATGAGAACATGTATCTTGATGCCGCTACAAGAACCAAGGTTGAGGAGACAGGCGGTGCCAACTTCATGTTCATAACCAAGGACAATAAGTTCGTTACACCCAAGTCGGGAAGCATCCTTCCTTCGATCACCCGCCGTTCGCTCATGGTAGTGGCCAAGGAATATCTGGGACTCGAGGTTGAAGAACGTGAGGTTTACTTCGATGAGGTTAAGGACTTCGCTGAGTGTGGACTGTGCGGAACGGCTGCTGTTATCTCTCCGGTAGGCAAGATCAATGATCACGGTAAAGAGATCGCCTTCCCTTCGGGTATGGAAGAGATGGGACCGGTTACGAAGAAGCTTTACGAGACCCTTACCGGTATCCAGATGGGAACGATCGAGGCGCCCAAGGGCTGGATAAGAGAGATCAAGGTTGACTGACAGTAAATATATGAAGTAAATAAGAAGGCTTTAGTAAGAGGAGCGTCAGCTCCTCTTTAATTTGGAAGGAGTAGTACATGGATGATAATAAGGTAATGATGCTTGGTAACGAAGCCATAGCCCGCGGAGCATATGAAGCCGGTGTTAAGGTATCGGCAGCATATCCGGGAACGCCGAGTACCGAGATCAGTGAGAACATCGTTAAGTATAAGGACGAACTCTACTGTGAGTGGTCGCCCAATGAGAAGGTGGCCATGGAGGTTGCCATCGGAGCGTCGTTTGCAGGAGTGCGCTCACTGGTATCCATGAAACATGTGGGTGTCAATGTGGCAGCGGATCCTCTTTATACGGTGTCCTATATAGGTGTATCGGGCGGACTTGTGCTTGTGGCTGCTGACGATCCCGGCATGTACAGCTCACAGAATGAACAGGATTCAAGGATGGTAGCACGTGCGGCACAGGTTCCGGTCATTGAGCCGTCCGACTCACAGGAGGCCAAGGATTATATCAAGTTCGCCTATGAGATGAGCGAGAAATACGATACTCCTGTCATCTTCCGTACAACTACCAGGCTGTCCCATTCGCAGGGTCTTGTAACCCTGGAAGACCGTCTTGATATAGAAGACAAGCCTTATGAACGCAATGTCCAGAAGAACTGCATGATGCCGGCCAATGCCAAGAAGCGTCATCTTGTTGTTGAGGAGCGGGAGAAGAGGCTTATTGAGGATTCCTGTGATTTTCCCATCAACAGGGTAGAGATGAATGACACAAGGATCGGTGTCATCACATGCGGCGTTCCTTACCAGTATGTTAAGGAAGCACTGCCGGATGCATCCGTCCTTAAGCTGGGACTTGTCAATCCCCTTCCGAGGAAGCTTATAGAGGATTTTGCGAAGAAGGTTGATACCTTATATGTATTTGAGGAGCTCGATCCCCTTATCGAGACCCAGGTAAAGTCATGGGGAATAAAGTGCATAGGTAAGGAGATATTTACCATACAGGGCGAATACAGCGCCAATCTCTTAAGGAAGGCTGTCCTTAAGCAGGACCTGGCCATTAAGGATGAAGCAGATGTCCCGGGCCGTCCGCCCATTCTGTGTCCCGGATGTCCCCACAGGGCTGCATTTACAGTACTGAACAAGCTTAAGATCCATGCGGCGGGTGATATAGGCTGTTATACACTCGGTGCGGTACCGCCCTTAAGTGTGATCGATACGACGGTATGCATGGGTTCATCCATTTCCACATTACACGGAATGGAGAAGGCGAAGGGCAAGGATTACATCAAGAACTGGGTAGCGGTAATAGGCGATTCGACCTTTATGCATACGGGTGTTAATTCCCTCATGAACATGGTATACAACCAGGGTACCGGAACCGTTATGATCCTTGACAACTCCACCACCGGAATGACAGGCCATCAGGACCATGCCGCTACAGGCAAGACCCTGCAGGGAGATGTGGTTCCTGCCATAAACATCATGGAGCTGTGTAAAGCTATCGGGGTAAAGAATGTATATGAGATAAACGTTTTCGATTCGGAAGGCCTTGAGAAGCTTATCAAGCAGGAAGTTGCAAGGGATGAGGTATCGGTCATCATAACCAAGACCCCCTGCGTGCTCCTTAACAAGACACCTATAACACACACATGCCAGGTGGATCCTGAGAAGTGTAAGAAGTGCGGCATGTGCTTAAAGCCCGGATGCCCGGCCATTACGAGGCTTGCGGATGGCACGACCCATATCGATACCACCATGTGCAACGGCTGCGGACTGTGCAAGAGCCAGTGTAAATTCGGTGCGATAGGAGATATTCCGGTATAGGATTGGATAGATCATTACAACAGCAACTAAGCGGAGGTTCAGTATGGAAACCAGAAATATAATGATAGTAGGTGTTGGAGGTCAGGGAACACTCCTCACAAGCCGTATACTCGGAGGTATAATGCTCGGGGCCGGATATGACGTTAAGGTATCCGAGGTCCACGGAATGGCCCAGAGGGGCGGATCGGTCGTAACATATGTACGTTACGGGGATAAGGTTGCGGAGCCCATAGTCGAAGAGGGACAGGCCGATGTCCTTATAGCATTTGAACAGCTTGAGGCATTAAGATATGCTCACTTTTTGAAGAAGGACGGAGTCCTTATAGTCAATACCCAGAGGATCGATCCCATGCCTGTTGTCACGGGCGCGGCTGAGTACCCCGAGGGTATAGTCGATAAGCTCAAGGGAGAGTATAAGGTGATCGATGTCGATGCCATGAGTGAGGCACTGAAGCTTGGCAATCCCAAGGTATTTAACGTGATAGTACTCGGGGTTGCGGCAAAGCACATGGACTTTACAAAGGATCAGTGGTTTGAAGTGATAGAGAAGACGGTCAAGCCCAAGTTCATTGATATGAACAAGAAGGCTTTTGAGGTCGGATATTCACTCTAGGGATTCATGACCCGGCTGATGACCGAAACAAGCTTATCGTTCATCTCAGGAGACATGAAGCATATCCTGAAATACTTGTTGTCAAGGAAAGGGAAGGTACAGCAGTTGCGGATCATCATCTTCTCCCTGATGCAGGCATCAAAGAGGATATCCGCATTGATCGTATCTGACAGGATCTTTACAAGAACGAAATTGGCAGAGGGCTCATATACCTTGAGCCCTTTTATATTGCGCAGAGATCCGGTTATGCGGATGCGTTCCGAGCTTATGAGTTCCTTGGTCGCAGCGATATATTCGTTATCCGTGAACATGAGCCTTCCGGCCGCTTCGGCCAGGGAATTGATGGTCCAGGGATTCTTTCTTGAATTGATGGACTTGATAAGATCGGCATTACCCGTTATACCGTAACCTAAACGAAGCCCGGGAGCTGCGAAGAACTTGGATATGCCCCTGAGTATTATTATGTTGTTGTAATACCTTGTCAGAGGGATCGAGTTGACTTCATCATAATCATGCGTGAATTCGATATAGGTCTCATCCACCATGACGAAGATATCGTTCTGCTTGCACACATCAAGGATCGACCGCATGGTCTTCCTGCTTATGCATGATGAGGTAGGGTTATTCGGATTGCATATGATGAGAACGTCGATGCTCTCATTGAGCTGGCTGATGAGATCGTTATAATCAAGGACAAAATCATCCTTCTCCTTGAGAGGGAAGTACAGGGACGTACCTCCGCCAAGGGATACCTCGCGTTCGTATTCCGAGTAGGTGGGGCCTACTATAAGGGCCTTCCCGGGATGCTCTATCTGTATAAAGAGTGATATGAGTTCTGTCGAACCATTGCCTACGATGATGTTCTCGTAGTCCGTATAACAGTAAGCTGCAATTGTCTTCCGAAGGGAAGTATATTCCCTGTCGGGATAACCCGTTATCACATCAAGGTGGTCTGACAGGCTCTTCTTAAGCTTGCCCGAAAGGCCCAGAGGATTGACGTTTGCGGAGAAGCTGACTATCTCCTCCCTGGCTATTCCGTAGATTTTTTCTATTTTTTCAAGATCGCTTCCGTGAAAATGGTCAGAGTGCTGTATCATATCCTGTTTCATACCCTTTTTTAAGTGATTTTTGAGCTTGTTTTTTCTTTGCAGTCAGTCGCAGATATGGTATACTTAAATTTGTCTAAAGTCAAGTAAAGTGTGGTGAAGAACTTGAATGAGATTGTAGATAAGCTGCTCAACGGGGTTTTCGATTATGATAATGGAAAGCTTTCCTTTTCTGTACCAAGAATAGAGGAAACGATCCCGGCAGGCGGTATCTATGAAGGCTCCTTCACCATAGAGAGTTTGGATGATCTTCCTGCATCAGGTAATGTTTATACGTCGAGCATGAGGCTTGTATGCAGGATCGATTCTTTTGAAGCCAAGAATGTTGATGTTACATTTCTCTTTGATTCCACCGGACTTGAACCGGGGGATATCATCAAGGGCGACGTCCAGATAGTATCCAATAAAGGTGAATATTATATTCCCTTCGCTTTTTCCATCGTCAGGAGCATAGTCAAGAGCTCGATGGGCAGCGTCAAGAACCTGTTCCACTTCACCAATCAGGCACAGATGAGCTGGGAAGAGGCGGTGTCTTTATTCTATTCCAAGGAGTTCCTGCAGGTATTTGAAGGCAATGAGAAGGCTCAGCTTATAAAGTACAGGGGATTCTGCAACCAGCCCGGCAACGAAGAGAGCGTTGACGATTTTCTGATATCCGTAAATAAGAAGCAGCCCATTACATACAGCGTGGACAAGAACGTCCATGAGTTTACCGATGTGACCGAATCGTTAAGATGCGAGCTTCCCGTACGCAAGTCGACATGGGGGTACGTGCATCTTAGCGCTAGTACGGACTGTCCTTTTATAAGGATCGAGAAGGAGGAACTTACCGGGAATGACTTTCTTGGGAATGTACATCGATTTGTGTTCTTTATAGAAGAGGACAAGCTCCATGAGGGCCGTAATTTCGGACGGCTGATATTTGAGAGTCCTCACCAGACACTGACTGTAACGATAATAGTGAGCAAGCGCATGAGCGATGAGGGCCTCAGGATAGAGAGACGCGAGAAGAGGAACCTAACCATGCGCCTCATGAGGTGCTACATCGCCTTCAGGACCAAGCATATAAATGTCAACACGTGGGTCAGGGATTCACTCAAGATAGTCGAGAGGCTTAATGTCCTTGATGAGAAGAACCCGGAATCAAGGCTCTTCCAGGCACAGCTCCTGCTTGTTTCACAGCGCTTCAATGAAGCCAAGTGGATCATAGATCATGTGGCCAGCGACCTTAAGATACAGCGTAAGGAACCCACACTTTACTCATATTATCTGTACCTTACGACCCTGTATCTCCGCGATGAGGCTTATATCAATGAAGTGGCCGCCGAGGTCGAGGATATGTATAAGCGCAACAGGAATGATTACCGTATCCTGTGGACTCTTATGTATCTTGATGAGGACCTCTCGAGCAACCACGCCCAGAAGATAGAACTTATCGAGGAACAGTATAAGAACGGGTGCCGCAGCCCCATAATGTATGTCGAGGCTTATCAGTACTACGTGAACAATCCCGTTACCTTAAGCAGGCTCAATGACTTTGAGATCCAGATCCTCACCTGGGCGGCAAGGAACGGCCTTATGAACAACGAACTGTGCAGGCAGATACTGTATCTGTGCGCACGTACCAAGGACTTTTCCGAAGGCCTTCTCAAGCTCCTTATCAGGATATACAGGATCAACGAGGATCCCGATGTGGTGAGCGCGATCTGTTCGATGCTTATCAAGGAAGGCAAGGTGGATACGGAGTACTTTGAATGGTACAGCATGGGAGTGGAGATGGAGCTAAGGATCACCAAGCTCTATGAATACTATATGCTGTCCATACCTCTTGACAGGGAAGAACTCCTGCCCAAATCAGTCATAATGTACTTCGGCTTCAAGAATCACATGGACTATGTCCATATAGCCTACCTTTATGCGAATATGTTAAGGCACAGGTTCGAGGTACAGCGCCTGTGTGAAGAGTACGAACCTGCAATGAAGGAATTCGCCATAGAGCAGATACGCAAGGGGCACATAAACCGTGACCTTGCCTATCTCTATGAACAGGTCATTCAGGCCGATGAGCTGACGCCGGATGTTGTGAATGATTTTGTAAGGCTGCTCTTCTCCTATGACATCACTGTTGATGACGGTATCAGGAACATATGCGTTATACAGGAGGAATTCGAAGGCGAGCGGGTATATCCCGTGGAGAACAATCATGCCTACCCTGATATCTATTCCTCCAATTTCATGGTATTTGGCGAGAAGGAGAACGGAGTCCGCATGATCCTTCCCGATAGGTGCATAAACCGGCTGATGAATGAAGCTGCCTATGTTCCCTATATCAAGAATTATGTGGTCGACAATCCGGGCTTTAACCTGTATCTGTGTACGGGGCGCAGGCACTTTATAACGGTTGATGACGATAATGTGGATTTCTGCCGCAACCTCGTCGATTCGATAGATATAAGGGAATCCTTCAAGCGCGATGTCAGGATGGAGCTGCTGCGTCATTATTATGACAATAACGAGATATCAACTCTCGATGAATTCCTTATAAACATAGACCCGAGAATATTAAATGCCAAGGACAGGGCAGAGCTCATAGGCTATTTTGTCATCAGGGGCATGTATGATGAGGCCTACGATATAATCACGGTTTACGGTGCCGAGAAGGTTCCGGTCAAGACCGTCGTAAGGATATGCTCCCATATGATAAGTCGTAAGGAAGAGCTGTATGATGTGATGCTTGTAAAGGTTGCCTATCATGCCTTCATAAACGGTAAGTATGACGTACAGACACTTCAGTATCTGGTTGATAACTTCAACGGCCTGACCAAGGAACTCAGGAACCTGTGGAAGGCGGCAGGCCAGTTCGATCTTGACTGTGACAAGCTTATGGAGAAGCTCATAATCCAGATGCTCACGACCAGGACGACGATAGGCGAGAAGGACCAGCTCTTTGAGGAATATGTGAAGAAGGGCAGCAACACGAGGGTTGAACTTGCGTATCTGTCCTATAATGCGTATGACTATTTTATTAAGGAGAGGATGCTCGATCCCGGTATCTTTGTCCACCTTGCCAAGAACTACAGAAGAGGCGAGGAACTCAACGATGCCTGCAAGCTGGCCCTGCTTAAGTATCATGCGGAAGATGAGAAGGAATATGATGACCGTACCGCAGCCATGCTTGTCGAGTTCATAAGGGAATTCCTTCAGAAGAATATCTTCTTCGTATTCTTCAGGGAGTTCATAGACATAATGCCCGAGCTGTCCGTGTATAACGACAAGACGATCGTTGAATACAGGACGGATCCTAACGTAAGGGTGCTTCTCCACTATATCATCGAGGGTGATGAGGAAGAGGAGAACTACCATACCGAAGAGATGAGGAACATGTACGGCGGGGTATTCTCGAGGGAATTCATTCTCTTCTTCGGCGAGAACCTCCAATATTATATAACCGAGGAGAGCGCAGGCCATGAAGCCCTTACCTTCTCGGACTCGGTATCCATATCCGATGTGGTATCGGCCGGCAGGGAATCAAGGTACGATCTCCTTAACGATATGGTGGTTTCCAAGACCCTTCAGGATGAGGATACGCTTATCCAGCTGATGGAAGAATATGTAATGGATGAATGCTTTACCGACAAGGTATTTACCTGTATTTGATAAGGAATGAGATATGGATCAGGCAACAAGATATGTGGTAGGGTACGATCTTAATGACACCCTGACGCAGATCAGTTACTTCGAACTTAATAATGACAGCCCTGAGACCCTCGTATCCGGCGGAGACAACGAGCGCCTGGGGATTCCCACACTTTTGTGCAAGCGCAGGAAGGTAAGCCAGTGGTCCTTCGGTACTGAGGCGAGAAGGCTCATAATGACCGAAGGCGAGGCGGAAGTCTCCGGGATACTGGCTCTTGCAAGGGGAGACAAGAGCATCACAATGGACGGCGAGACCTTTGCGGGGATCGATCTTCTTATACTTTTTATCAGAAAGTCGCTTAACCTTCTGTCGGTATATGTATCTGTCGATCAGATAGAGACCCTGGTCTTTACGGTGCCCACACTCGACAAGGCGATGATAGGCGTCCTTGAGAGAGTTGCGGCTTCCATTCCCGTTGAGAGGGACAGGATCCTCTTCCAGAGCTACAGCGAGAGCGTATATTACTATATGATCCATCAGCAGCAGGAACTGTGGGAGACAGAGAGCGCGGTATTCGACCACGACGGCAGGACCATGACCTGCTACCACATGAGGATGAACCACAGGACAACACCCATGGTAGGTGTTATAGATGAATTCACATTTAATGATGTAAGGGTTCCCGAACCTGAGATGCTAAGGTCGCTCGATGAGGATGATGATGCGGATCCGGGCGAAGGGGCTAAGGAAGCTTCCGATGAAGGAACGGAAGTGATGATAAATGAGATGGATGAGGCCCTTCAGCAGGTGATACATGACTTTCTTATGTCAAGGCCCATAAGGTCGGCCTACCTTCTTGGCAGCGGGTTTGAAGGTGAGTGGTGTAAGAAGACCATCCGCTTCCTGTGCATGGGAAGGCGTGTTTTCCAGGGCAAGAACATGTACTCCAAGGGGGCATGCCATTACGGCATGGACAGGCTTAAACCCACAGAGCTTAATGAGAAATATATTTTTCTGGGTAAGGATAAGCTCCAGTTTAACCTGGGAATGAACATAAACCGCAGGGACAAGGAAGAGTATGTGGCCCTTGCCGACGGCGGAGAGAACTGGTTCGATATAAGCACGGTGGTTGAATTCCTTCTTATATCTGGCAGCAGGGTCGAGCTTATCGTTACACCGCTTGACGGTAAGGAGATAAGGAAGATACAGGTGAACCTTGACGGAATGCCGGTCCGTCCCGAGAAGACCAGCAGGTTAAGGATGAAGGTGAGCTTCTCATCCGGGGATACTGTGAAAGTTGTTGTGGAAGATCTGGGATTCGGAGAGATATTCCCTTCTTCGAACAGGAAGTGGGAAACGGAAGTTAAGATAGTATGAGGTGTATGAATGTCTAACCTGATATTGTGCCACGGGCAGCAGGCAGAAGTTCCTTATAATGTGGCCGGTTTCGGTGTGAATATTTATTCTGCTGAGGAGATGTGCTATCTCATCGCGCAGAATGCACATACGCTTGACCATGATTTCATGGATGAGCGCCTGTGTGATTTTGTCGACAAGCAGCTTAAGCTTACGGACCTGGCGAATACCTTAAGGGAGATACTAAGGACCAAGGGTAATCTCAGCGAGTTCGTTATGGCCATCCTTAACGAGATAGGCTACTGCGACGAAGAAGAGATGAAGAGCATAAGGCAGATACTTGTTGAGAGTGCCGGCCTGTCTCCGGCAAGAAAGCATAAGAGCCGCGGAGATAACCTCCTTAAGGCACGCAAGTTCGCAAGGGCCCTGGATGAGTATATAGGTACTCTTGAGAAGATAGATAAGGATGCGGAGCCGATACTCTATGCTGCGGTGCTCCATAACATGGGGACCACCTATGCCAAGCTCCTTCTGTATGAGAAGGCGGCGGAGTATTATATGGAAGCCTACAGGCTTAACATGAATGATGAATCCCTTATCCTCCATATAGTATGCTCCAACCTCTATATGAGCAGGGAGAAGTACGACAGGATGCTCATAAGATGCGGCTACTCCGAACATGTGCTCAACTCGGTAAATGCGATATTGAGGCAGAGGGGAAGCTACGGAAGAAATGACAATAAGTATGCCATGCAGCTTGAAGCCATAAAGGAGCTGAAGAGCAGCGGCAAAATATCACAGTATTATGATGCGATAGACGAGACACTGGATCTGTGGAAGCGTGAGTACAGGCTCAATATGATCTTAAGGTGAGCTCTCAGAGGTGAAGATGCAGATAATTGACTGGGTACTTGACAAGCTGGGCTTTATAGATGAAGACGAAGATGACGAGCTGGATTTCGGCATCGGCATGCAGCCTGAAGAAGAGGAGGATGTCGAGCAGATAACGGAGGTCATTAAGCGTGCACCCATGCGTCGGACGGATATCAACGTGCTCGATTACAGGGAGCGTGCTCTTTATGTCCGTGACAAGTGTGAGCAGATGAAGGCTGCCTCCGAGGATATGGAGGGGCAGAAGCAGGAGTACAAGAGGATCACCGAGCAGCTTGCCGACATAGACGAACTCAGCGCCTTGTCTCTCTCACAGTTTACGGAACTTGAGAGGGCGGCCAAGAAGATAGACAACATCGAGAAGGATGAAGAGAAGTATGTCAGGCCACTCACCAAGATAACGGAATCCCAGTATCGTGAGATGGAGAGGCTTAAGGACGAGATACCTCCCGCGATCAGTAAGATAAGGAAGGAAGAGGAACGCCAGATGACCATCAAGAGGGATTTAAATCTCCTTGAAGGTGAGAAAGGCGCCCTTGCATACCAGAGGAAGGAAGACAGGGCCAAGGCCAGAAATGCCAAGGCGCTTCTCTTTATATGTTCATTTGTTTCGCTGCTGGCAGTGCTGCTTCTCTTTGCACTCCAGGTGACCCTGTCATTTGATGTTAGGATCGGTTATTATATAGTTCTTGCCTTCTTCGGCATCTCGCTGACTGCCGTATCCGTTACCTATAAGAATGCCCAGGACGACCAGGTTAAGACCGAGAAGAAGATAAACAGGGCGATAACCCTGCAGAATTCGGTCAAGATCAAGTACGTTAACACAACGAATCTCATCGACTATTATTATTCCAAATACAATGTGAACAATTCATATGAGCTGAACTATATGTGGGAGAAATACCTTGAAGAGAGGGCTGCGAGGAACCATTCCGAGGAGGTAGCCTTAAAGCTTGAGACGGCAAGGAAGGAACTTATGGCGCTTCTGGGGAATTACAGGCTCAACGATCCGGCCATGTTCATATATCAGCCCTCCATACTCACGCAGGAGGATGTGCTCACGGAAGTAAGGCGGAGCCTTATACTCAGGCGCAAGAAACTTAAGAAGGGTATGGACTTCAATCAGTACAGCTTAGAGACTTCGAAGAAGGAAATCGAGGATCTTGTGAGAGAGTATCCGAGGTTCTCGGGAGAGATACTCGCGATAGTGGAAGAGTATGAAGAGAATTCTTGATTTATAGATAAAAACATGGTACTATCTTTGCTTGGTTGATACTTATTCGGATTTGATACGTTTCTCGAAATCGTCAAGCATCTTGGAGACGCGGGGAGAGATCGATACGAATTCGCAACCGTATTGATATTGCTCGTTGTCTATCGACTGTCCGCGTATGATGCGCACGTCTGTGATTATCTGTGGAAGATCCCGGTCGAGTTCAATGTTGGCAATAAAATGATAACCAATGGGAAGTACGGCAGCTGACACGAAGCCCAGTCCCTTGGCGGATATATCGGTCACTTCAATGGGTGCCGATATGGCGTCGATCGAGAGGGTATTCTCGGTATAAAGATCGGACACCGAGAGCTTGACATCTATCGGGATTCTGTTTTCCTTGCGTTTTTCCTGCATGCCGAAACCTCATTAGTATATGTAGTAAAAAATTATATATCAAATATTTTAACTTATCAAGAGGAAGGAATGAGCCATGACTAACAGATATGTGAGTCCCCTGTCGGAGAGATATGCAAGTGAAGAGATGCAGTACATCTTCTCACCTGATATGAAGTTCAGGACATGGAGGCGCTTGTGGATAGCTCTTGCCGAGACCGAGAAGGAACTGGGTCTTAACATTACCCAGGAGCAGATAGATGAGCTCAAGGCCCATGCCGATGACATCAATTACGATGTCGCAAGGGAGAGGGAGAGGGTTGTACGACATGATGTTATGAGCCATGTATATGCCTACGGTGTCCAGTGTCCGAAGGCCAAGGGTATCATACACCTGGGTGCAACGTCCTGCTATGTGGGTGATAACACGGACATAATAGTCATGACAGAGGCTCTTAAGCTTGTAAGAAAGAAGCTTATAAACGTGGTCAGTAAGCTGGCGGATTTTGCCGATAAGTATAAGGCGCTTCCGACACTTGCCTTTACCCATTTCCAGCCGGCACAGCCCACGACCGTAGGTAAGAGGGCGACACTATGGATGAACGAGTTCATGCTCGATCTTGAGGAGCTTGATTTTGTCCTGTCTACAATGAAGCTTCTCGGTTCCAAGGGAACGACGGGAACCCAGGCAAGCTTCCTTGAACTCTTTGACGGAGATGACGAGAAGATAGATAAGATAGATCCGATGATAGCCGAGAAGATGGGCTTTAAGGAATGCCATCCGGTATCGGGCCAGACCTATTCACGTAAGGTTGATACAAGGGTAGCCAACGTGCTTGCGGGTATCGCGGCAAGCGCTCACAAGTTCTCAAACGATATAAGGTTGCTGCAGCATCTTAAGGAGGTTGAGGAGCCTTTCGAGAAGAATCAGATAGGTTCATCGGCCATGGCATACAAGCGCAATCCCATGAGGAGTGAGCGCATAGCATCCCTGAGCCGCTATGTGATGATAGATGCCCTTAATCCGGCGATCACATCGGCAACCCAGTGGTTTGAGAGGACCCTGGATGATTCGGCCAACAAGAGGCTGTCCATACCTGAAGGATTCCTTGCAATAGACGGAGTGCTCGACCTGTGCCTTAATGTTGTCGACGGCCTGGTGGTATATGAGAAGGTAATAGACAGGCGTTTAAGGAGCGAGCTGCCCTTCATGGCTACCGAGAACATAATGATGGATGCCGTTAAGGCAGGAGGAGACAGGCAGGAGCTTCACGAGAGGATAAGAGAGCTGTCGATGGAAGCGGCTAAGAATGTCAAGATGAACGGACAGGAGAACAACCTGCTCGAACTCATAGCAGCTGATCCTGCATTCAATATGTCTCTTGATGAACTTAAGGAGACAATGGATCCCAAGAGGTATGTCGGCCGTGCACCAAGGCAGGTCGAGGTATATTTAAGGGATGTCATCAAGCCCATGCTTGAAGAAAATAAAGAATTACTGGGAATTCAGGCTGAGATTAAGGTCTGACAGGCCTAAGAGGAGGAAAACAAATGGTTAAAGCAATCGTAGGTGCCAATTGGGGCGATGAAGGTAAGGGTAAGATGACTGATATGCTTGCCCAGGAGGCTGACGTTGTCGTACGTTTTCAGGGTGGGGCCAATGCGGGCCACACGATAGTAAACAAGTACGGAAAGTTTGCACTTCATACACTTCCTTCAGGTGTTTTCAACGAGAATGTAACAAGCATCATAGGTAACGGTGTTGCTCTCAACATACCTGTACTTTTTAAGGAGATCAACGATATCATCAGTAAGGGGGTTCCGGCTCCCAAGCTTCTTATATCGGACAGGGCGCAGATGGTGATGCCATATCATGTCGATCTTGATACCTATGAGGAGGCAAGGCTTGCGGGTAAGTCGTTCGGATCGACCAAGTCCGGTATCGCTCCCTTTTATTCAGACAAGTATGCCAAGATCGGCTTCCAGATAAGTGAGATCTTCGGAGACGAGGCTGAACTTAAGGAGAAGATAAACAGGGTATGCACCATCAAGAATGTCATGCTCAAAAATCTTTACAACCAGCCGGAGATCGATGAGGATGAACTCTTTAACACGCTTATGGAATATAAGGAGATGGTCAAGCCTTATGTATGCGATACTTCACTCTTTTTGTGGAATGCCATACAGGATGGCAAGAACATACTTCTTGAGGGGCAGCTTGGTTCCCTTAAGGATCCCGATCACGGTATATACCCCATGGTAACTTCGTCATCGACGCTTGCTGCTTACGGTGCGATAGGTGCGGGTATTCCTCCTTATGAGATCAAGCAGATAATCACCGTATGCAAGGCTTATTCATCGGCTGTAGGAGCAGGTGCATTTGTGTCCGAGATATTCGGGGATGAGGCTGATGAATTAAGAAGGCGTGGCGGAGACGGAGGTGAGTACGGAGCAACCACAGGCCGCCCGAGACGTATGGGATGGTTCGACTGCGTGGCAAGTAAATACGGATGCCGTATCCAGGGAACAACAGATGTTGCGTTTACTGTGCTTGATGTACTGGGTTATCTTGATGAGATACCGGTATGTACGGGCTATGAGATAGACGGCAAGGTCACCACCGAATTCCCCGTTACAACACTTCTTGAGAAGGCTAAGCCCGTGCTCAAGGTTCTTCCCGGCTGGAAGTGCGACATAAGGGGGATCAAGAAGTATGAGGATCTTCCTGAGAACTGCCGCAACTATATCGAGTTTATCGAGAAGGAGATCGGCTTCCCCATCACAATGGTAAGCAACGGTCCTTCGAGGGATGATATCATTTACAGATGCTAATAAGAACTCTTAACGATATTTGGACTGCCCTAAGAAGCTTCGACGATCAGGCGCTGACGTTTGCTTTTAGAGCAGTTCTTATATATATCGTATATATTGTGATCAAGAATATAGTAAGAAAGATACGCGGCAGGAGATGCGACAGGCTGTGGCAGATGATGCTTTCGGTCTGCGTGTTCGGTGTATTGTTCCTGTATCTGTCCTACCTTATATCCCTTACCCTTTCGGGGAGGGATGCAGGCAGCAGGACCAACAAGGTTAACCTTGAGATATTCGGTACATGGAGCCCCGGAGGATCGATATCGGCGCATGCACTTGAGAACATACTGCTCTTTATACCGTTCGGTATTCTTGTACCGCTTACGGGAAGGTTTTTCAAGAGATGGTGGAACTTAGTCCTCATGGCCTTTCTTTCGAGCCTCTTTATAGAGACCATGCAGCTTGCGACGGCAAGGGGATATTTTGAGATTGATGATATACTTCTCAATACGATAGGAGCCATAGCCGGTTATATTGTGTTCTGGCTGATATATCACTCTTATATAGCCTTTAAGCATGAATCGAATCTTCCGCTGAGTAAGAACGAACAGAAGCTCAGCAGGATAACCCTTTTTGCTGTGCAGCTCCTTCCGGTGGTACTGTGTGTCCTGCTGATATTCGGATTCGGAAGCGAAGATGCTGATAAATCAGGGGAACTGTCAAGGTTTGTTACCGAGAAGTTCCTGTATATAGTGAACAAGGTAATGGGACTGGAGTGGACTGCCGAGAAGATCCACAATTCGGTAGCGGATTATGAGAACTATGTAAGAACGGGAGCCCATTTTGCTGAATTCGGTCTCTTTTCTTTTTTTACCTTTGTGTTTTTCTACTGCAGGGGGATAAGGAACAGGATCTCTTCGCTGATAACCCTTGCACTTGCAGGGATCCTCGCTGTAGCCGATGAGATCAATCAGGGATTTAAGGACGGGAGAAGCCGGTCGCTTTCGGATGTGATGATAGACTGTATAGGGGCACTGGTCATCCTGGCGATAATAAATATTTTATTCTTTTTTATAAGAAGATACAGAAGGAAGCATCACAGCTGAGGATTTTTGGAGGAACTGTTTAGCCTATGGATCAGAGCAAGATCAGGAATTTTTGCATAATAGCACATATAGATCACGGCAAGTCAACCCTCGCCGACAGGATCATAGAGAGCACCGGGCTTTTAACGAGCCGTGAGATGCAGGCTCAGGTCCTTGATAACATGGACCTTGAGAGGGAGCGCGGGATAACGATAAAGTCACAGGCGGTCCGCACTGTATATAAGGCCAAGAACGGAGAAGAGTATATTCTCAACCTTATAGACACACCGGGTCATGTTGACTTTAACTATGAGGTATCCAGAAGCCTTGCAGCCTGTGACGGAGCGATCCTTGTTGTGGATGCGGCTCAGGGCATAGAGGCTCAGACGCTTGCCAATGTATATCTGGCACTTGATCATGACCTTGATGTATTTCCGGTTATTAACAAGATCGACCTCCCCAGTGCCGAGCCGGAACGTGTTGTGAATGAGATAGAGGATGTCATAGGCATTGAAGCCCAGGATGCCCCGAGGATATCGGCCAAGAACGGTATCGGGATCGACGAGGTGCTCGAGCAGATAGTGAGCAAGATCCCGGCACCCAAGGGAGATGTGAATAAACCCCTTAAGGCATTGATATTTGATTCTTTATATGATTCCTATAAGGGAGCGATCGCCTTCGTCCGGCTTGTGGACGGAAAGGTGAGCAAGGGGACTCCCATTAAGATGATGGCAACCGGAGCTAGTGCCGAGGTGGTGGAAGTAGGCTATTTCGGAGCCGGCCAGTTCATTCCCTGCGATGAGCTGAGTGCGGGAATGGTAGGATACATTACGGCATCGATCAAAAACGTAAGGGATACGGCGGTCGGCGATACCATAACCAATGCCGATAATCCCTGTGAGGAAGCTCTTCCCGGTTACAAGAAGGTATTGTCCATGGTCTACTGCGGAATGTATCCTGCAGACGGAGCCAAGTATCCCGACCTTCGGGATGCCCTTGAGAAGCTCCAGCTTAATGATGCCTCGCTTAACTACGAACCGGAGACTTCGGTAGCACTTGGATTCGGGTTCAGGTGCGGATTCCTGGGGCTCCTTCACCTTGAAGTGGTGCAGGAGAGGCTTGAGAGAGAATACAATCTTGATCTGGTGACTACGGCCCCCAGTGTTATCTATAAGGTCCATAAGACGGACGGTGAGGTGATCGACCTTACCAATCCCACCAACCTTCCAGACCCTTCTGAGATCGATTACATGGAAGAGCCCATTGTAAATGCAGAGATCATGGTGACCAAGGACTTTGTGGGCCCGATAATGGAGCTGTGCCAGGAGAGAAGGGGCCGCTACATAAGCATGGAGTATATGGAAGAGACCAGGGCCCTGCTTAAATACGAGCTTCCTTTGAATGAGATAATATATGATTTCTTTGATGCCTTAAAGTCAAGGTCAAGGGGTTATGCATCCTTTGACTATGACATGAAGGGATACGAAAAGTCGGAGCTTGTCAAGCTTGATATCCTAATCAATAAGGAAGAGGTTGATGCACTTTCCTTTATCGTCCATGCGGACAGTGCCTATGATCGAGGAAGAAGGATGTGCGAGCGCCTGAAAGAAGAGATCCCGAGGCATCTGTTTGAGATACCTATCCAGGCAGCCATAGGAAGTAAGATAATCGCACGTGAGACAGTAAAGGCAATGCGCAAGGATGTCCTCGCCAAGTGCTACGGCGGTGATATCACCCGTAAGAAAAAGCTGCTCGAAAAGCAGAAGGAGGGCAAGAAGCGGATGCGTCAGCTCGGAACCGTCGAGGTGCCGTCCGATGCGTTCATGGCCGTCCTCAAATTCGACGAATAATCCCGGAGGTATCCCTCATGAAACATATCTGTCCCCATTGCGGCAAGCCGTCGTTTACGCCGGTGCAGAAGGCACTCTGCGGCGGCCTGAGCAGCTCCGGCAAGCCCTGTCAGGAATGCGGCGTCCGCTGCGTCAACGGCAAGGCCTCGCTGATCGTCAATTCCGTCCTGCGGCTCATTGCGTTCATCATGGTCATCGTTGTCTATTTCGTCCACACGAATCTGATGCAGGTGCTGATCTTCGGTGTCGGCCCGCTGGTCGCGGCATATATCCTCGGTTTTCTGTTTGATATGTTCTTCGGCAAGCTGGTCGAGGCGATCAAGCGCGTATGAAGGCCGGCATCTATATTCATGTGCCGTTCTGCGCGGTCAGATGCCCCTAC
>JAILCT010000266.1 GCA_024690425.1 Lachnospiraceae bacterium | reverse complement strand
TATCTTCTGGCGCTCAAGTACAGACATTAGCTGATCCACCTGGATACAGAAACCTATGGCTGCCGAATCCTTTCCGAATTCACTCAGAAGGTTATCATATCTTCCTCCCTTGACGATCGCATCTCCGCTTCCGTATGTATATGCCCTAAAGATTATCCCGGTATAATAATTGTATTTTGAGAGCATGCCAAGATCGAAGGAAATATATTTCTCAAGTCCGTTAAGGTTTAAAACTTCATATATTTCTTCAAGTCTTTCTATAGCATTAAGCGAGCGTTCATTTGAAACATATCCTCTTGCTTCTTCAAGTATCTTCCTGTCGCCAAAAAGATCCGGCATACGCGAGATCATATTCTTGATCTCTTCCTTAAGCTTAAGTGTATCGAGGACATCCTGAGTACCAAAATAATTCTTATCATTTATCATCTGCCGAAGAAGCAGTTCAGTGTCCTCATCAATACCGTATTCAGCGCACAGACCCTTGAAAAATTCCAGATTTCCAACGCTTATCTGAAACTCCTCAAGTCCGCTTTCAAGCATGGAATCTATGACCATCATTAGCATCTCTACATCGGCATCAACACTTCCGTCACCAATAAGCTCAGCCCCTATCTCTGTCGATTCCTTAAGTCGTCCCTGGTAGTCTGATGTATTGTTAAATGTTGAACCAAGATAGCAGAAACGCAGCGGCATACCTGCATCCGCAAAGTATTTGGCTGTCGCTCTTGCTATCGACGGTGTAAAGTCAGGCCTTAATGCCAGTGTGTTTCCTTCCTTATCGAAGAACTTGTAAAGCTCCTTTGATGGTATCGTCCCGATATTACCGGAAAAAATATCAAAAAACTCAAAAACAGGAGTCTGGATATCTTCATATCCGTAACTGTTAATAAGCTTATTTAATCTCCCTTCAATATATAACTTCCTGCTGAATTCTTCCCCGTAAATATCCCGGACACCCTCAGGTGTATGTATTAATTTCTTTTGCATATGAACCTTTCCGCAGTACTTCAATGCGTTAACGTGCTGCCTTGCTAACCAATTACCATGGCGATAATTATATTTTAATCGCGTATCTTTGTCAACCCCTTATTCTCTCTCACCAAGATCCCTGTTTATCAGATCAAGATACGGTACCATGACACCATGTTTGTGGGGGATGATATATTCATCATTAAGCTCTTCGTATCGGAATGACTTTCTTCCGCCTTCCCTCATTCTCTTCCAGAAGACCAGCAGATCACTGAGCTTTAAGTAATAAAAAATGTCCTTTCCTGAAAAATAGATGAGAAAAAAGGCTATCCCGCCCTGTCTTTCGAATTCCACCATAAAATCAACCTGGTGTTCATGTATGTTGGCGAGTGCGAAGGTATCCTTTGCACATTCCTTGGCATCAAAGCATACAGGTATTCCCTGTACCGCGCCTATATAATCCACAGTTGATTTCTGGTCAAAATACGCAAGCGTTATCTGTTTATTGGCCTTATCAATGTTTATCGGCGTGATGGGCGTAGGTATCTTCTGTATAAGTGCCAGATGTGCGTCCCTGTATTTATCGTTTGTCCTGTTTATTAGGTCCTCAAGAGTCGATCCGCGAAGACCCCTGCTGTTCCATGTAGGCATTTTATCACCTTAGGTCGATCATATCGCAGGAAAATAACTCCTCTATAAGTTCTTTCATGTATTCGGGAGGAGGTGCAATGTATGTCCTTGCATATCTGTCTGTATCCTCTCCCTGTTTATCGGGGATCACAAGCTTATAAGCATGAAGCACCTGTGATGATATATTGAACCGGTCCTTCAGATCGTCATTAAGCTTTTTGTCTCCATACTTGTAATCCCCTATAAGGGGGTGGCCGATGTGGGCCATCTGGGCCCTTATCTGATGAGACTTACCCGTTATAAGTTCCACTTCAAGCAGGCTGTATCCATCCGCTGTTCTTAAGGGCCTGTAAAGGGTGTTTATAACAGAAGCTCCTTTTTCATCAGTGTCAGATACCCTTACCCTGTTCGACCTTATATCCTTAACAAGATACGCCGTCTCCCTGCCTTCCTTATTTACCCTGCCCTTAACAATGCATAGATAATACTTATGTATCGTCCTCTCCTTAAGGGCTCTCGATATCGTTGATGCCGCCCTGTAGTTCTTGGCAAATATAACGATTCCGGATGTATTCCTGTCAAGCCTGTTGCAGACTGACGGCTTGAACATCTTGAGGGTCTCATCCGAGATCTCTCCCTTATCTGTAAGATAAGAAAGACACATCTCATTTAAGCTTATGTCTTGGGCAAATGCCTTCTGTGTCAGGAGTCCGGATGGTTTGTTAACTATGAGCAAGTCTTCATCTTCATGAATGATGATTTCATTTATCGAACCGGACACTTGTGCTTTATCTTCTGCTCTTAACTCATCCGTTTTATTCTTCCCCGAGAACTTTTCAAATGTCTCATCGGACAGAAATATCTTTATAACATCACCGCTTGACAGATGCTCATTGCCGGACGCCTTCCTGTCGTTTAATGTGATGTTCTTCTTTCGCAACATCCTGTATACAAATCCGGAACCGGCATTATTTAGTATCTTAAGAAGCTGTTTATCAAGCCTTATCCCTTCATCACCCGGGCCTATGATATATTCCTTCAAATTCTTCTCTCCGGTACTACAGGACAACTGATCTTAATGTGTTTATGACGGCCAGATCCCTTGATCTGTCTTTGGTCTCCATGTTATCATTCATCCCGTTCAGTCTTTCGCAATATCCCTTTTGCGAATCAAAAATCTTGACGGTGCAATCCTTAAATCCATCATTCTTAAGTACATTCATAAGATGATCATTAAGCATCTTCATATCGCTGTTATGATCATTCTTTTTTGAAGGCTTTCCAAGATAGCATACCGACACTGTATTATTTATGCATGCAAGCGATTCAATGTAGAAGGTCTTCTCATATGTGGTAAAGGGAGCCTCATATATGGCCGGTGCATCCCTGACTGCATCCGCATACTTAAGATAATCCTCCTTGTCAAGTGAACGGAATCTTAGGAACATGATAAGATTGACCATGCTCTTGCTGGCGGGAAGGACCGCAAGGATAGCCAGAACCGACCATATGCTCTTATTCGTATGAAGGGTTAAATAGCCCAGAAGATACATACCTATGGCACATACATACAGAACCAGCGTAATGAGTATGACTCTTTTACGCTGGTAGTCTATATAACCCCATTCACCTTTGATCTTTTTCTTCAACCCTTATTCTTCCTTCAGTGTTTTAAGTTCATCTTCCGTAAGCGGCCTGAATTCACCGGGCTTGAGCTTTTTGTCAAGCTTCACTTCGCCTTCCGATACCCTCTTAAGGTAGGTAACCTTACAGTTAAAAGCCAGGAACATACGCTTGACCTGATGAAACCGGCCTTCAGTTATTGTGATCTCATAAGCATATTCATCCTCAACAGACCCCTTGCTCTTAACAAAAGCCGGAAGGCACGGAGTCTCATCACCTATATCAAGACCTGCTTCCATCTTAGCCCTTGCACCTCTTGGAAGCCTGCGGTCTGTAAGAACATAATAGGTCTTATTAACATGCCGTCTCGGAGATGTCAGCGCATGGCACAGATCACCGTCATTTGTGATAAGAAGAAGGCCTTCTGTATCCTTGTCAAGCCTACCGACAGGAAACAGCCCCTTTGCATTAACGCCGGTAAGATATGACATGACCGTATCCGATACATGATCCTTCACAGCGCTCACACAGCCCTGCGGCTTATTGAGCATAAAATACGAATATCTCGAATACTTAAGCTGCCTGTCATCAAGAGTGACCGGAATATCCGTATTTATCTTAAGGCCGGGTTCCAAAACCGTGGCTCCGTTCACCTTCACCCTGCCTGCCTTGATGATCGAAACTGCCTGTTTACGACTGCCTTCTCCGCATTCACTTATAAAACGGTCAAGCCTTAATACCTCACTCATTTACACATTTCTCCATAACCTTTACAAGTAACTGCCATGTCCTTCTTACCGAATCTATGCTCAGCTTCTCCTTGGGTGTATGTATGTCCTGAATATCCGGACCTATCGATATGATATCCATTCCGGTTATCTTGTCGTAAATTATACCGCATTCAAGGCCTGCGTGTATCGATGTCACCCTGGGCTTTTCGTTGAAGAGTTCTTCATACGTATTCGCAGTAATTTTCCTGAGCGGAGATTTCTCCCTGTACTCCCAGGCGGGATAATCGGCTTCTTCAATATACTCACCGCCTATAGTCTCGGTAAGATATCTTATCTTGTCGGCAAGTGCTGTCTTTTCGGACTTTATCGAACTCCTTATGCTGACGATAAGTGAGAAGTATTCGTCTCTTAAACGCATAATCCCGGCATTTGATGATGTCTGGACAATACTCTCCGCCTCGGGACACATCTTTGCTATTCCATCAGGAACAGTCATCAGAAGAAAGATAACCCTCTCCTGGGTCTTCTCGGATAAGACCGATTCAGTCGCATCACCTTTGGATTCACAGTAGATCGTAATATTGTCTTCGATCTTTCTGTACTCATTTATAATGGTCAGTTCGAATTCTGTGATAAAATCCTCAAGTATCGCTGCGTCATTTTTATCTATTATTATCGATGCCTTGGCTTCCCTGGGAATTGCATTATCCTGTAATCCGCCTTTAAGGTAATATATCGAATAATTCAATTTTTTTGAAAGATAAAACAGAAGCCGTCCCATCAGCAGATTGGCGTTGCCCCTGTACTTATCTATCTCGGATCCGGAATGACCTCCCAGAAGCCCGCATATCACGATATCGTATGCAAGTCCGGACTTCTTCGTATATCTTATGGGAACATGGCAGTGAGCCTTGCGCCCGCCTGCAGATGATACCAGGATCTCTCCCTCTGTTTCATTATCAAGATTGATCATTCTGCGCGCGCTTATAACCGATGAATCAAATGCGGCCATACCTTTCATTCCCACCTCTTCATCAGTTGTAAAGAGACATTCAATGGGAGGATGCTTAAGTGTATTGTCATCCAGAATGGCCAGCATATATGCTACCGCTATACCGTCATCTCCTCCGAGCGTGGTTCCCTTGGCATATACCATATCATCCATTATCGCAAGACGAAGCGGGTCTTTATTAAAATCAAATTTGGGATCATAATCAAAATTCTTCTCGCACACCATATCGAGATGTCCCTGCAAAAGCAGCGGTTCTGCCTTCTCGCATCCTTCAGATCCGCGCTTTTTTATAAAGACATTGTTATTTTCATCCCTTATGCATGTAAGACCTCTTTCTTTTGCAAAGTTCTCAACATACCTTGAAATGTCCTCCATATTACCGGAACCATGCGGGATCGAGCAGATGTCTTCGAAGAATTTAAATACCTTTATAGGTTCAATGTTATCAAGTACTCTCATTACTTCACACTTCACTTCCGTTTTATTCTCTTTTGTATAAAAAAAGGGGCCGTTATACGGCCCCTTATTTACTTATTTATCACACCAAGCGGTGACGATATGGACTTACCCGCATCAATACCTTCGATCGATGCGATCTCCTTCTCAAGCGAAACCTGCGGATACAGATCCTGACGGTTCTTATCTATTATGGCTTCACTGCTCTTAAGCCTCTCCAAAAGGCCCGAATATTTGCTCTGTGTATCTGCTATTGCAGTTTTTACGATACCCTGGAGCTCAGCCAGCATATCGTCTGTATATTTCATTGCCGACTGCCTGATACCGTTGGCATCGGTTGTTGCCGTATCAAGTATCTGCTGCGCCTGATTAACAGCCTGCTGAACAACTTCATTGGCCTGCGCATAGGCCTGCTGCATGATCTCATGCTCATTCACCATCTGATCGGTATGAACCTGAGCCTCCTTGAGCATTGCATCAGCCTTCTCCTTGGCATCATTCAGGATAGCTTCCTTGTTGCTGATGATCTTCTGGTAACGTTTGATCTCATCAGGTGTCTTCATCCTGAGCTCTCTTAAGAGTTCCTCGATATGTTCCTTGTCCACAAGTATATTGGTACTTGAAAAGGTCTGGAACTTACAGCCGTCAATGTAATCCTCGATCTCGTCAATGATCTGTTCAATCTTACTGCTCATATACTCTCACCTCATGCATTAAACTTAAGAACCCTGATACCGATACTTCCCATCACCTTGATCATTTAAGCTTTTCATAAACACGCTCAGCCACATACGGTGGAACGAACTTGCTTATATCCCCATCAAAGCTTGCTACTTCCTTAACTGTCGATGAAGACAGGTAGGCATATTCAAGGCTTGTTGTCAGAAAGATGGTATCGACATTTTCTCCCAGTTTACGGTTGGTCTGTGCCAGCTGGAGCTCATATTCGAAATCGGTGATGGCGCGTAAACCCCTGATTATCACACCCGCACCTGTCCTCTTGCAATAGTCGACAAGAAGACCTTCATAAGATTCAACTGTCACATTGGGAATATCCCCGACTACCTTACATAATATATTAACACGTTCTTCAACAGAAAACAACGGAGTTTTGACTTTGTTGTTGAGCACGCTGACAATGAGGTGATCGAAAATATCAGCCGCTCTTTTAATGATATCGATGTGTCCGTATGTTACCGGATCAAAGCTTCCCGGGTATATGGCGGTCTTCATTGGCCGTCTCCTTTCCTTCTTATGAACAGGTGGCAGTTATTCTTGTATTTTTTATATTTTACTACCTCAAATCCCAGTTCATCAAGATAATCAAAATCAGTTGTATTGTCTGCTTCGACCACTATAAGGGCATCCTCATTAAGCAGCGAGGAGCCTGCAAGATAATCAAGGACATCCTTTTCATATTCATTATTATACGGAGGATCCATGAATACAATGTCGAACATCTCACGGCCTTCAAGCCTGTTAAGAGCACTTAAGACATCCGTGTTCATGACCGTTGCCTTATCTTCAAACCTTGTCGTCTTAAGGTTCTCCTTTATGCATGCAACGGCTTCCCTGCCCTTCTCGACAAAGACTGCCCTTCCGGCCCCGCGGCTTAATGCCTCTATACCTATCGATCCTGAGCCTGCATACAGATCCAGGAAACATGTATCTGAATAAATATATGGTGCAAGGATATTAAAGAGAGTCTCTTTAACCTTGTCGGATGTAGGTCTCGTATCATATCCCTGCGGTGTCTTAAGCATAAGCCTTCTGGCACTTCCCGCTATAACTCTTATCATTTATCCTCTCCTGCCTGGTATATCCTGATCACAGCCTCAGCTTGGTTCCCTTGGTGTCACGTCTTGCAAGCTTAAGCTTGTTAAGCTCAACCTGCTTACCGTTTACTTCTATGGTCCTTTCTGAGCCATAATTCAACGGATAGACATCAGTAACTTCGTCTGTTCCTGTGAGCTTCATACCGCGAACTCCGGCTGCCCCCTTCTTCTTAAGAGGTATCTCCTCAAGATTAAACTTAAGGAAGAAGCCGTCCCTTGTCCTAAGCACAAGATTCTTCTCATCGATTATCGGGAATACTGCGATAAGTTCATCGCCATCATTAAGTCCGGTTGCTGCAACCGAACGCTTGGTAACGTCAAATTCGGTTCCGTAAACATGCTTAAGCATCGATTTCTTCGTTGCAAAACAGAGTTTCTGCATGATAAGTTCACTTAAGTTGCATGCATAGATAAGGACTTCATCAGACGAACTGTAATTACTTACATTGTCAATAGGTACTCCCTTGTCCTTAAGCTTGCCGAAAGGAAGGTCTAAGACCTTTATAGTGTGCATCATTCCCGTATTTGTAAAGAGGCATACGCGGCCCGTGTTCATAACGGGGAAGATATACCTGTTCTCGGCATCAAGAGAATCCTTATTTCTTTCATAAGTAGCTATATCCACGGTCCTTGCATATCCGAACCTGTCCATAAGGAAGATGACTTCCATCTCCTCAATCTTCTTCTCTTCGAACACGACCGCTTCTGCATTCTCTATAAGGGTCCGCCTGTCCCTTCCGTATTCCTTCCTGTAGGAGTCAAGCTCCTTGATAATGAGCTTGTCCATGGTCTTGGGATTGACAAGTATATCCTTATAGGTCTCTATATTCTTAAGTGTCTCCGCGTGTTCTTTCAAAAGGGCTTCGATCTCAAGTCCTATTAGCTTGCTGAGCCTCATGGCAAGGATTGCTTCTGCCTGACGCATGGTGAAACGGAGCTGCTCTGCCATCTTCTTACTGATCCTTGACTTAAAGTTGATACCTTCGGTCTTTCCTTCCGTAAGGCAGGCCTTGGCCATGTTCACATCCCTTGATCCCCTAAGTATCTCTATGATAAGGTCGATAACATCGGTAGCCTTGATAAGACCTTCCTGTATCTCCTTTTTATCCATCTCCTTGCCAAGGAGATTTCTGTACTTTCTGGTGCGGATCTCCCTCTGAAAGTCAACATGATGCCTGATTATATCCTTAAGCCCCAGGGTCTCCGGACGTCCGTCCGCAACCGCAAGCATATTGACACCGAAGGTATCCTCAAGCTTGGTCTTCTTAAGGAGCATGTTTTTAAGGTTCTCAACATCGGCATCCTTCTTAAGCTCAAGAACTATACGGATCCCTTCCTTGCTTGACTGGTTGGAGATATCCGTAATATCCGTCGCCTTCTTGGCATCTATAAGGGCAACGATATCGGTCAGGAACTTGCTTATGTTGGCACCTATCATGGTGTAGGGAATCTCTGTTATGACAAGCTTGTTCTTGCCTCCCTTACCCTTCTCAAGCTCCATCTTGCCACGGATCTTTATCTTACCCATCCCGGTCTCGTAGATATCAAGGAGTTCATCCTTGTTGACCACGATACCCCCCGTAGGAAAGTCGGGACCCGGTATATATTCCATAAGCTCGGCAGTTGTTATCGTCGGCTTCCTGATATAAGCCTTAACGCCCTCTATTACCTCGGATAAGTTATGGGGAGGCATATTGGTGGCCATTCCTACTGCAATACCCTCTGTTCCGTTTACTAAAAGGTTAGGTATCTTGGCGGGAAGTACGGTGGGTTCCTTCTCGGTCTCGTCGAAATTGGGCATGAAATCCACAACATCCTTGTCAAGGTCGTCAAGGATGGTTTCCTGGGTCACCTTCTCAAGACGGGCTTCGGTGTAACGCATTGCAGCTGCACCGTCTCCCTCTATTGAACCGAAGTTACCGTGTCCGTCAACAAGCGGCATCCCCTTCTTGAAATCCTGGGACATTACAACCAGGGCATCGTATATGGATGAATCACCATGTGGATGATACTTACCCATAGTATCACCAACGATACGCGCCGACTTCCTGTAGGGTCTGTCATATCTTATACCGAGTTCATACATATCATAAAGGGTGCGCCTCTGTACGGGCTTAAGCCCATCCCTTACATCAGGCAGAGCCCTTGATATGATCACACTCATCGCATAATCGATATATGACTTACGCATTACCTCCGAATATTCGGTTTTAATTATCTGCTCGTCTTCCGTTACTGTCATTTCAAACCTCTTGAATTACTAATATATAGACCTTAGATGTTGAAAACTATCGCTTTTGTTTATATGAAGACAGAAGAACCGTCCCCGTGTCTTCATGCAAGCATGACGTTCCATGTTTTACAAATATATGTGCTGTCTGAATATTTATATGTCAAGTTCTGCGTCATGTGCATGTTTATAGATGAAAGCCTTCCTGGGCGGTACCTCATTGCCCATGAGCATCTCGGTGGTGGCTGATGCAAAGCGGGCATCCTCTATCTCAACCAGCTTAAGCTTGCGGCGCTCGGGATCAAGTGTTGTCTCCCATAACTGCTCGGCATCCATCTCTCCCAGTCCCTTGTATCTCTGGAGGGTAAAGTCGGAATGAGACTTCCGATACTCCGATAATGCCTTGTCATCATAGAGGTACTCCTCCTTCCCCTTCTTGGGCATTGCCTTGTAGAGGGGCGGCATTGCTATATATACATGTCCCTCATAGATAAGCTCCGGCATGAACCTGTAGAACAGGGTTAACAGGAGTGTGGAAATGTGGGCACCGTCAACATCGGCATCCGCCATTATTATTATCTTGTCATATCTTAACTTGCTTATATCAAAGTCATTGCCATAGCCTTCGGAAAAGCCGCATCCGAAAGCATATATCATGGTCTTTATCTCGGCATTGGCAAGGACCTTGTCTATCGTGGCCTTCTCAACATTAAGTATCTTACCCCTTATCGGAAGTATGGCCTGATACATCCTGTTCCTTGCGGTCTTGGCGCTTCCTCCGGCGGAATCACCCTCTACTATGAATATCTCACACTTGGATGCATCACGGCTCTCACAGTTGGCAAGCTTACCGTTCGAATCAAATGAATACTTCTGCCTGGTAAGCATGTTGGTCTTGGCCTTCTCTTCGGACTTCCTTATCTTGGCAGCCTTCTCGGCACATGAAAGCACTGCCTTTAGGTCATCAAGATTTCTGTCAAAATACCTTACCAGTTCATCACCGGTTACCTTGGATACAGCCTTGGTGGCATCCTGATTGTCAAGCTTGGTCTTAGTCTGTCCTTCGAAGCGGGGACTTGGATGCTTTATGGATACTACCGCAGTCATGCCGTTCCTTATGTCTGCACCTGTAAAGTTCGCATCCTTATCCTTTAGGATATTAAGCTCCCTTGCATAAGTGTTCATTATATTGGTGAACATGGTCTTGAAGCCGGTAAGATGTGTACCGCCTTCGGAGTTGTATATATTATTACAGAACCCCAGAACATTCTCATGGAAATCATTTACATACTGAAAGGCAACCTCAACCATGATCCCGTCAGCTTCACCGCTGAAGAATACAGGCTCGCAGATAGCTTCTTCATTCTTGTTCATATCGCGCACAAAGCCTATGATACCTTCTTCTTCATGGAAGATCTCGGTATCGACTTCATCGCCTCTCTTATCTGTAAATATGATCGTAAGCTTGGGGTTAAGGTAGGCTGTTTCATGAAGGCGGCTCTTAACATCCTCCTCCTTGAAACGTGTTTTTTCGAATATGGTGTCATCGGGCAGAAAATTGATCTTGGTACCGGTACTACGGGACTTACCGATCACAGGAAGAAGTCCGTTTTCAAGTTCGATCGTAGGGATCCCTCGGCTGTAACGGTCGTGAAATACCTTGCCCTCACGCCTTACCTCTATATCAAGATATGTTGAAAGTGCATTTACGACAGATGATCCGACGCCGTGGAGTCCTCCGCTCGTCTTATAGACAGAGTCATCGAACTTACCTCCGGCGTGGAGAGTTGTAAAGACAAGCCTCTCGGCGCTCATTCCCTTCTCATGCATACCGACGGGGATGCCGCGCCCGTTATCCTCAACCGTAGCCGAACCATCCTTCTCCAGAGTTACCTTTATCTCGTCGCAGAAGCCGGCCAGATGCTCATCCACAGAATTGTCTACTATCTCGTAGATAAGATGATTAAGTCCCTTGGTAGTGACCGAACCGATATACATACCGGGACGCTTCCTGACAGCTTCAAGCCCCTCAAGCACAGTAATGCTGTCAGCATCATATGATACCTTCTTAGTCATAAATACACCCCTTACTGAAAAATCAAACAAAAATATTATAACATAACTTCGTTATTTTTCAAGATGTTGTACGAACAAATTTTCTGACACCACACTTTGTATGCCGGACAGGCTTGGAAAGTACATAAAAAAATGCAACAACCGAATAATAAATCAATTGAAGAAAAATCACATAAATGATATATTGATATATATAAATAATCATAAAGGAGAGACCGGAATGTTTGACCGAATTTTTGCCAATTATCTTATTGATAAACAAAAAATGGGACCGGAATGTCTTGAGAAGATATTTGAACTTCAGGAACAGAAGCGTGTAAGGCTCGGGGTTATTGCGGTGTCAGAAAAGCTGATGACTGAAGAACAGGTCGAAGAGGTTAATCAGCTGCAGAGCAATACAGATAAAAGGTTCGGAGATATCGCGGTCGAGAAGGGCTATCTCACCGACAATCAGGTAACAAGGCTCTTAGCTCTTCAGGGGAACAGTTTTCTGTCATTTGTTCAGGCGACCGTGGACCTTAATTATCTCACGATGAACGACATAGTCGATTCGCTTAACAGCTTCCAGCAGGATAACAGTTATACACTCACGGATATGGACAACTTAAAGAGCTGTGATATAGACCGGATCATTCCTATATACGTATATGATCTACCGGGATATATCAAGGAAGTGATAGGCGTTGCTGCCAGAACGGTCTCCCGTCTGGTGGATTATCATCTGTATATAGATAAGCCGTATATGTCTGATAAGTTTATAACCGAGAATCTCTGCTCGCAGTGTTCCAAGGGTGATTTTACCATATTACTCGGTCTTTCGGGATCGGATACCGCAATGATCAAGGGTGGTATAGGTTTTGCGGGCGAACAGTATATAGATGAACTTGATGATGCCCTTGATTCCCTGTGCGAATTGATCAACTGCATAAACGGAATATTTGCAACCGATATCAGCCGAAGAGGTGTTAACATTGATATGCTGGCCCCTTATTACAAGGCCGGCTCCGGTGCGATCAACGCCGAAGGTATAGTCAATGTACCTTTCCATATTTTTGACAAGGTGGTTACCCTGTCGGTGGTTCTTTCAGATAATTATACGATCGAGTAGGAGGAGATAACAGATGAGTTCAGTACTTATAGTAGATGATTCAAGGACCATGCGCAAGATGCTTGCCGGTGCCCTTACAGAGGTTGGAATAGATGTTGCCGGCAATGCAGGAAACGGGATCGAAGCCCTTGAACTTCTCAAAACGGTGAAGCCGGACCTTATAACACTTGATATTACGATGCCGGAAATGGACGGACTTGAAGCTTTAAGAAAGATCAAGGATCAGTATCCGGATCAGAAGGTGCTTATGGTCAGTGCAGCAGGCCAGAAGGATAAGGTTCTTGAAGCGCTTAAGCTCGGAGCACTTGATTTTATCCAGAAACCCTTCGAACAGGATAACATTATAAAGACGATCCAGAAGGTACTGGCCTGAATTATAATGAGTATATTCCCGAGGCGTCCGCAAGATATGCGAGGCGCTTCTTTATTTTCCGGTTTTGGGGCAATTCCAGCCCGGGATCGGCTTTGATCAGCTCATCAGCCTCCCTTGCTGCCCTGATAAGCACCTGTGAATCGGAATAAATGTCCGCAAGCCTGAACTCCATATCACCGCTCTGTCTTATGCCAAAGAGGTCACCCGGACCGCGGAGCTTAAGATCCTCGTTTGCAATGTAAAAGCCATCATTTGACTTATTCAGTATATCAAGTCTCTCTCTGCTTTTTTCCGATTCACTGCAATCGATAAATATACAATAGGACTGGGCCTCTCCTCTTCCGATACGTCCGCGCAGCTGATGCAGCTGTGCAAGTCCGAACCTTTCGGCATTTTCTATCATCATCACTGTTGCATTTGGAACATTAACGCCCACTTCTATTACCGTCGTTGATACAAGGACATCTATCTTACGCTCAAGATATGCCCTCATTATCTCATCCTTCTTTGCGGCCTTCATCTTCCCGTGCAGATATTCGACCCTTATGTCGTCACTCATCCCGCTCCTTATCTCGTCGGTGTAGTTGACGACATCCTTAAGATCCATCCCTTCGCTCTCTTCAACCATTGGACAGATAACATAAGCCTGATGTCCTTTTCGTACTTCTTCTTCTATAAATTCATAGGCCTTCTTCCTGTAGCCTGTTCCGACAACGCAGTTCTTTATGGGAAGCCTTCTTGCAGGCAGTTCATCTATAACGGAGATGTCCAGATCACCGTACAGCATTATAGCCAGAGTCCTCGGTATGGGGGTCGCACTCATTACAAGGACATGCGGCATGCATTTTCCACCCTTTTCCGCAAGGCTCTCCCTCTGCCTTACCCCAAACCTGTGCTGCTCATCCGTTACAACAAGTGCCAGATCCCGGTAAATAACCTTCTCCTGAAACAGGGCATGCGTTCCGATAACAAGCTTGACTTCTCCGCTTTCTATCCTCTCATATGTTTTTTTCTTCTGGGCCTGTGTCATTGAGCCTGTAAGAAGACATACCGGAATATTCAGTCCGTATCTTTGCGCAAGGCTCTCAAATGAGTCAAAATGCTGCCTTGCAAGTATCTCCGTCGGTGCCATGATCACAGACTGATATCCGTTAAGTGCAACCGTGATACATGCAAGAAAGGCTATTATGGTCTTACCGCTCCCTACATCACCCTGTATAAGCCTGCTCATCGAGGTACTGCGCGTAAGATCGTCTTCCACTTCTTTAAAGGTTCTAAGCTGAGCACCGGTAAGCTCATACGGGAGCTTTTCTATGATCTGTGCCGTCTCTTTTCTTTTTGTTATATCATAATCATTACGGGCCCTGCCGTTCTCTTCCTTTAATAGCTTAAGGCGCAGGATAAAAAGAAAGAATTCTTCAAACACAAGAGCCTCTCTTGCTTTTTTTAGAGATTCCATATCCCCCGGGAAATGAATCGTCTTTAAAGCCTCATTTTCCGGCATCCCGCCCACAATATCATCATTGTCATCCCACAGATCAAGAACCTGTTTTATTGACTTTCTCAGGGAATTGTTGGTAAGACCTTTTGTAAGGGAATATATGGGTTGAAGTGTATCCTTTATCTCTTCATACTGAGATGGTGTAAAGACAATGGGCTGATCCATTGAATACATGGAACCTGACTTTTTAAAGGTCCCTGCAAAAACATAGCTCCCACCCTTTATAAGCATTTTCGTGATGTAGGGCATGTGAAACCATACAACATTTATCATGTGTGTTCCGGAAGTCACCCTGCAGCTTACAACCGCCATTTTCCCCGCCCTTCTTAACAGGGGGCGGCTTTCAACCCGGACATTTATAAATACGAATTTCCCTTCCATATTTTCCGCTGCCTGAACGGGAGCATCGTAGCGTATATAGTCTCTTGGGTAATAATACATAAGGTCGCCATATGTATATATGCCGACCTTATGATATAAAGCTTCTGTCTTATCGCCTATACCCTTTAGGGATTTAATATCTGCATTTTTGTTCATGATCTTAGTTGGGTCTTACTCTACACTGACCACATAATAGTATATCGGCTGGCCTCCGAAATGCATCTCAACATCGCACTGGGGGAACATCTTCTCAACCGTCTCACAGTAAAGGGCTGCGTACTGCTCATCTGTGTCCTTACCGTAATATATGCTGATAAGCTCGGACGAATCATCAACCATCTTCTTGAGCATCTCTACAGAGGTATCATTTATATCCTCGCCGACCGCAAGGATATCCCTGTCACCGATTCCCATGATATTGCCCTGTTTTATTTCCTTATCGTTAACGACCGTATCCCTTACGGCATAGGTTACCTGCCCTGTCTTAACATCTGCTATGGCTTCTTTCATTACCGCTTCATTATTATCAGCGCTGTCACCGATAGTATAGTTTATCAATGCAGTTATTCCCTGGGGAACGGTCTTGGTGGGGATTACATATATCTTCTTATCCTCTACCATATACTGAACCTGATTTGCAGCCATTATTATATTCTTGTTATTGGGCAGGATAAAGATATTATCAGCGTTTATCTCCTTAACTGCTTCCAGCATATCCTCGGTTGAAGGATTCATGGTCTGGCCGCCCGATATGACCTTGTCTACTCCCAGTCCCTTGAATATCTTATCAAGTCCTTCACCCATCGATACGGATATAAAGCCGATGTCCTTACGTATCTCCTCAGTGACAGGAGACGACGGAGCCTTTAATTCTCCATCCTTTACAGCACTCGTCACAGGAGCTTCCGACGATCCCCTGCCTGATGTATCTATTTCTTCATAAGAAGAAACCTTACCCGTGGAACCTGAAGATATCTTAAAAAGCTTCTCCTGATGTTCCTCGCGCATATTGTCTATCTTCATTCTTGTAAGCGGTCCGTAAGTAAGAGCTTTCTGTATTGCAAGTCCCGGATCATTCGTATGGACATGCACCTTACAGTAATCCTCATCGGCAACACATACGATCGAATCCCCGATCGACTCAAGATAGTTCTTGAAATCCTGCTCGTTCTTGGCATTAAAGACCTTGTCAAGCATGATTATGAACTCCGTGCAGTAGCCGTATTTTATCTCAAAATTGGCCTGGACTTCAAGCCCCTTCTCGGATGTGATTCCGGGCATCTCGTCCTCATCCACCGTAAATACGACTTCGTTGCCCATATAGGCCTGATATGCACCCTTCAGTATCTCTACAAGGCCCTGGCCGCCGGAATCCACAACACCTGCCTGTTTAAGGACCGGGAGCATATCGGGGGTCTTCTTAAGGACTTCTTCCGCATGGTCAATCAGTATCCTTATGAATTCTCCCATGTCTTCCGTAGAATCACATATCTCGGTAGCCTTCTCGGAGATCCCTCGTGCAACCGTAAGGATCGTACCTTCCTTAGGCTTCATTACAGCCTTATACGCAGTCTCAACAGCCTTATTGCATGCTCCTGCAAGAACAGGTATGTCAACATATTCCTTATCAGCTATGCTCTTGGTAAAGCCACGCAGAAGCTGCGACAGGATGACACCGGAATTACCTCTTGCTCCCCTGAGTGAACCCGATGAAATGGCCTTGCAAAGGGGGCCCATTTCAACCAGTCCCATAGCAGCCACTTCTTTTGCGGCCGTCATTATGGTCATCGTCATGTTTGTTCCCGTATCTCCGTCCGGAACGGGAAAAACATTAAGTTCGTTTATCCATCCTTTCTTGGCTTCCAATGCCTTGGCGCCGGTCAAAAACATCTTTGAAAGTGTTTTTGCGTCGATCTTGTTAGAATTCAATTTAACACCTCACTGTACTCTTGTATTGCTTAATCTATAACTCTGACACCTTCAACATAGATGTTTATCTTCTCTATATTAAGTCCGGTGAATTCCTCAACCTTGTATTTCACATTGCTTATAAGGTTGTCGCACACTGTTTTTATGCTTACACCGTATGCAACGATCACATGAAAGTCAAGCGTAAGCTGGTTATCCTTAAGTGTCACGTTGATCCCTCTCGTAAGCTTGTCCTTCCTGAGCAGCTTAACGATGCCGTCTGTAACATTGACGGCTGCCATTCCCACGATCCCAAAACATTCCACCGCAACGGACCCTGCGTACTGGGCAATTACTTCGGTATCAATACTGACGCTTCCTACCTTTGTTTTAATATGGCCCTTCATGAAACCCCTCCTTTATAATGTGTAAAAATATACTCAATAAGTATACACTGTTTCAGCCAAAAAGAAAATGCCGTTTTTTTATTCTTTTAGTGATTTATGCTTGCATTTACAAAAAACATCTGATAGAATACATTTTGTTGCGGTAATTGTACATAAAGATATTAAGGTACCGCTTTGGTACTGAATGATAAGTTAATAAGGAGGTGCGACCGATGGCAAAGTGTGATATTTGTGGAAAAGGCGTTCATTTCGGTAACAATGTAAGTCATTCACATAGAAGATCAAACAGAATTTTCAATGCAAATGTTAAGAGGGTTAAGTGTAAGGTTAACGGAACCCCCACAAGACTTCATGTATGTACCAGCTGCCTTAAGTCCGGCAAGGTAGAAAGAGCCTAAAAGAGAAGGACACAGGAGACGGTTATCCGTCTCCTTTTTTGTTTTCATTTTCAGGCCGAAAAAACAGGAGACAGAGGACCGTCCCCTGTCTCCTGTTAAAACTGATCTTTTAACATCGCATATTCTTCATTTATCACCTGTACGGTCTCATTATCTCCGTCCATGTTATCCGGGTGGAATATCTTGAGCAGATCCCTGTATCTCTTCTTAAGAGCAAGGACA
>JAILCT010000265.1 GCA_024690425.1 Lachnospiraceae bacterium | reverse complement strand
GTGTTAAGCCCGGGATCCACTTCTACGATAACGTCTCCGCCTTTACCACCGTCTCCGCCATCCGGACCACCGTCCGGTACATATTTTTCACGCCTGAAGGATACATGTCCGTCTCCTCCCTTGCCGCTTCTTACATAGATTTTTGCCCTGTCCGCAAACATAAGCCTTACCTCTTGATAATTAAAAAACAAGGCTCTAAACTGAAAGTTTAGAGCCTTAATGATTACTGTTCCACAGGATATACAGAAGCCTGTTTCTTATCTCTTCCTTTTCTCTCGAACCTTAATACACCGTCTACCAGAGCAAACAATGTATCATCTCCTCCGCGTCCTACATTAACGCCGGGATGGATCTTGGTTCCACGCTGTCTGTATAAGATATTACCTGCCTTAACGAACTGTCCGTCAGCTCTCTTCGCTCCAAGTCTTTTGGATTCCGAATCCCTGCCGTTCTTGGTGGAACCGACTCCCTTCTTATGAGCGAAATATTGAAGGTTCAATTCAAACATGGTTTACACCTCCTCGATCATTAGTCTAAAATAATTATTTCCGTACTTTTTCTCAATTTCCTTAAGGCCCAACATGAGAGAATCCATTAGAAGCTTCCCGCTCTCATCAGGAACTTTCACAAATTCCCAACGTATATGACCATCATTGGAAGCCCTAAGCTCGTTGCCTGTTAATGCATCAAGTGAATTGGCAGTGTTTATTACCAGCACTGATACTGCTGCACATACTATATCCTTACCCGGATCTTCATAAAATGCATGTCCCTCACATGAAAACGAGCGATAATCCCCATTATGTTTAAGAACCTTAGCCGTAATCATATCAGATCCTTAAGCGTTGATCTTATCAATCTTAACCTGAGTGTATGCTTGTCTGTGACCGTTCTTCTTATGATATCCGCTCTTCCTCTTGTAACGGTATACGATAACCTTCTTACCGCGGCCGTTCTCAACAACTGTAGCTGATACGGTAGCCTTGGCTACATCATCACCTACCATGAGCTTCTTATCGCTTACAGCAAGAACCTGGTCAAAGGTAACGCTGTCACCTGCCTCTGCAGCCAACTTCTCAACCTTGATAACATCGCCTTCAGACACCTTATACTGCTTTCCGCCTGTTGCAATAATTGCGTACATAGGACACCTCCTGTTCTATTTACTCGCTAGCTTCGGTAGTGTTAAAAGCAACACATTTACAACCCCACTAAGCGGCATACTCAGATATATTACCATCTATTGTCCGGCTTGTCAAACAAAAACGTATCTGTATATCATTTTCTTCCGGACTTTTTATGAGTACCGTCATCCACCCCGTTCGCATCGCAGGAGGATTCGTGGAAACGCTTGATGAATTCAGCATCACAGTTATTCATATGTGTCTGCTTAAGCTTGAACATATCACTTACCTTTACCATGGCTACAGCTTCGTCTCTTAACTGTCTTGCCATCCAGTCGTTCGACCTGTCATCCTTAAGGGTCATGCTGTCCTGAAGCTTTACGGTGGAAGCCTTGTTGTTTACCTTATTATATTGACTGACCATTTCGTTAAAATTGTTAACGTTAGGATCATCCTTCCGGTTCCCGCTCTTTCTGCCGCTCTGACCGTTAAGCCTGTTTTTGATACTGAAAATTATGACGGCAATTATAAATATATTGAATATAAACGGGATAAATGCATATGTTGCAGCCATATTATTCACCTATCATACGGTCTATTATCCCCTGCTTGGGTTCTGCAGGCCTTACAGCTTCTCTCCTTTGGGCGGGTGCGGGTGTTCCATGCGGTGCCTGGGGATGAGGTGCGGGTCCTGGTGTCTTAACAACTTCGGACAATGCTGCAAGTGTACCTGACAGATTGGCAACATCTGAAGGAACTATGATCTTTGTTGCCTGACCGTCTGCCATCTTTTCTGCAGTTTCGTATGACTTTAACTGGAGGTACTGGCTTGAAGGACGGGCCTCATTTATAAGCTTGATGGACTCTGCCCTTGCGCGCTGTACTGCAAGAAGAGCTTCTGCCTCACCTTCCGCCTCACGAATACGCTGTTCCTTAACTGCTTCAGCCCTTAAGATAGCAGCCTGTTTTTCACCTTCTGCCAATGTTATGGCTGACTGTTTTTTACCTTCCGCAGTAAGGATGGCTTCCCTCTTCTCTCGCTCAGCCCTCATCTGCTTCTCCATTGCATCCTGAATGGACCTGGGCGGCTGTATATTCTTAACTTCAACACGGCTTACCTTTATACCCCACTTGTCGGTTGCTTCATCAAGTATTGAGGTTATCTGCGCATTTATGTTGTCACGAGATGTAAGTGTTTCATCAAGGGTCATTGAACCGATGATATTCCTGAGCGTGGTAGCCGACAGGTTCTCTATAGCGGCGATCGGACGTTCAACACCGTATGTAAAGAGTTCGGCATTGAAAACCTGAAAGAATACGACCGAATCAACCATCATTGTAACATTATCCTTGGTAATGACAGGCTGGGGTTCAAAATCAGCAACCTGCTCCTTAAGTGATACTTTCTTTACTACACGGTCTATAAAAGGCCACATAAAATTAAGACCGGCGCTTAATGTTGTCTTGTATTTTCCCAGCTCTTCAACTATGTAAGCACTTGCCTGTGGAACTATACACAGACTCTTGAACAGAAGAATGATAAAGATAAAAATAATAACAAATAAAGCTGTTAATGCAGGCATAAACGTTACCTCCCTTGCCATATTTATAATAGTTGAATTATAACACATTACATACAATATAAAAAGGCTGCCTAAGGTGCTTCTTCAAAAGTGTATCCCAATTCCGATGCTATGATGCTCTCAGTAGTCTCCCTTGCAGTATTGTCTATTGCACTGTCAAAACCGGTAAGCGCTGCAAAGGGTGAGAACTGAGCCGCCCTGTTTTCTACCGGCATACGGGGATGCCTTCCCGATTCCGGCCTTTTAAGATTTATGATATCATCATATTCTCTAGTTTCTTCCATGCTCATCCCTCTATGACCTGTGTCCGCCTATCTGGCTGTTTCTTTCTATTGTCATTGCGCCATCAACAAAGTTGCTTCCCTTAAGTATGGCATTTTTACCGAATTTCTTTTTAATGTCGATCACGGCATGCTGCATATCCTTCTCCTTCTTAAGCCGTTCATCCTCGTCGGCTTCCATCTGTGTAAGGCTTTCATTATCTGCAAAGAGGCTTAGCTGCTCATATTTCCTGCTCTCCCCTGCCTTCTCTTCGTCTATCACATTATTAGCCGTAACATTTACCCTTCTGATAAGAAGAGACTTATCGGTTATGTTGTCATAAAGTTCGAGGACTGCTTCAAGGATTTCCTGAGTCGAGGAAGAATATGATCTTAAGTTGATACTGCCGTGTGCAGGCTTGGGCACAAATCTTCCGTAGTGATCTTCAGTCACCTGCCCCTTATATTTGTTAGTCTTATCTTTGCTTTTTAAGTTAACGGTATCATAACCTATGTAAAGGACTATCTGATCTGTCATGAGGCGCTTTTCAACAAGATCAAGTACAAGCAGGTCGGTCATTTCCCATACAATAAGCCGTCCCTTTTCATTGGAATAAGGCTCTTTAAGAACCTGCCCTGTACCTATCGAATTACTTACAGGCTTATACGCCTTTACATGCGAGATCAGACATGGCTCATACCCCCATGCATGATCTATCAAGAGTTCGGCATTTACGCCGAACAGACGGTACAGAAGATCTTCGTTGTGATATTCATTGAGTTCGCCAAGAGAACACCTTGCTATATCCCCCATGGTAAACATACCGTTAGCTTCAAGCTTTTTTGCGATCCCGCGGCCGACACGCCAAAAGTCTGTAAGAGGCCTGTGTCCCCATAACAGCCTTCTGTAAGATGATTCATCAAGCTCTGCAACCCTTACACCGTCGCTGTCAGCCTGTGTATGCTTGGCAACAATGTCCATTGCAACCTTGCAAAGATACATATTGGTCCCTATACCCGCAGTTGCAGTAATACCTGTTTCCGTGAGTACATCCCTGATCATCTTTACAGCCAGTTCTCTGGGAGTCATTTCATATGTTTTAAGATAGGATGTCACATCGATAAAGACTTCATCTACCGAATAAACGTGAATATCTTCGGGTGCTACATATTTAAGATAGATGTTATATATGTGTGTACTGACCTCCATATACCGCGACATTCTGGGAATTGCCGCGATGAAGTCAAGTTCCAGTGAAGGGTCATTGTCAAGCTCTGATGCAATAAATGACTTACCTGAAAAATCATGTCCATATGATTTTCTGCGATCTTCATTTACATTTCTTACCGCACTTAATACTTCAAAGAGCCTGGCCCTTCCCGGAATACCATAAGCCTTCAGTGAAGGGGTCACCGCAAGACATATTGTCTTTTCGGTTCTTGATGTGTCGGCGACAACAAGATTCGTATCCAGAGGATCCATGTCGCGGTCAACGCATTCAACCGATGCATAAAATGATTTGAGGTCTATTGCCAGAAAGCTGCGTGATCCATCATCCATTTTGAGTCATATTAACCTGCATCTCAAAGAGGTCCTTGCATCTTGAGAAACTGTCCATAAGCTTGGGCGAGAAGACACCGCATTCGCCATTTCTAATCATATTGTATGCCTTGTCGCATGAATAAGCATCCTTGTACACACGCTTGCTTACGAGTGCATCGTAACAATCCGCAACCGAAACTATCTGAGCGGAAATGGGTATCATATCACCGGAGAGGCCTTCGGGATATCCCTTGCCGTCGTATTTCTCATGATGGTAACGGCATATTTCCATACTGATCCGCATGTAAGTCCTGTCCCAGTCAGCGGGCATCTTGTTAAGGATCTCGCATCCGCTGGTCGTATGGGTCTTCATGATATCGAATTCTTCCTTGGTAAGCCTTCCTGGCTTTAACAGGATACTGTCGGGTATCATTATCTTACCCACATCATGAAGAGCGCTCGCTGAAGTTATGATATCAACAAGTTCCGGAGATAACCCATATTCCGGATAATCCCTCATGACCTGATCGGCGAGGATATTTGTAAAGTTCTTAACTCTCCTTACGTGCTGGCCGCTCTCTTCGTCCCTGCCCTCAACGACATTACCCATAAGCTCGATGATATCATTGTTCATCCTGTTGAGGGATTCGTTCTTCTCCTTAAGCTGAACGGTACGTTCGGCAACCTTCTGCTCAAGCTTCTCCTGCTGTTCTCTCTCCTTGCGTATCTCATCATCGACACTGTGGAATCCGAGGATAAAACCGTATAACCTTCCGTCGGCGACATCGGAAACGCACTTCATCTGGTAATACTCAACCATACCGTCTTTATTGATTATCCTGAAGTTGACGAAAAATGCGACATCATGCGCAAGATGCTTTCTTATGTGACTCCTGCTAACCTCATTTAGGAACAGCTTCCTGTCTTCCGGAATGATAAGGCTTTCGGCAATAAGATTCATCATTTGATGATAATTGTTCTCATTCTCCCAGTCGGGGAATCGCTCCTTGAACATATCGCCTATCCGGTAATGAGTTACACCTGTCGAATCCTTGGATTCCGTATTGGCAACATAAGCAACCCAGTCAAAGTCACCCGTAAGACCGGTGATGACAGCATCGCTCTTTAAAGCCTTCTCAAGGCTCTTCATGTACTTCATCTCATGCAATATCTCATCATTACAGTCTATGAAGGCAATAACAACACTTAATATCTTGCCGGTTATATCTATATCTACTGTAGACACCCTGAATTCATAGTATCTCGGTTCTTCCTCTCCCACTATCTTTCTGAACCTTACAGCGTATGAATTACGCTTACGGAGCTTCTTACGTATGATCGGGATACCGATCTCATCATACATCTTAGGCTTATCGTCTTCGTAGACATTGTCCCTGACATATTGATTGAATACATCGGTATATTTGGCACCGAGCCTGATCATATTTCCGAACTTGTGGTCATCATTCGTCTCCATTCGGAAGGTCTGAAGGTCTTCTGTTTCAAGATTGACCTTAAATACAGAAGAATAATCCCTTGCAAGTATTCCGATGATATCGAAGTTCTGCTGCTGAAGCTGGGCGACACCTTTTATTTCGGTGTTGGCCTTTTTTAACTTGCGGCTGGCCTTGACTACACGGACCATTGAAGTTGACAGAAGGATTATGACTATAACAAGAAGGGCTATTATCAGGCCCAGAATAAAGCCTTCCGATTTAACTATTGTTGACAGATCGGCCTTGTCCGTGCCCGTTTCGGCAGCGCGTGCGTCAAGCATGAGATAATTGATGGAGTTACTCCTGAATGCAATGTTTGAAGCGCGGTTTAGCAGAGTGTAGAGCCCTACGTTGCCTCTTTTAACTCCTATGGATAATTCGAGCTGCTGGGGAAGTGTTATGTACTTAAGTTCTGCAAGCTTCTTGTTCTTTCCGAATATCTCCTGAACAGAGCTGGTCCTCATGATGGTGCTGGATACCTGTTCATCAAAAACAGCCTGCATGCATTCCTCATTTGTTGAATACTTAAGCAACTGGCTTGATGAATAATATTCTTCATCAAAATACTTGGATATACCTGTATCCAGATAGGCAAGTGTAGCAAGTGAACCTTCCGTATACACATCCTTATATACGAGTGACATGCTCTCATTTGCAAAGACGCTTGTATAGACATAGTCATTCTTTTCGGACTGATACAGATATGCCGGTACCGGAAATACAGCATCAACATCACCGGCAGCCATTGCTTCGATAAGATCATCATAGTAATCGTAGTGCTTAAACTCAATATCAATATTCACATCAAGTGAGTTCATAAGCTCCTGAAAGGCATCATAAATAAATCCGGATGTTTCACCGGTTTCCGCATTATAGTTGCTGTAAGGAAGAAAATTACTCGGGGTACCGACGACAAGCTTGGAATGATCATCTACCCAGTTCTTCTCGACATTGCTTAATGCTTTATCAAACTCTCCTCCATGATCGGATGAGGTCTGAACACTTGATATCATTCCATTTGAAGATGAGGATATCATCTCAAGTGCATTGTTGATATTACTAAGCAGAGTTCTCTTATTGGAGCTTACGGCAAGGTAATAGTCGATACTGCCGGCCTTTCTTGTGACTATAAGTCCCGATTCCGCAGCATCGGATTGGGCAAAGATTGCCTTTATCTCACCATTGTTAAGGGCATTGATACATGATGCCTCATTGTCATAGACTGTAATATCACAGTACAGTCCCAGCTTCTTGTCCCATTCCTTGGCATAATCGGATATGTTGGCCGGAACTCCCAGCTTGGTATGCGAGATAGATGTGATCATGAAAGTATCGCTGTTGGTCCCTGATGGCAGGCACAGATAATAATCAACAGAATTCATGGGCTGATTGGGAAACAGCACATCAATATGATTCTGTTGGATATTGTATTTAATTTCTTCGTTCTTCGCTTCGGATTCGAGCTTCTCATAATATTTATTTACATCAAACGATCTGGGGAGTCCGGGCATGATGTCAATCTTTCCAAGCATGAACATCTCGAGAAGAGAATTGTAATCGCCATATACATAATCATATTTCCAACCCGAAAAATTAGCTATTGCCTGGAGGTATTCGTATCCGAAACCACTCTTTACACCCTTATCGTAATTATCACCGAAATAGCTCTTATCATAAAAATACGCAACAGAAACATCTCTTGTATTAGTTTCTGCTGCCGCATAACAATCAAAAACACACGCAGGAAGGCTTAAAATAAGCATCCCTGCTGCTATTAATATACAAATGATCCGCCTGGAAAAATCACGCACTGAATAACACCATCATCCTATATTTATTACAAATCCATTTCAATGTAACCATTATAACAAATACTTATGGAAAAATACAGTAGAAACAGGCAAAAAGAGGGAGCAAAAAAAGAAACATACCCGTATGGATATGTTTCTTTAAATAACTGTAGTGATCAAACTTTAAAAGGTGAATTTATCCTCAAAATATGCCTTGAGATCTTCAATCTTTATACGCTCCTGTTCCATGCTGTCGCGGTCTCTTACCGTGACTGCGCCATCTGTCTCGGAATCAAAATCATATGTTATGCAGAATGGAGTTCCTATCTCGTCCTGTCTTCTGTATCTCTTACCTATATTACCCCTGTCATCAAATTCACAGTTGTATTTTTTGGACAGTTCATTGAATATCTTCTCCGCACCTTCATTAAGCTTCTTGGACAAAGGCAGTACACCGATCTTGACAGGTGCAAGTGCAGGATGGAAATGAAGGACAGTGCGTACATCATTTCTTTCTGCATCAAGAACTTCCTCATCATATGCTTCACACAGGAAAGCGAGCACAACCCTGTCAGCTCCGAGTGAAGGCTCGACAACATAAGGGATATATTTCTCATTAAGCTCATCATCAAAATAATCCATGGGTTCTCCGGAGGTGTTCTGATGCTGGGTAAGGTCATAGTCGGTCCTTGATGCGATACCCCACAGCTCTCCCCAGTCGGTAAAGGGAAAAGCGTACTCTATATCAGTCGTATGATCGCTGTAGAAAGACAACTCTTCTGGATCATGATCCCTTAGCCTTAAATGTTCTTCCTTGAGCCCAAGGTCCAGGAGCCACTTATAACAGAAGCTTCTCCAATATTCGAACCATTCAGTCTGTGTTCCGGGCTTACAGAAGAATTCAAGTTCCATCTGTTCGAATTCTCTTGTTCTGAAGGTAAAGTTACCGGGAGTGATCTCGTTCCTGAAGGACTTACCGATCTGTCCTATTCCGAAGGGTACCTTCTTACGGGAGGTACGCTGAACATTCTTGAAATTGACAAATATTCCCTGTGCGGTTTCCGGCCTTAAATATACTGTATTCTTGGCATCTTCTGTTACACCCTGGAAGGTTTTGAACATAAGATTGAACTGCCTGATATCTGTAAAATTATGCTTGCCGCATGAAGGACAGGGAATATTATGCTCGTCAATGAACTGCTTCATCTTCTCATTGCCCCATCCGTCTACGCTTGAATCAAGGCTTATGCCCTTCTCCTCACAGAAATTCTCTATAAGCTGATCGGCACGGAATCTTTCATGACATTCCTTACAGTCCATGAGCGGATCCGAAAAGCTTCCGAGATGTCCCGATGCAACCCATGTCTGAGGATTCATAAGTATTGCACAGTCCACACCCACATTATAGGGGTTCTCCTGTATAAACTTCTGCCACCAGGCCTTCTTTACGTTGTTTTTCAGCTCAACACCGAGATTACCGTAATCCCATGTGTTCGCAAGTCCTCCGTATATCTCGCTTCCCGGATATACAAACCCGCGTGACTTTGCCAATGCTACGATCTTATCAAGTGTCTTTTCCATAATATCTCCTTCGCCCTTAAGACTTACTTTAATACGATATATCCTACTCCGACCGAATCGGATGCCATCTTGCAAATATCCTTATCTATCACATCTATATTGGCCGTTGTATAGGCTATCTTATCCGGTGTTCTGATAAGGATCGGTTCACCTGTGACGATTATCTTCTTATCCTTCAGGGACTCGAATTCGTACTTATCTATTGTCTCATCACTGTCAGCACTCTTTAAGGTAACATCCGTCGTATAGCCGCCGGCCATTGCCTCCTCTATTGTACCGTAGAAGAAGTCCACCTCATTAAAAGCTGCATAGTCGCTGAAATTCTTGAAGATTAGCTCGGCAGTTGCCTTGCCGTCAAGTATCTTAAGCTCTTTAAGCTTAACGAGCTTGTCATCATTCTTGCTCTTACAATATTCTTCTATCTGGTCATTTATCTGGGAACGAAGCTCATCCTCGTTGTAATATGACTTGTCGAAGGTCTCGACTATGTGATGGGTGATCTCTCCCTTGCCGCTTATTAGAATTGTTGTTTCATTAAGATCATCATTACCACCGTAACATCCGATCAACATGGTCGTAAGAAGAACCGCCGGAATAAGTATTATTTTTGATATATTTATGATTTTATGCTTGTTCAATATCTTCACTTCCGAACACCTGAATAATAAACGCAAGTCTCATTTTATCAGACAGTATCTAGAATTTCAAGAGATTTAAGAGGCCTGTCGACAAATCTTTTCATGTATATCTGCGCAAGGTCTGAAAGTTCATTCAATACCTCATCTTTTACGGCAAAAGTATACAGATGTTCAATATCGGAACCTGCTATGTGGTTAAGAGCATGCAGGGTTGAAGGAAGAAGCTGCCTGTTTATGGGGACACCGGGATATACTCCGTTAACAACGACTGTTTTTATCTCATAGACCGCCCTTATCAGCTTGTTGTCGATATTGGGCTTTATTATTGCTCTTATCGACTGGAACAGAAGCTTGAGCATCAGAATGTCATCATTGTTCTCTCGTGTACAGTAATCGGCAAGCTCAAGGAAATACATGCCCAGATAAGCCCCTTCAAAATCATTTCTAAGTTCCTCAAAATAACAGCTTATGTCAGCATCTATAAGGTTATACGCATCCTTACCTTCATAAACCTTAAAGGTTCCGAAAACAAAGGGATTGGTAACAGCCATCATTTTGGACCCCTGACGTCTTGCTCCCCTGCAAAAGGCGGTTATCTTCCCCCGCTCTTTTGTAAGGATCACTGTTCTTCTGTCATAATCATTGACGGGAGTGGCCAGCAAGACCATTCCCGTCACCTGTATATACTCTTTCATGTTATACCTTATTCATCAAGGTTCTTCTTATCATAACCGAAATTCTTAAGAAGTATGTCGGAATCACGCCAATCCTTTTTGACCCTGACCCATAGCTTAAGATTAACCTGTCTCTCAAGAAGATGTTCTATCTCATATCTTGCAGCCGATCCAATCTTTTTGAGCATCTGCCCCTGCCTGCCGATTATCATACCCTTGTGCGATTCTTTCTCACACACTACAGTGGCATCGATCCTCACAACAGGTTTTTCAAAATCCATCTTTTCTATTGTCACCGCGATACCGTGAGGGATCTCATCATCAAGACATTTAAGGGCCTTCTCCCGTATGAGTTCTGCAGTTATCTGCCTTATGGGCTGATCTGTTACCGTATCCTCATCATAAAAAGGCAATCCGTATGGAAGATATTTAAATATCTGTCCGATAAGCTCATCAAGATTTTCCTCTTTAAGTGCACTTACCGGAACAAGTTCTGCGTAGTCGCACAATCTTCCATACATGTCGGTTATTTCAAACAGCTTATCCCTTGAAACCCTGTCGATCTTATTTATCACAAGTATCACGGGGACGCCTGTCCCTGACAGCTTCTTAGCGATCTCCTTATCTGTAGGGCCGATATGTTCATCCGCTTCTACCAGCCACACTATTACATCAACATCATGCAGGGTCTTGTTTACAGACTGTATCATATATTCGCCCAGCCGGTTTTTGGCCTTATGTATTCCGGGAGTGTCAAGGAATACTATCTGTCCTTCATCAGATGTATAAACAGTCCTGATCCTGTTTCTTGTGGTCTGAGGCTTGTGGCTCGTAATCGCAATCTTCTGTCCGATAAGAGCATTCATAAGTGTTGATTTACCAACATTTGGCCGGCCTACGATAGCTGCAAATCCGGCTTTTTTAGTCATTTCGGTATCAGCCATTTGTATTGCCTTTGTTCTCTGCAGTACTTTCCTCTTTATTCTCCTGCTTGATCTCTGAAGGTATTTCAGGTTTTACCGGTTCTTTTCCTCTGCGTCTTTTTGTTTTTTCCTTACGCGGGCGATCGGTACGCCTTCTCTTAACAAGAAATCTTATGAAGAGGACAATAAGTGTAATGATAACTGCCCATACAAGTAAAATAGGAAGTGCAACGATGAGGCCTACAAAGAAGTCAAGTATACCGTTCCATACCCGCTTACAGTTTTGGATAAAACCTTCACTCATTCGCTCAAGTCTTGTCTTTTCCTGTACCACTACCGGCGTGTACTCAATAACCTGCTTAACATTTAAGTAGATCGTGCTGTAGGTTGCCTGATTCTTCATTGCCTTCATCTGGGCACCGTAGCTCTGCATCTCATATCTTATATCTGTAAGCCTGTTTTCAAGCTCGATGATATTGTCAAGGCTGTCTGCCTCTTTGAGGAGCTCGCTTATACGGTCATATTCTGTCTGGAGGCTGTCCATACGGGCCTGCATGTCAACATATCTTAAGGTTACATCTTCTGCATTGGAACTTCTTGAAAGTACGTTGGACTGGCCTTCAACCTCATTGACGAACATGTCAAGCTTTTCAACGGGAACCCTTGCGGTTATATCTGCTGTTTTGGTCTCGGAATTGGAGTACTTCTGGTTATTTACCGACATGTTCTCAACATATCCGCCCAGTTCGTCCACACGCTTTTCAACATTCTTTACCATAGAGTCTATATCTTCCGATTCGACTTCCATATGGACTGTCTTGATGAGCATGCGCTTATTGGATGATGACTCGGCGCTTTCCTTAACTTCTTCCTCGTTCACCTGTGTCTGAGATTCCGAGCCGCCATCATAGGCTTCCTCCGAAACCATTTCTTCTTCATAGCCGTAATCCTCATAATCATAATCGCCCTTATAGCTTTCCGCAGCTTCAGCCACCGGTTCATCGGCAGCATAATTCTTGTAAGAGGCATCCGATGATTTGGAGCTTCCGCAGCCTGAAAGCAAAAGCGCGGTTATGATACCAATGATCACTAATCTTTTCTTTTTCATATTGTTTCTCCCTTCTTCTTAGGTTAGTCAGAACAATGATTCCGTAGTGTCAAACAGTGCCTTTTCTTTTTCTATTGTTTCTTCACCGCCAAGAACGCAGATATGAGCATCCTTTATCATGCTGTCCACATAAGGAGCAAGCTTTCTTATATCGTCCTTACCGGCGTTTAATACTTCATCCCTTTCCATCTGGATATATTCAAGCTTATCATGCGAAAGGAAGGCTCCCATGGACCTTGCGCCCCTGGCTCTTGGAGTAAGGGGAACATCCATATCCGAGACTGTGCCTATGATATACTTGGTCATATCCCTGTCGTCGGGATCGAAGTTCTTAATGTATTCAGGTGCCTTTTTATATATCTCAAGTGTGTTCTTAAGATTGGGATCCCTGTATGATGTAAAGTACATGTCTCCGGATCTTGAATAAGAGTTCATGCAACCGTAAGCACCGCCCTTAACACGTACATTGATCCACAGATAATCATAACCCATTATAACCTTGAGAACCCTTAGGGCTCCTGTGTACTTATAACCATGCTTAATGTAATTGCCGGCACATGCCACATACTGGACCTGTCCGCCTGTCTTGTAGCCTTCCTTACGGCCCGATGGTGTGACCTTATAACCGATATCCTTAAGAGGATCCGTAAAGAGTGATCTCTTGAAATCCTCCACTTCTTTTACAAGGAGCGGATACTGATCTTTCTCGGCAGTATAGTCAACAAAGAGGTTCTCTTCCCTGAAAACGTATGTCGCAAATTCTTTAAGGTTACTGATCACTTCTGTCTTCTTTGACTCGAAATTGTTTAATATATCATCAATGAACCGGTAAAATTCAATTCCGTTTGTCTTTTCTGTCAGTGCTGCAGATTCAGAGCATGATGCAAGGGCACGGATAACAGCTACGGAATGCCCCGAAGAAGTCATGGACATCTGAAGGCGTGACTTTAACATATTAAGTATCTCAAGAAGTCGCTTCTCATCATCATATACAGATGATGTAATTATCTCCTTGATTATCTTAAAAGCGACAGGAAGCCTGTCATATAAAACCTTGGCCTTTACTTCGTAGAATATCCTGTATTTATCGGTATCAACCGCATCCCCGTAAAGGCTTGCTCCGGAAGTTATACCGCCTGTATTTAAGTTGATCTCACTTGCAAGATCCGCATAAGTGTGTTCCCCGGTACTTACATAAGCAAATACATTTCTGAACAGACCTACATAAGGTATAAGCCTGTCCGGAAGGTTCTTAAGATCAAATGAAAGGTAAAGATATCCTATTCCGTTTGTATATATATCATGGGTTAGAATAATGGTATCCCCTGATTTTTGCTCCTCATATTCAAAGGGAAGGGCTTCCTTTCTGATATCCGAGATCTTAAGGAGGGGAATCGTTTCAAGCTCCTCTTTTGTGCTGGGCTCTTCCTGGTATTTAAGCAATGCCTGAGTGTCTTCTGCAAGAGCCTTAAGCTCATCATCACTGAGCTCTTCCTTATATGCCTTAAGCTTCTTGGCCAGTTCTTTATCCTCTCTGGCGGTAAGGCCTCTCTCAGGTGATAAGATGACAATTGAACTATGGGGATTATCAAGGAGATATTCCCTGATGAGCCCTTCGAAATAACCCGAGTCAACCTTATCCCTAAGCCTTTTAAAGGTGTCGTTTGCCTCTATATGCATGAAAGGTTCAGACTCGTCATACAGCCAGCTGTCAAGGGCCTGGAGTCCGTACATAAGTCCTTTGGGATAAGAACCGAAATCGGCCTCCCTGTATCTGAATTCATATGCATTGATCCCGGCGAGAAGTGACTTTTTATCAAGTCCTTTTTCAACCGCTTCCTTAAGTACCGACCTTATGGTATCAAGGAAATCATCAAGTCTGTTTTCATCGGTATTCTTGGCTATTATCGAAAAATAGGGCTGATATATACCGTTTTCGTAGGTACTCTGTATATCCTTGCCTATGCCTGCATCCAGAAGAGCCTGTTTAAGTACGGCTCCGGGTGAAGCAAGAAGGGTATATTCAAGTATCTGGAAGGCAATATATAAGTCCCTGTTAAGGCTTGTGTCTATGACCGTGTTATAGGACAGATATGTATTTTCTTCTTCCGGTTCATCATTTGTGATCGAATACTTCTTATAGCACTTTTTCGGCGCATCAAAGGGCTTCTGGAAGGCTATTGTTGTATCAATATCTATCTTATCGTAATTGCTTAGATATTCCCTGTCTATATAGCTGAGCTTTTCTGCCATATCCATATCGCCGTACAGGTAAATGTAACTGTTTGCGGGATGATAGAATTCCTTGTGGAACTTAAGGAAGGCATCATAGGTCAGTGTGGGTATGAACTTGGGATCTCCGCCAGACTCGTTTGAATATTCGCTGTCCGGGAAAAGTGAGTTGAAGATCTCACGATCCAGCATATCATCAGGGGATGAAAATGCTCCCTTCATCTCGTTGTAAACCACACCGTTTATAGTGACGGGATCGTTTATATCCTTAAGTTCGTAATGCCAGCCCTCCTGCTTGAATATCTGCGGACGGGTATACACATTCGGATGGAATACCGCATCAAGATATACATCCATCAGGTTCTGAAAATCCTTGTCATTGCAGCTGGCGACCGGATAGACCGTCTTGTCCGGATAGGTCATGGCATTAAGGAAGGTATTAAGAGATCCCTTAACAAGTTCGACAAAAGGATCCTTGGCAGGATACTTTTTCGAACCGCACAGTACCGAATGCTCCATTATATGCTGTACACCGGTTGAATCCTTGGCGGGTGTCTTAAAACCTATATAGAAAACCTTATTGTCATCATCATTGGATATAAGACATACCCTTGCTCCTGATTTCCTGTGTACAAGGATCATGCCATCTGACTTTAAGTCATTAAGCCTCTCTTCCTTTAAAAGCTCATATGCACTTAATGTTTTAACTTTATCAAGACTCATATAAAACCTCTCTTCTGTATATGATACGTTTAATCCTTAACGGATTTATGGATATTTTAAATATTTTTACATCCCTCTATATATGATATTGCATTTCCTGAAAGCCTGATCGTCTCTTCTATATACTCTTCTTCCATTTCGAGTTCTTTTGCCAGTTCCTGTACCGTTACCAGACGTTCCAGGTCCTCTGCAAGCTCACGTGCCTTATCGTTTAATGCATTGACACGGTCAAGAACCTTAAGATCAAAATCACCTGATGAAAAACTGTCCATGATAAGGGACTCCATTGAATCCATTATCGTCCTTGTTATGAACTCATCCACCTCTTCAGCGCTCTCACATAGATCAAGCATTTTGATCCCCATGAGGATACCTATATTACCTTCACCGATAAGGTCTTCAAGGGCAACGCCCTGTCCTGAATATAGCCTTGCAATATCTATAACCTCTTTTAGATAGAGATTGGGCAGAACACTTGCGGCGGTATCTTTTTCCTTAAGGACTCCTTCGATAAGCTTTCTGCGTGTATCGGCGTCAACATGATCCATACCGTTAAGTTCATCTATGTACATCTTAAGATATTCGGAGTCATCCTCATTTACCTTAATACTATCCTTTTCAATTTTGCCTTCTGTTTCGGATATCGCCTTAAGCCTTTCTTCCTCCGTGTCAAACAGAGTGACTTTTTCCTCAGTCAGATATTTATAGACAAGAAGAAACTGCCCCTCTTCCATGTTGAGAGGCAGAAACTGGTTATGTACCTGCTCTTTCGATATCGTCTCATTCTGACTCTTGGCAAGGGCTCGCACCTTTATGATAAGTTTTTTGAATTGCTGTTCGTCCACTTCGATGGTTCCCCTTATGATCCTTATTTTATATGTTCATGTGTGAACAGATGGTCCTGGCAGTATTCGTAATTACCGTTGCACTTGCTGCAGAACCTGAATTCCAGGTTGTCACCGTCATTCTCGGTCCTTCCGCATATCGCGCACTTGTGCTTTGTAACACCGGTGGATGTTCTGACCTCATGCTTGAAGGTCTGTCGCCTTCTTATCTCTGCCGGTGATACCCGCCTGTAGTTCCTTGTCCCGAAGAAAAATATCGTAAAATTCAGAAGCGAGGCTATAATGACTACCTTTGTCTCCCAGGTTCCTGTAAAGAATTCAACGGCAAGGAGAACAATATCAAGGATGGCCAGCCACTTGATCTTGACTGGTATAAGGAAATACAGCATGAGCTGCATATCGGGATACTCTGCCGCAAAAGCAAGAAATATGGAAAGATTGATATAGTAGGTTGAAAAATAGAGTGCTATGAAGCCGCCGAGTGCTTCGGCGCTGTAATGTTCGGTATATCCGGCGATATTGTATAATGCAAACAGTAAAAAAGCTCCTATGACTGTAAAGAGCATTCCGCCAAAGATATAAACATTGAACCGGAAAGTGCCCCATGTTCTCTCGAGACTTGTTCCGAGAGAATAATACAAAAGAAGCATTATTATCGTAAATATGCCGAGCGATGACGGAGGTACTATTATCCATGTGATAAGCCTCCATATCTGTCCGTGCAGAATCTGGTACGGATTGAGAGAAATATAGCTTATAAGACCACTGTTCCCTCCGTTCCCGAACCTGTCCATTAAGGACAGGACATATCCGATCACATATCCGTATATTATGTATTTGGCAAGATTGGGAATAGCATATCTCCCGAACTTACGCTCCATTTTATTAAGCAAATTGTTCATAGCTCCACCTCTTTTTATAATTCTTTTAAGTTTAACATTTACAGAAATAATTGTAAACATACCATATCTTGAAGTTTATGTGAATTTGTTGTAAAATTCACAAAGTATGCAAACGAATAAATGAAAGGCAACTCAGATGAGCAACGGCGCAGAGAATACAGCTTTATATACACTCGGTATCGACATAGGTTCCACAACGGTCAAGATTGCGGTCCTTGACGGTGATCATAACATCCTCTTTTCGGATTACAGAAGGCATTTCGCCAATATCCGTGAAACACTTAAGGACCTGATCGGTGACGCATATAAGAAGCTTGGGAACCTGACGGTCCATCCCATGATAACGGGTTCAGGCGGACTGACCCTGGCCAATCATCTTCAGATCCCTTTCGTTCAGGAAGTAATTGCTGTTTCCACTGCTCTTAAGGATCATTCACAAAAGGTTGATGTTGCCATAGAGCTTGGCGGCGAAGATGCCAAGATCATATATTTCGAAGGCGGCAATGTTGAACAGAGAATGAACGGTATCTGTGCGGGCGGAACCGGATCTTTTATAGACCAGATGGCTTCTCTTCTGCAGACGGATGCCACAGGTCTTAACGAATATGCCAAGGGATATAAGTCTTTATATACCATAGCTGCCCGCTGCGGAGTTTTTGCAAAATCAGACATCCAGCCTCTTATAAATGAAGGAGCAACAAGAGAAGACCTTTCAGCTTCCATTTTTCAGGCTGTTGTAAACCAGACCATATCAGGTCTTGCCTGTGGTAAGCCTATACGCGGCCATGTAGCCTTCCTCGGTGGTCCTCTGCATTTTCTTTCGGAACTTAAGGCGGCATTTGTAAGGACTCTCAAGCTTGATGAGGAACATACAATAGCTCCGGATAATTCACATCTTTTTGCGGCTATCGGATCCGCTCTTAATTATAAGGAAGATAATACGATCCTCTTAAGCGATCTTGACAATAAGCTGAATTCCGAGATCCATATGGAATTCGAGGTCGCCAGGATGGAACCCCTCTTTGCCAGCAAGGCCGAATATGAAGCCTTTGAAGAGAGACATAACGCTCATTGCGTGGAAACTGCAGACCTTGATACCTATAAGGGTAACTGTTTCCTCGGTATTGATGCCGGTTCCACAACGACCAAGGCAGCCCTTGTTGCCGAAGATGGTTCTCTGCTTTATTCATTCTACAGCAATAATAACGGTAATCCCCTCGCGACAACGATCCATGCGATCAAGGAGATCTACTCCCTTCTTCCCAAGGGAGTTAAAATTGTACACTCCTGTTCTACCGGCTATGGTGAGGCGCTGATAAAGGCAGCGCTCATGCTTGATGACGGTGAAGTTGAGACGGTTGCCCATTACTATGCCGCAGCCTTCTTTGAGCCTGAAGTTGACTGCATACTTGACATAGGCGGCCAGGACATGAAGTGCATCAAGATAAAGAACAAAAACGTTGACTCGGTGCTCTTAAACGAAGCATGTTCTTCAGGCTGTGGATCCTTTATAGAGACCTTTGCAAAATCACTCAACTACTCGGTCACTGATTTTGCAAAAGCAGCTTTGTTTGCAAAGCACCCCATAGATCTTGGAACAAGATGCACAGTATTCATGAATTCCAAGGTGAAACAGGCACAGAAGGAAGGCGCCGGTGTTGATGATATTTCGGCAGGCCTTGCTTATTCTGTTATCAAGAATGCACTGTTTAAGGTTATCAAGGTTTCCGATGCGGCTTCTCTGGGTAAGAAGATCGTTGTACAGGGAGGAACCTTCTACAATGATGCGGTACTTCGAAGCTTTGAAAAGATTTCAGGCGGTGAGGCCATACGTCCCGATATAGCCGGCATCATGGGTGCCTTCGGAGCAGCTCTTATAGCAAGGGAACGTTACGAGGATGTAAAGTCCACCACCATGCTTACGATCGATCAGATCAATTCTCTTAAATTCTCAACTTCAATGGCCAAGTGTAAGGGATGCACAAATAACTGCAGGCTTACGATCAATAAGTTTTCAGGCGGTCGTCAGTATATATCAGGCAACCGCTGTGAAAGAGGTCTCGGTAAACAGAAAAATGAAAACAACCTTCCCAACCTGTTTGAATATAAGGAAAAGAAGGTTTTCGGTTATGAACCGCTCGAAATAACTGAAGCTGAGCGCGGGATCGTCGGTATTCCCCGTGTACTAAATATGTATGAGAATTATCCTTTCTGGTTTACCTTCTTTACAAAGCTTAAATTCAGGGTAATACTCTCTCCCAGATCTTCCCACAAGATCTATGAACTGGGTATTGAATCAATACCTTCGGAATCGGAATGCTATCCGGCAAAGCTTGCACATGGTCATGTCGAGTGGCTTATAAAGCAGGGGATCGATTATATCTTCTATCCTGCCCTCTTCTATGAGCGTAAAGAGCAGGAAGGGGCAACAAACCATTACAACTGTCCGATAGTTACTTCTTACAGTGAGAACATCCGCAACAATATGGATGAGATAATAAAGAAGGAAGTCCGTTTCCATAACCCCTTCTTAAGCTTTGAGAGCTTAAAGATCGCATCCACTGAACTTATAGCTGCCTTTCCAGATATCCCTTCAGATGAGGTATATGCTGCCGCCAAGGCCGGATGGGATGAAATGGCAAGAGTAAGGGAAGATATCAAGAGAAAGGGTGAGGAAACCCTTAAATACCTTGAGGAAAATAACAGACACGGAATAGTTCTCGCAGGGCGCCCGTACCATATCGATCCCGAGATAAATCATGGCATTCCGGAGATGATCAATTCCTATGGAATGGCTGTCCTTACCGAGGACTCGATCTCACACCTCAATCCATGTGAAAGGCCCCTGATCGTTTCCGACCAGTGGATGTATCACTCAAGGCTTTATGCTGCGGCCAACTACGTAAAGACCAGGGATGATATAGACCTTGTCCAGCTTAATTCATTTGGATGCGGTCTGGATGCAGTTACAACAGATCAGGTTAATGATATATTGTCCGCTTCGGGCAAGATATACACATGTCTTAAGATAGATGAAGTTAATAATCTGGGTGCGGCCAGGATAAGAATACGTTCGTTATTGAGCGCGATCAAGTTAAAGAAAAAACATAAAGAAAAACGTGAGATAAGATCTTCCGCTTACAACCGTGTTATTTTTACGGAGGAAATGGCAAAGAATTACACGATCCTCTGCCCGAACATGTCGCCGATCCATTTTGATGTTATGGAGCAGGCATTTAATTCATGCGGTTATAACCTTATCGTTCCTGATAATTCCAACAAGGCCGCCGTTGATGTGGGCCTTAAGTATGTTAATAATGACGCGTGCTATCCTTCACTTATCGTTGTCGGACAGCTGATGGATGCAATACTTTCAGGGAAATATGATACTGACAGGCTTGCCGTCATAATGAGCCAGACGGGAGGCGGCTGCCGAGCTACCAATTATATTGCCTTTATAAGAAGAGCATTGAAAAATGCCGGTTATGAGCACATTCCTGTAATATCACTGAATATCGGTAAGATCGAAAGCAATCCCGGATTCAAGATAAACTTAAAGCTTGGGCAGCGTCTTGCTTATGCTGCGATTTTCGGTGATCTCTTCATGAGATGTTTATACAGGATGCGTCCTTATGAAATAACACCCGGTACTGCTGATGAAGTCCATGAAAAGTGGGTCGGACGCTGCCGAGAATTTGTATCATCGGATCACCAGAGCATTAAAGTGTTTAATCAGATGTGCAGGGATATAGTTGCTGATTTTGACGCTGTTCCCATAGATGAAGATATGAAGAAGCCACGAGTGGGAATTGTGGGCGAAATCCTTGTCAAGTTCTCTCCCACCGCCAATAATGATCTGGTCAACCTGATAGAAAGTGAAGGAGCCGAAGCCGTTGTTCCAGACCTTCTTGATTTTATGCAGTACTGCTTCTACAACCAGGTATATAAGGCTGAGCATCTGGGTAAATCAAGGAAAACAGCATTCCTCTCAAGCCTTGCGATAAAAGGAGTGGATATATTAAGAGGTGCTGCAATAAAGGCGCTTAAGGAAAGCAAACACTTTACTCCCCCCGTGAGCATATATAAGCTTGTTGATTATGCCAAGGATATTGTATCGATAGGCAACCAGACAGGTGAGGGATGGTTCCTTACAGGAGAAATGGTTGAGCTGATCCATTCCGGAGTTAACAATATCGTATGTACACAGCCCTTTGGATGCCTTCCCAACCACGTTGTAGGTAAGGGTGTAATAAAGGAGCTTCGGCGTCATTATCCCGATTCCAATATTGTTGCGATCGATTATGATCCGGGAGCCAGTGAGGTCAACCAGCTTAACCGTATCAAGCTGATGCTCTCTACCGCATTTAAAAAGCTAAATTGATATCAATATATCAATCCACGGCCAATGCCTGTCTTAACGCGTTCGATCTCCTGGCTGAATTCTTCAAGAAATGAATTTATCTGATCGGATTGACCTCTTATATAGGCATCAACCATATTATCACATGCATCGGTGAGCTTCTTATCATCGAGCTTGCTGCACAGGCGCTTTATTCCCTTGAGAGTATAGCCCATGTATTCCCATTTGCCTGATGTGTTAAAGGCCAGGCAGTCGTCAAAAAGCTCGCTCATTTCCGCAATATATCTTACATTGCGGCTGCTTCCTATATTCACATTGAACTTATCTGTTACGGCATAGCGCCGCCACAGCCATCTTCCCATTATGACATTAAGCTTGCTTATTGAAATAGGTGATTCTATGTAGTCATTAAAGCTGACTGACAGAAGGTCCTTATATACAAGGGCAACGGGTTCATCCAATATAAAGATAACAGGCACGTCCGTGTAATACTCTGCTCCCATACTCCGGATCCTCTTGGCTGTTTCTATACCGTTGAGCTTGCTCATGGTATATGCGATAAATATGGCATCATAACAGGGATCGAGCAGCTTCTCGATTGCATTCCTTCCGCCTATTGCCTTTGTTACGGTCACTTCATAAGGCTTAAGAAGAGCCTCGTATTTATCAAGATTATCCAGATTATCATCGACGATAAGGACATTGGCATTGGGATCCACCGATGATTTATCATGAACAGCGTGAGGATTATCGGGTTTATCCGGTAAAGCAGCCGTTTTGACAGTTGCCTGAATCGGAGCCTCTTCATCAGTGCCTGCTTCTTCGAATGTCTTCTCATCCACTGCGACAAGATAATTGGGAATAGTTATGATATAGCACAGGATCTCATCACAGCAGTCATAAATAAATTCAACACTCATAACCAGATGATTACCTGTTATGGGATAGATAGCAGGAACCATCAGCCCGTTCTTTGCATCCTTGGAATTTAAGGCACGCATTATATCCCTGTCGATAATAAAGATCTCGGATAACTTACGTCCTTCAAATGAATCGCTGTAAAGCCTTGAATTGACCTCAGCAGCCCTGTTCTGATACAGGACTTCCTGCTCATCGTTGCATATAAATACAGCATCTGTATTGTCCGCCTTAAGAAGGCCTTCGAAATCGGAAAAATATAACTTGAAGCTTCTGTTCTTTATATTGATATCCGAGAACAGCTTGAACGGAACTATCATCAATATGAAAAATACAGGATATCTTAAGTCGTAGACAACCTGGCATATACTCTCGACAACCAGCCCGATAAGAGCAGGTACGACAGCATATACGGCAAGCTTAATAAGATATCTCTCACGTATCTTCACATGGGTCTTCCAATAGTTATAAAGCAGGAAAATTATACATGCGTAATAAATGAATATGGGGAATCCGTAGTAGAATCCCTCGGAAAAGACTCCCGGCGAAAACAGGATCCCTGATGAATTATAGTCAAACCTGAACTTATTAAAGAACAGCTCGACAAGAACCGACAAAAGGCTGTAATAACACAGTGCCGAAGTTACATTCTTGATCCAGACCCTGTTATAATCAAAAATAAATATGCACTGCATGATCATGGCTGCAAGCATAGCACAATAACAGCACCATATGACCAGAAGCAGCATATATCTGACCACAGATTCCGACCCAAGCAAAAGGTACACCATTATATAGCTGACAAGGCCTGCGATATAGGCATAAGCAAACATGAGGAACCGCTGAAGTCCCTCATCATTTGTGCTTTTTTTCTTATGATTGATAGTTATCGATATGGCGGAAAGAAGAACCGTAAAAAGTATCGATACTACAACAATCTGATCCATGTTCGCCATTTAATGACTCTCCGTACAGATATAAATCAATGATGGAACAGCCTTACTCCGTTGCATACCATTGCCATGCCGTATTCGTCACAGCAGTCGATGACATCCTGATCTCTTATGGAACCGCCGGGCTGTACCACATATTTGACACCGCTCTTGGCGCCGCGTTCTATGCTGTCTGAGAACGGGAAGAAAGCATCGGAACCGAGTACCACATCATCCATCTGATCAAGCCACTCCCGCTTCTCTTCGTCTGTGAGACGGTCGGGCTTAACCTTGAATATCTTCTGCCATGCGCCTTCCTTAAGTACATCCATATACGCTTCACCAATGTAATTATCTATGGCGTTATCCCTGTCTGCACGCTTGATCCCGTCAACAAACCGGAGGTTCATAACCTTGGGACATTGACGCAGCAGCCAGTTATCGGCCTTCTGTCCCGCCAGCCTTACGCAGTGAACCCTTGACTGCTGGCCGGCACCAATTCCAATAGCCTGACCATCCTTAACAAAGCATACTGAATTACTCTGCGTATACTTAAGGGTGATCAGCGATATGATCATGTCATGCCTGGCTGACTCTGGGATGTCCTTATTCTTTGTAACGATATTCGTAAGCAGCGAATCATTGATCTCAACTTCATTTCTTCCCTGCTCGAAGGTTATACCAAACACATCCTTATGCTCTACAGGCTGAGGCCTGTATGAAGGATCGATCTTAATGATGGCATATGCTCCCTTTTTCTTCTCCTTTAAGAGCTCAAGGGCTTCGGGCTCATAACCGGGAGCGATTATGCCGTCAGAGAATTCCTTCCTGATTATCCTGGCTGCCGACACATCACATACATCGGAAAGGGCGATAAAATCACCGTAAGAAGACATCCTGTCTGCACCCCTGGCCCTAGCATAAGCACATGCTATGGGGGACAGGTCTTCTATATCCTCTACGAAGTATATCTTCCTCATTGTATCATCAAGAGGCTTGCCTATTGCGGCTCCCGCCGGGGACACATGCTTGAAGGATGTTGCGGCAGGATATCCTGTGGCCTTCTTAAGCTCAGAAACCAGCTGCCAGCCGTTAAAGGCATCAAGGAAATTAATATAGCCGGGTTTACCGTTTAATACTTCTATCGGAAGATCCCTTCCGTCATTAACATATATCCTGGATGGCTTCTGATTGGGATTGCAGCCATATTTAAGTTCAAGTTCCTTCATCACACTCTCCTTATCACTTGTTTTTATTTATTATCCTTGTTTCATATTCGCCTGTCTTTATATCAATAAACCTTACAAACAGTGAAACCTTATTGTCTTCATTAAGGTTATCCCAGACCATGTTCGTAAAGTCATCAATTGAACCATCTATTGCGACAAGCTTGGGCTCTCCTTCAAAGCTGGGAAGGGGATCTCCGTCATGCATGTATGTATGGATGAAATGCCCTTCGCCTGCGACAGGAGCCTCATATGCAAAGGTATAACGGTTTACTGCATCCGGATTACCGTTATTGCTCTTAAGGATCGACATTGCATAATTGTATGTTCCGTTCTCGATATGCATTATTCCCGAAATACGCGGTGTGTAATTGGGACCGTCAGGCTCAAATTCGCGGCTTCTCAAGGACTGTTCGAAGGTGAGCTGCTTATCCATTCCTTCGTATATTGTATCAGTCTGATCGCCGTTGGTGACTATCGTCTTATTGCCAAGAACCCTGACAGGTGCGTAAATGATAAGCGAAGGGTCACTTAAGAGAGCGGGATCGTGAGCCTGTGTCCTTATACCCTCACCATCTTCCACAAACACCCTGTTCCTTGAATTAACGCTCCTGCCCATGATAAAGTAGGCAGTTACGGCCTTACCTCCGTCTCTGCTGCGTCCGATTATGATTCCGCGGCCGGGATAAGCATTACTCTTAAGCTCTTCTGCAATGTTTTTTATTTCCATTTCAATGTCCTTTCTAAACATTTTCTAACTTATATATAATAACACAGATATGACCATGCTAACAAGTATCATAAAATCAAAAAAGGCTCCCCATAAGGGAGCCTGTCTGCCATTAATACAGTATATCCAGGAAATTACCAAGTATTATTCTGCCGTTTTGCGTAAGTATTGATTCGGGGTGGAACTGCAGGCCGAACACCGGATGTTCCCTGTGCTCCACAGCCATTATCTCTCCGTCATCACTTCTTGCAGTGATCTTAAGGCATGATGGAAGCCTGTTCTCCACAGCTGCGAGTGAATGATATCTGGCAACCGTGAGTTCATCGTCAAGATCCTTGAATATCCTGCAGGTTGTATCGATTTTGGCAGTGGATGCTTTACCATGCATGAGGTTTCCGGCATGATCCACAAGTCCACCGAAAGCTTCGCATATGGCCTGATGTCCCAGACATACACCCAGTATCGGCTTCCTGCCTGTAAAATATCTTATCACATCCTCGCATATCCCGGCATCCTGCGGTTTACCGGGTCCGGGTGAAATGATGATATGTGAAGGATCAAGCTTTTCTATCTCATCTACAGTCATCTCATCATTTCTTATGACCTTGATATCCGGATCTATCGTTCCTATCAGCTGATAAAGGTTATAAGAGAAGCTGTCATAATTGTCAATCAGTAATATCATGCATCCACCAGCCTCTCTGCCGATTCAATGGCTGTCATTACTGCCTTGGCCTTGTTAAGGCATTCCTGGTATTCGGTTTCGGGAACCGAATCTGCCACTATGCCGGCTCCGGACCTTACAAATACCTTGCCGTTTTTCTTAAAGGCAAGCCTTATGGCGATACAGGTATCAAGATTACCTTTAAAATCAATATAGCCGATAGCGCCGCCATAAAGCCCGCGCTTATTGTCTTCAAGTTCATTTATGATCTCACATGCCCGAAGCTTCGGTGCTCCGGAAAGTGTTCCCGCGGGAAGTATCGCATCGATCGCATCGGCCGGTCCTTTGTCATTTCTTATCCTGCCACGTACAGTAGACCCTATATGCATAACATGGGAATACTTAAGGACAGACATATAATCTTCCACTTCAACACTTCCGAATTCGCTGATCTTGCCTATATCGTTACGTCCAAGGTCGACGAGCATGTTATGCTCGGCAAGTTCCTTCTCATCCCTTAACAGTTCTTTCTCAAGAGCGTCATCTTCTTCACTGTCTGCTCCCCTCTTTCTGGTTCCCGCAAGAGGAAAAGTATGGAGGATCCCGTTCTCAAGCTTGACAAGTGTCTCGGGCGACGCTCCGCACACTTCCATATCATCTCCGCAGAAATAGAACATATAGGGTGAAGGATTTAAGGTCCTAAGTATCCTGTAGGTATTAAAGAGACTACCTGAAAAATCAGCTTCCAGCCTGTTTGAAAGAACGACCTGAAATATATCACCTTCGTAAATATAATCCTTGGCCCGCTCGACCATCCTGCAGTATTCATCCTTATCAAAGAGCCTGCGGTAATCACTCATCAGGCGTCCAGCTTCAATAAATGCTTCATCACCGTTCTTGATAAGATCGATAATAAAATCTATCTCCCTGACAGCTTCCTTATAACCGTTCTTAAGATCGTCGGCAGCGACATTGACAATGACTATTATCGTCTGCTTGACATTATCAAAGGCTATGACCTTGTCAAAGAGCATAAGGTCCATGTCTTTGAAGTGTTCACTGTCTTTTGCATTAAGCTTAAGTGACGGCTCGCTGTATTTTATATAATCATAAGCAAAATAGCCGACAAGACCACCTGTAAAGCTGGGAAAGTCACTCATGTTGGGGCTCTTGTATTTGTCAAGAAGGCTCTTCAAATAGGCCCTGGGATCGGCATTATCCTCTTCATACACAAGTGTCCCCTTATCATCTGTGACAGTAAGCCTTGAGTTGGCACAGGTGACACAAAGTGTGGGATTAAAACCCAGAAAGGTATACCGTCCGAAATGTTCCTGATTCTCAACACTTTCAAGCATATATACATGCCTGCTGTGTTTCCTAAGCTTCTTAAGGACCTGAATAGGTGTTGTTATATCGGACAGTATCTCTCTTTTTATGGGTATATAGTTATATTCTTTGGAATACTTTAAAGCTTCCTCAACAGATGGCGTATACATACTGCCTCCATTTAAACATAAAATGTTTCCGGCATCCCTGGTTAGTCAAGAAGGATCACTTCATGATAGAGTTCGGTAAGGTCTTTCCTTCCTGCTTTGGTATAGTCAATCGCAACCTTCGGATGTCTGTTGAGGAGTCCCGTAAAAAGGTACTGCATATCGTACCCCCATGTCATTCCCTCTTCCTTTAATGGGTTAATGTACTTCTCAACAAACTTGATCACGGGATAGAGATTATATTTTGGATTATGAAGGAACCCGATAAGCGATTCCAGATAACAGTTACCTGCACCTCTGCCCATTCCCGAATATGTTGCATCAAGATAATCGGCTCCGCATCCTACAGCTTCGATCGTATTGGCAAAGGCAAGCTGCTGGTTATTGTGAGCATGGATCCCGACCTTCTTGCCGTATTTCTCTGCCACGTTGAGATAGAGATCTGCAATACGGGTCATCTGTTCGGGGTATATGGAGCCATAACTGTCCACAATGTAAAAGCACTCTACAGGAGTCTGAGCCAGCATCTCAAGAGCTATCTTCACATCTGTTTCCTGAGCCTGGGATATGGCCATTATATTGACCGTAGTCTCATATCCCTTTTTGGCTGCATCCTCTATCATGTCTACTGCCTGCGGTATTGTGTTTATATAAGTCGCTACACGTATGAGGTCAACCGGACTCTCGCTCTTATCGTGAATGTCGGTCTTGTAATCACAGCGTCCGACATCAGCCATTACCGAGATCTTAAGGTCTGTATCATTATCTCCTACGACAGCACGTATGTCCTCATCGTCAGAGAACTTCCACTTGCCGAACTTGCTTGTATCGAACATCTCCTTACTGGCCTTATAGCCCATTTCCATATAGTCAACTCCGGCCTTGAGATTGGTTAAGTACAGCTGCTTGACGAATTCATCCGTAAAGAAGAAATCATTCACGAGTCCACCGTCACGCATTGTACAGTCAACGACCTTGATACCCGGCCGCCATCCCATCAGGTTTTTTAATTCTTTCATTTGCTTACTTCCTTTCTTTGAGAATCACTCGCAGTCTAGTATAAGCCTAACGGTTTGATAATTCAATGAATTTCTCCATTGCCTCATAAGCCTTTCCGGAATCGATTATCTGTGCAGCCATCCTGACACCTTCGGCTATCGTTGAGGCCTTGTCATATATATAAAGTGCAGCTCCGGCATTCATAAGTACGGTATCCCTTTTAGGTCCCTTATCTCTGCCGCTTAAGATATCTCTCGTCATCTGTGCATTCTCTTCAGGTGTTCCGCCCTTTAAGTCTTCCTTCTTACACCTTTTGAATCCGAAATCTTCAGGTGCGATCTCATAGGTCTTATACCATCCGCCGTCGAACTCACACACAGCTGTAGGACCTACTGCCGTGATCTCATCAAGCTTCTCCTTACCGTATACCACAAGTCCTTTCGTAACGCCGAGTCCGTACAATACCCTTGCGAGAGGCTCTATAAGATACTCATCATATACACCGAGCAGCTGCCTCTTGGGATGTATCGGATTGGTAAGGGGGCCAAGGATGTTAAACACAGTCCTAAATCCAAGTTCCTTCCTTATTGCTCCGACATATTTCATGGACGTATGGTATTTCTGTGCGAAGAAGAAACAGAAATTGGCATCCTTAAGGAGCTGTACACACTTCTCGGGCTCAAGATTTATATTGGCACCGAGGGCTTCCAGACAGTCGGCTGTTCCCGACTGCGATGAGGCTGCCCTGTTTCCGTGCTTGGCTACCGGAATACCTGCAGCCGCAGCAACAAAAGCGGTAGTTGTAGAGATGTTGAAGCTTCCGGCCCTGTCTCCGCCTGTTCCCACTATTTCAAGAGAATCAAGGTCACCGCCGTCAACAACAAGTGCATGTTCCCTCATGGCTGCGGCACAGCCCTTGATCTCATCAATTGTTTCGGCCCTTGTTGACTTTGTCGAAAGAGCAGCTAAGAAAGCTGCATTCTGTGTTGGTGTTGTCGTACCGTCCATGATCTCGTTCATAACGGTATAAGCTTCATCATAAGTCAGATCTTCTTTTTGTACTATTTTTTCGATTGCTTCCTTGATCATATTTGTTTCCTCCGTAAATGTGTTTGTTAGAATCTATTTTGCTTTTGTGTTTAACTCATTCTTAAACCTCTGAACATATTCCCTTGCCGCTTCCGGTTTAAAGTCATTCTCCCTCATGATGTTTATAAAGTACGAGCCTACTATGCAGCCATCGATTATATCCTTCATGGGAGCAACATCCGAAGCTTCTCTTATACCAAATCCCATCATTACAGGGATTTCAGACACTTCCTTAACCCTTCTCAGGTAGCTTACAACCTCTTTGTGAAAGTCAGCCGCCTGACCTGTAACTCCCATTGAGGATACGCAGTATACAAAGCCCCGTGCTCCCTTAAGGATTTCCGGTATCCTGTCTTTTGAGATGGGGGATACAAGCTCTATGAGTATGGTTGCATCATTTCCTTTCAGGGCATTCTTCAGTATATCCTGTTCTTCAAGGGGAAGGTCCGGAACTATAAGTCCGTCAACTCCTGTTTCCCGGCATTTTACAACAAATTCATCGATCCCGTAATTAAGTATCGTATTATAGTACATCATAAATACTATTGCCTGTTCACATCCCTCTTTTCTTAAGTCAGCCATCAGATCAAAGGTCTTTCTTAGGGATGCTCCGTTAAGGATCGCCTCATAACTTGCCTGCTGTATTACAGGACCGTCAGCGGTAGGGTCCGAGAATGGAATACCAAGCTCGATCACATCCGTGCTCCCTTCCTGAGCCCTTATTATCCTTCCGGTTGACTCCATATCAGGAAGACCTGCAGTTATATATGTGATAAATGCTTTTTCATTATTTGATTGTAGTTCACTCATTCGTTTTTCTATTCTGTTCATAACGTTTCTCTCCTAATTAAGGTATCCTTCACCTCTTAAGTATGCGGCTATCGTATTTACGTCCTTATCACCGCGGCCGGATAGACATATGATCATAGACTGGTCTTTTGTCATTTCCGCAGCCTTTTTAAATGCATATGCTACTGCGTGGGCGCTTTCGATAGCCGGGATTATCCCCTCCATTTTTGTAAGTTCCATCAGGGCATCCATTGCTTCTTCATCCGTTATCGGAACGTATTTTGCCCTTCCTGTATCGTGAAGATAAGCATGCTCGGGTCCCACACCGGGGTAGTCAAGTCCGGCCGAAATGGAATGTGCAAGCTGAATGTTTCCGTCTTCGTCCTGAAGGAGGTATGACCTTGTTCCGTGAAGGACACCAGGCCTTCCCATTGCCATTGATGCTGCATGTTCATCGGTATCTATACCCTTGCCCGCAGCTTCAATGCCTATAAGTTCAACACCTTCCTCATCGATAAAGTCAGCAAACATTCCGATGGAATTGGAGCCTCCGCCGACACATGCCATTACCACATCCGGAAGCCTTCCTTCCGCCTCATAATGCTGCTTTTTAGCTTCACGGCTTATACATGACTGGAATTCCTTTACCATCTTGGGATACGGATATGGACCTATTGCAGATCCGATGATATAGAATGTATCTTCTGCTGTCTTGGCCCATGTTCTTATAGCTTCATTTGTAGCATCCTTAAGTGTATTGGAACCTGATTCGACCGATACGACCTTAGCTCCAAGCATCTCCATCCTCATCACATTAAGGGACTGACGCTTAACATCTTCTTTACCCATATAAACCGTGCATTCCATATTAAAGAGTGCAGCTGCTGTTGCCGTTGCGACACCATGCTGTCCTGCACCGGTCTCGGCTATTACCTTTGTCTTGCCCATGCGTTTTGCAAGAAGGATCTGTCCAAGTACGTTGTTTATCTTATGTGCACCGGTATGGTTAAGGTCTTCCCTTTTAAGATATATCTTTGTACCGTATTTCTCACTTAACCTTTCCGCAAGATACAGAGGTGTTTCTCTTCCCACATACTGCTTAAGGTAGTAATGATATTTTTCCAAAAACACCGGATCATGTATCGCTTCTTCAAATGCCTTATCGATCTCATCAAGAGTATTCATAAGCGATTCTGAAACAAACTGTCCGCCGTATTGTCCGTAATATGCTTTCTTATTCATCTTTTTCTCCTGTTAATTATTTTTGACCTGATCTTACTGCCTTTACGAACTCAAGGATCCTGTCCCTTGATTTTCCAACATCACCTTCAACACCGGAACTTACATCAACCACATCCGGGTTGAACAACCTTATCCCTTCAGCCACATTATCACTGTTTAGACCTCCCGCAAGGATAAAGAGCTTATCGAAAAAGGGGGAAGATCTGTCTCCCGCCTGGAGAAGTCTTCTTGATCTGTGCCAGTTGAATGGCTTCCCCGAACCAAAATCAGGTGCATCCATAAGGATTCCGCTGATCTTTTTGTTGATAACTTCATCAATGTTTTCGTAAAACCTTAGTTTTTCGAATGCATTATCCACATCTTCTGTATTTACTGCTCTCCAGACAGGTATTGTAATACTATTCAGAACTTCCATATCCATATCTCCATGTACCTGCAGTAAGTCAAAGCCGGCATCTTCTATCCTCTTTATAAGAGTCAGGTCCGGTGAAACAGTTACCGCCACCCTCTTAATATCTTTGTTGAGCTCTGACATGATACTCATCGCATCCTCTGTCGTCACATTACGCCTGCTCTTTTCATAGAAGACAAAGCCCGCATAATCAACTTCTGCTTCGTTCAGATATTTGGTTTCTTCGATCCTTGTTATTCCGCAGATCTTGATGTTGACTTTATCATTCATTGTTTCCCTGACCCTGATAAACCTTTCTTTCGAAATGCCTGATCAATCTATAATGCTTTCCAGTTAATAGCCAGTTCTTTGGGATTATTATTCTCCATGAATGCCCGTCCTATAAGAAACGCATCCACTCTGTTTTCTTTAAGGTATTTTATATCCTCATCAGTCATGATCCCGCTCTCTGATACGAAGACTTTATCATCCGGTATATATTTCCTCAGTCTTCCAGTTGTCTCAAGACTTATCGAAAAATCCTTAAGATTACGGTTGTTTACTCCGATTATCCTTGGGTTGATCTTAAGGGCTCTCTCAATCTCATATTCATCATGCGTCTCGACAAGTACATCAAGCTTAAGTTCCCGTGAAAGATCGTAAAAATCCTTAAGCCTTGCATCATCCAGGATTGCTGCGATCAGAAGGACTGCATCTGCCTCTATTGCCTTAGCCTCATAGAACTGATACTCATCGATCATAAAATCCTTGCGAAGGATTGGAAGTGTTGATTTACTTCTTATGGTTTTAAGGTAATCGATATTCCCTTTAAAATGATCTTCTTCGGTAAGGCATGATATTGCATCAACAGAAGCATTGTATTCATCTATCCTTGAAAGAAGGTCTATCTTCTCGCTTATATCACCAAGGCTTGGAGAAGCTTTCTTAAATTCTCCGATTATTGATATACCGTCTTTCTTAAGGTTGTTATAAAAAAGGTTCTCCGGACGGGTTCCTCCTGAAAGGACAGCTTCAGCCTGCCTTCTGACCTCTTTGAAGGATGTTCTTGCCTTATGCTCCTTAAGCCGTATTTTTTTGTCTTCTACGATCTTGTCGAGTATCATATATTCCTCCAACACAAAAATCCCTGCAATTAATCATAATGACTAATTGCAGGGACAGGATAATCGTTTCCTGCGGTGCCACCCCGCTTGATGCTTGCGCATCCACTCAGTACGTACTATCATACGCTGATCCTTATAACGGTGGATCGTTCCGTCTCACATACTCTGAACTATCAGTTCATTTCCGTTAGCCCTCAGAAGTCCATTCAGCTGTTACATTTCCTGCCGCAATCCCACCGCCTGCGGCTCTCTGTATGGAAAGATGTAATGCCTACTCACTCTTCCTCAACGGTTTAATTATTTATAACATTGCATATACAGCTTGTCAACAGGATTTTATACTATTTTTAAATAATATTAATTTTTTGTATATGATCTTTATTCCAGCTTGAATTTACCGACCTCAGCCTTGAGGCCGTTGGAAATCTCGCTACTGGCCATTGCATCTTCATCAATCCTTGTCATATTGTTTGACATTTCGATGGATCTTTCCGCAGTCTTACTAACTCCATTTGCCGCATCTTCAACAGCTGTATTTACGTTGTTGGTAGATTCACGTATATGGTCTATATTAGTCTGTATCTGCTCGGAAGCATAAGCGAAGCGTTCCATCATTTCTGATATACGTTCGGCTGAACTGTTATATTCTTCACTTGTTTTTACAAGATTCTGGAAACCTCCAAGTGTTGTCTCATTGACAAAGTCAAGCAGCTTACGGGCTTCAGCCGCCAACTGGTTAACTGCCGAAATAACCTCTGCCGATACTGTCTGTATTTCTGAGGCTGCAGTCTGTGAATTATTGGCAAGGTTTCCTATTTCGGTTGCAACTACCGCAAAGCCCCTTCCTGCTTCGCCTGCTCTTGCAGCTTCAATGGATGCATTCAGTGCAAGAAGATTGGTCTGATCCGCTATTGCTATGATATTACCGGTAAGATCCTCGATACGGCTTACAGCCTTGGATCTTTCTATCTTATCTGATACCGATTCTGCCATCCGGTCAACCCTGTTTTTTGCAGCAATACGCTCCTTTTCTGCGCTTGCGCCTATCGCTGAGGCCGATCCCTTAACCTCATGGGCAAAATTTCTGCCACCGTCGATCTCATTTACAATTCCTTCAAAGGCTGTAGTTATTTCATTCATCAGCGAATTGATCTCATTAATTGAAGCTACTGTCTCCTGCATGGTTGAACTCACATCAGTCATTGTGTCGGATATTGATTTTGCATCCGAACGGGCACCCTTTACATTGTCAGCAATATTAACCGAAGCCAGGTTCAATCTGTTGGATTCGGAATTTATGGACATAAGCATAACGCGAATGAATTCTATGAGCTTGTTTATGTTATTTCCAATAACTTCAAATTCATCACCTGAATTAACCTCTATATGTCTTGTCAGATCACCGTCACCCTTTGTAAGTTCAACTATCTTATCATTAAGCATGACAAACTTTTGACTCAGAGTCTTTCCCAAAACGATAAGAAGCACAGCACTTATGATAACAATGATAACCGCCACCATGATTATAGCCCTAAGCAGAGCCGCCATCTGGGCTTCCACCCATTCCATATTCACATCAACACCGACAGCACCTGTGATCTTGTCACCATCATATACAGGAGCATAGGAAGATATATGTCTTCCCCAGTCGTCGGTATAAGGTTCACTGCTTGAAACAACCGAACCACTCAGGGCAGGAGCTGCTTCCTCGTCATCAAACACATCTCCTATTGCCGAGTAATCTTCAATCTGTGCATCGATCGCATATTCCATACTGCCGTCAGCAGCCGGTCTTACAGTGTAAATATATTCCATTCCGGTCGCATCCAGAAATGTTGTAAGCATATTACTTACCTTAAGATAATCGTCAGTGTTTTCATCCCCCGGCTTAACAGAAGCAACAATACTTCCATCGATCATTTCCGCAACACTCTTTGCTATATTCTCTGTGTCTGATTTTATCTGATCGCTTAATATTTTTGAGCATTTATTGTATGTCACAAATGCAAGGATCACATCCGAGACAAGAAACAAAAGAACAACAGCAATAATAAGTTTTAACGTTACGCTGCTCTTTCTGACCTTCATAATTTACACCTCCATTATGGATTACCTTATATTATTGATTTTACTCTATACTTTAATCATTTGTGATATAGTTTTTTCCTATAACCTTTATGTTAACGAAAGAATACCTGCCGATCATCACGATATTCGACAGGTATTCTTTCGTTAACATATTAATTTGTTTTACTTCTACCTTGCTTCTCTTACAAGTTCGAGGAACTCTGCCTTGTATTCATCATTCAGGCGGATGCCCTTAAGGCGGTCGATCACGTTATCAATATCCGCATCGCCCTTGTGGGCTGAATTGGATGCTATGAGACCGAATTCCGCAACCGCACTCTGGAAGAGGAAGTCATCCGAAGGCGAGTAGGTATATTCATCCAACCTTACAGGGTAAGTCAGCAGATTGCTCTTATCCTCAGAAGGCTTCTTATACCTTATGCTCAGTGTAAGCATTTCTGCATCTGATGAGATAGTATCATATTTATAATTCTTTTTGCTGCTCTTTTTGCCGGCCCGCCTGAATTCATCGGCATACTTAAGGGAATCAACATCCACATCATCGTCGCCGAAGCATATAGTGTCGCTATTGACAGGTATAAGCTCGTATAACGCCGTAACTTCATGGCCTGCCCCTATCTCACCGCCGTCCTTCTTATCATCATTAAAGTCCTTATTCTTCATAACCCTGTCAGAATAACCAAGAAGCCTGTAACCCCTTATCACTTCCGGGTTGAATTCCACCTGAAGCTTGACATCCTTGCATACCGTAAGAAGATTGGAGCTTAATTCATCCACCATCACCTTTTGGGCTTCCTTAACGGAATCAATGTATGAATAATTACCGTTGCCCTTATCTGCCAGTGCTTCCATCCTGTTGTCCTTAAGGTTACCACTTCCGAAGCCAAGGACCGACAGATAAACACCGCTCTCCTTCTCTAAGCTTATAAGGTCCTCAAGTTCATCAACGGATGTAAGTCCTATGTTAAGGTCACCGTCTGTAGCAAGAATGACCCTGTTGTTTCCACCCTTTATGAAATTCTTCTCAGCAAGCTTATAAGCGGTCTGTATGCCTTCACCACCGTTTGTACCGCCGCCTGCGAAGAGGTTGTTTATGGCCATCTTTATCTTCCTTCCGTTTGAGCCCTTCTCACCGCTTAATACCGTATCCACTCCGTTAGCATAGGTGACTATACTTACCCTGTCCTTATCGGAAAGCTCATCAACAAGCATGCAGAAGGCTTCCTGAAGCAGGGGCAGCTTGTCGTAATCGGCCATTGATCCGGAGACATCTATTAAGAATACAAGGTTTGAATCCGGTGTATCGGTAAAATCAATATCCTCGGTCTTAAGTCCCAATGAAAGGAGCATTGCATCCTTATTCCAGGGACATGCCGAAAGGGTCGTATTTACCGAGAAGGGATCGCTGCCCTTAGGCTCATCATAATTGTAATTAAAGTAGTTTATCAGTTCCTCGATCCTGACAGAGTTCTGCGGAAGGTTGTAAACCGAATAACCGTCAGCGATCAATCTCCTTAAGTTAGAGTAGGATGCAGTATCCACATCTGCCGCAAAGGTTGACAGCGGAGCCTTAACAACCGACTTATAGCCCTGTTCGGTAAGATCAGCGTACTCTTCGTCCGAATAATACTCATCTTCATCATAGTCATATATTGAAGTAAGATAAGTATCATCGCTGTTCTGTTTCCTGCTGCTCTGTTCATAAGACCTGCTGTTGTCGTATGCAGCATCAAGATAGGTTCCGGCCGCAGCCTTCTCACTTGCGGCATATCCGTTGCCGGCATTTATGCTGTTCTCAACAGCAATATCGTATAATGCCTCATCTGCTTCTTCGGTTTCGTAGTCTGCATTCTCTTCATATTCTTCTGCAGGTGCCTCTTCATATACTTCATTGTAAGCTTCATCCGAAGCTGCCGTTGCTGCCGTATCGTTTGCGGCTGATTCTGTTGCGGCTGATTCTGTTGCGGCAGCCGGAGCGGCTCCTGTCATGTTCATGCCGCATCCTGAAACCGATCCCGAAAGAAGTGACATAACCGTTAACCCTGCCAGTAATCTCTTAACATACATTTTCTTCATAATAAAATCCTCCCTATTTATCCTAATCATCAGCATTTTCAGTTACCTTAGTAAGCGCTTCTGATATAGATACGAAGGGAGGATATTATTTTTATGGACTTTTTAAAAAAAATTTATTTTTTTATTTCTGTAGATATAAGTGTGTATGTTCCGTCTTCCTCTTCATGTAATATAAGCGTAAGTTCTGTACTCTTATTGTCGATGAGGGCACTGAACAACGATGCATTCCCATCTTCCGGGACATTAACGGTGATCTCATCGCCCTTCTTAACATGCGAATCCAGCGGATCGGTGACCTTAGCCTTGAAAGTTCCTTCCCCCTTAAGGTCTGCAAGATCTTCCGGTTCACACACAAGCTTTATTTCATCGGCTTCTGAATTTGTGGCAGCACTTTTCTGTTGTTCTTTAGTGCGATCCTTATTTGCAGCACTTTGTATGCCAAAGCTGTTTGAACCGTCAACTTCTTCACCAAGGACATCCGGACCATATGTGGATGCTCCTTCGGTGACCGGAGCTTCCTCCATGGGAGCTGATTCTTCGGCCTCATAGGCAGGGCTCTCATCGGCGGATGCATCGGCAGAATATTCAGAAGCTTCCTCGTATGCTTCTTCCGCGTCCGCTTCATATGTACCTGCTGTATCCGAAGCCTCGCCAACTGCTTCTGACATGGGCTCTGCCGCTTCTTCCACAGGTGCGGGTGCCGAATCCATTGCCGCAGGTGCGGCAGCACTCTCGGCACTTGTCATGGAATTGGAAGAACTTATCACATTCTTCATTACCACCACGACAAGGAACATGCAGGCTGCTGCAGCGAGAGCACCAAAATACGGTTTATAATTCCTTTTACCTCCTCTTTTTACTGTGGCTTCCGATCCGGTTTTATCTGCCTTACCGGTTGTTTCATTCTCTGATTTTCTGTTGTAGTCTTCTATATTAACGATCTTATCTGTTTTTGTCTCTTCGGATCCGGCATCTCTGTTCTTAATGCTGTTTTCATAAGCATCAACTCCTGCCTCGATCCTTGACCAGAGATCCGGAACAGCTGAATCGGCATATTTTTTATATTCAATTTCAAAATTCTTATTCATATCCGAACCTCCTTAAGATTTTTATTGCCTGCTGATAGTTCCATGTTACTGTCCCCATCGGCATCTGCATGACTTCGGATATTTCCTTAAAGGTCATATCCGAAAGGACCTTCATCGTGATTATCTGTCTGTATACGGGCTTTAGCCTTGAGAGGGCTTCCTCCACAGACAGCTCTTCGACAACCTGATCTTCCGGTGTCCCATCCGGATCGCTTAAAAGCTCAAGTTCATCGGGAATCTCCTCGTCCTCACTGATCCCGGGACTCAAGTCTTCCCTCTTATGTTTTCGCATGTGGTCTATCGCCATGTTTCTCGCTATTGTTGCAAGATATCCGCGATGACCGTTTCCTTCTTTGTAGTTGTCCGCCTTCTCCCACAGCTTTATAAAGAATTCGCTGGTCAGATCTTCAGCATTTTCCTTACTGTTAACGATATTCAGGATCGTGTGGTAGATAAAGGATATGTATTCTTCATACACTTCCTTAAGGGCGGACTTGTCCTTGCTGCGCATGCGGTACATGGCCGCATTGAATTGTTCGTCAGTCATAAACAGTCCTGTCCTTAATATTGATACGTTTAAAAGTTAATATATTATGGGCGTGTATCTATATTGATACCGCATTTATAAACAGATATTATTTATCAAAATTCTGCCTTCTCCTGGTTGACAGCCTCATCTTGTCCTTAAGGGTCTTAGCATCTTCATTTACTATACTGTCTCTTATTACCTTTAGTTCGCCCCGGAAGGCATCGATCTCATCAACAAGCTTATCCTTGTTCATGAAGAAGAGTTCACTCCACATATCTTCATTTATCCTTGCTATCCTTGTAAGATCCCTGAAAGAATCTCCCGTATAATCCGCCAGATGCCTGTTATCATGCGTAGTCATAAGAGCAACGGCAATGCAGTGTGTCAATTGTGATACATAGGCAATCATCCTGTCATGCTCCTGCGGCGACAGAACTGACACACGTGAAAAACCAAGTATCTGCCCCAGATTCCTGCACCATTCTATCGCTTCCTCGCTGTTCTTATCAGTAGGTACCACGATATAGTTCGCGTTAAGGAATATCCTCTCATCCGCATTCTCAACACCGCATACTTCCCGGCCTGCCATGGGATGAGCAGCTATAAATTCAACATCTTCTCTTAATACGTTCTGGATCTCATAAACGATCTTATCCTTTATACCCGTCACATCTGTAATGATTATCCCGGGCTTGAAGAACTTCTGGTTCTCTTCTATCCATTTAACTATTATTTTGGGATACAGAGCGAAGATGATGGTATCTGCCTCTTTGATAAGATCGGGATCAGCATTGTCTGCGCCTTGGTCAATTATATGATTTTCAAGGGCATAAGTAATCGCTTCGCTCCTTGAATCTATCGCATAAACCGTATAGCCCAGTCTCTTAAGTGCCTTGGCATAACTCCCGCCCATAAGGCCCAGGCCTACTATCAGTACCTTACTTTTGTTTATCCATTCCATATTTTATCTCTTGCCATCCTCTCTTGATATCAGATGATCTATCGCCTCAAGATATCCGTTAACCCCATGTCCTGTGATCGTTTTAACACAGGCTTTTCTGATATAGCTTATCTGTCTGAAATCTTCACGCTCATCAACCTTGGATATATGTACTTCAACCGCAGGTATGCTTACTGCTTTAAGGGCATCAAGTATCGCAACCGAGGTATGTGTGTAAGCTCCCGGATTGATCACTATACCATCAATCTTCCCGTAGCAGTCCTGGATCATATCGACAAGATCACCCTCGTGATTACTCTGCATGACTTCTACTTCAATGCCTGTTTTCTTCGCATGATCCATGATCATCCCGGTAAGATCATCATAGGTTGTCTTCCCATATATGTCAGGTTCCCTTATGCCGAGCATATTTATATTCGGACCGTTTATAATACGAATCTTCATCATCAAGACCTTCCTGTTTGTTTCTCATCGATCAGTTTATGCTGATACAGCTTGGATATATCCATTATATTCTGCATGAATTTGATGTAATAAGGTTTTATGCTGTCATCATTTATATAAGCTTCATTTTTCTCAAGGAGCTTCTTCTCGCGCCCCGTATCCAGTATAGGTATCCCGTTGGCACTCTTGTAATCCGCTATCTCAACCGAGCATTTCATCCTTTTCTCAAAAAGGCTTGCCATGTCCTTGTCGATACTCTCTATATCTTTTCTTATCTCATTAAGTTCTCTCATTTATAACTCCCTATAGTGTTCTGTGTTCTTACAGGCTGTATAAGCCAAAGTCAGTCAATAATATCAAATACGTAGTCATAACTGTATGTTCTGACCCACAGCTTTCCATCCACAAAGGCAAAATAGTCAGGACTCTTCTTTACCTTTATCTTATCCGTCACTTCTCCGGTATACCTGTTAAGGATATAAATATAATCATCTTCAGCCGTGAAACCATAACCTGTTATTATATTGTCACCCCAACGTACGAAATTCCCCGAGTTGGATGTAAGCTTGTCAGATACCCATATGGTCTCACCTGAATTTATATCTATACACATTATGAATGCATTGTCAGGACATGATTCTGCATAAGTCGTATGATATATGCTCACATACAGATGATCATCTGTTATGAAGCAGTGGCGGACGCCCCTGTCGACAAAATCATTGCCCTCATAGCCATTGGCATATAAGAGGTCAGAAAAATCAAAACGATACTTAAGCCTGCCGGTCTCCCTGTCTGATATCTCAACAACAGACATGGTGCCGTAGCCCTTATCACCGGTTAAAACATATGTGTATTTTTCATCAACTGAATTGTTGCCGGGTGGATTGAAGCCGGCCCTTCTGAACCAGTCTTCCGTGTCAATTATCTCATTTTCGGTACAAGAAACCTGCTTGAGCGACACCTTACTGTATTCATGCCCCTTATCAGCAAGCGAAGAAATAAATGGCTTGGAATTCACATCTGAGACATGTATCGTCTCAACAACATCATAGGATTCCTCTTCTTCAGCTTCATCTGCTTTTGCCCTTGAGAATTCATGATCAAGAATACCTTCATCTATAAGACTTGAAAACTCAGCCTCAGGAGCATTCTTCAACTCATCTGTCACACCAAGCTCTTTTTCATGCTTTTCAATCATTTCATTGAGCTCATCGTAATCATACCACTTGATGCCTTCTTCCTCATAAAACTCGATCATATTCTTTTCAGGTCTCACGGGATTTCCATTATTGTCACAGAAGGCATACATGTTGTTTTTATAGAATAATTCATAAAAATCAGCATCAGGATCATCAACCTGAGGACATTCACTGAAATTAGCAGCATATACTTCATATCCGCCGCCATCTGCCATATTGTCATCAGGATAATCACTCCTGTTGTAACCGCCCTTTATATAATATTTGGGGATCATAGGGCGTTCGAGACCCATATGTTCATTAACACCGCAAAGATATATCCTGTTGCAATCCTTGTCGAAATAATAATCATCCCAAACGTAAATACTAGCCCCGCCTGCTCCGTACCTTTTTACATACCCGTGATCATTTATCTCAAGAAATGCACGGTATCCGTAAAAATCATCCGCAAATAGATGGACTCCGTCATCATCATATTTAAACAGATAGATCCTCTGGCTGTAATCACCACATCCGTTCGTCCCGTAATTCAGGTTGACAGCCATTTCGATCCTTTCATCCATACCGCAGTCTATGTAAGCATAAGTTGCATCGTACAATTCCACAGGATAGTCGGGATTGTATTGATTTTCGATCTTCAGATAGTCATCAATGATATCAGATAAGCTGTATCTGTTACCCTTCCTGAAGTAATCCCTCTCATCAATATCCGAAACACACAGGTCTTCATCACCGGCAAAAGCCATAAAGGCCTTTCTCGCCTTTTTGTTGAATTCCTTTACCGATTCTGTTTCGTCAGCCTTATCATCTTCAGGGGTGTTTGCTTCATCATCGTTATCATCGGAAACTTCATCCCTATCTGTCTCCTCTGTCTCTTCAATTTTATTCTTTGGATCAGGAAGAGTCGGCTCTTTCTTATCTTTACATCCTGAAAGAAGTACAAGGGCACTTATGGAAATGATCATTACTGACAGTAATCTATTTCTTATCATGGGAATTCCTTTCTATATATTATCTGATCCCGGCTTTATCTTCTGTAATGAATTCATAAGCCTTATCCAGCTTATACTTAAGTTCCTTCATTTTATCCATGTCTACCTTGCACACCTTACGGTCATAGGTATACAGGCCGTTGTATTCGCTCTCGACATCACTCAACTGAGTATATATACATCCGCATACACCATGCCTCAGATTGGGAATCACTTCATAATCATACAACTTAAAGATGCGCATGGTCAATGCTTCTTTTGTCTTGCAGTTGCCGTAACCGTAGGATTTCTCGGGGTAATAGGAATGACCGTCTACCATCATGGAATATCCACCGCATTCGGATATTACTACAGGTCTTTTCCAGTTGTGATGTTTTATCTTATGGAAGTAGAAATGATCCGAATCGACTTCCATATCGTCCTGCTTAAACCAGCCGGAAGCAGTATCATATATCTTGTCGGGATCTTCCTGCCGTAGGATATCTGTGACCCTTACAGATTCGAACTGCCCCCATCCTTCATTAAACACTGTATAATATACGATACAGTTATATCCTCTGAGATGACGTACGGTACCGAGAGCATTGTCAATAAAACCCTTTTTTACATCATCGGCAACGATAATGTTCCTGTCATCCTTCCATTGTCCCGTGAAGGTCGGCATGGCCGTATGTTTTACAAAATCATACTCTCCGTTATTCACCATGTCCTGGAACACAAGCATCCCAAGGCGGTCACAGTCATAATAAAACCTCTCGGATTCAACCTTAATATGTTTTCTTAACACATTAAAGCCAAGCTCCTTCATGTTTCTTATATCATCTTCATAATACCTGTCGCTTCCCGGAATATAAATCCCATCCGGGAAATACCCCTGATCAAGTATACCATGGAAAAAGACCGGTTTATGGTTCAGGCATAATCTATTTCTGCCATTGACATCCTCGCATGATGCACAGCACAGGGTAAAATAAGATCCTATTCTGTCTTCATCCGTTTCAAGGATAAATCTGTAAAGATAGGGATCCTGTGGTGTCCACAGCCTTGCATCATCAATGCTTATAAGGTTATTGCCCTTTTTTAGAACACATTCCTTAAGGATCTTTCTGTCGTCGGGGAAGATACATGACAGATCATCCCCCGGATATTTATCGTCTTCTATTCCCGGTTCGAATATCGTCATCTTATAGTTGTCGGCGCTTCCCTCTATAAATATCTTTACCGTAGAACTGTCCTTGCCTATATCATCGGCAGAAACGGTGCAGGTTACCTTTTTTACATATTTTCCGGGTAATGATTCCATCCATACCGTCTGCCATATCCCGGATACCTGTGTATACCACATGCCTTCAGGCTTCTCTGTCTGCTTGCCGTATGGGAACCTGGGGTTAAGCTCATCCCTCACCTTTACGATAAGTTCATTTGTTTCACCTGCTTTTATATGATCGGTAATGTCGCACTCAAAAGGCAGGTATCCGCCTTCATGATCACATACTTTCTTTCCGTTTACATATACCCTGCATTCCTGATCCACCGCCTGGAAATGCAGTATAAGACTATCCTTGATAAATCCGCTTGGAATAAAGAATTCAGTCATATAGGCAAAAGACTTGCCGCATTCTGAACTTCCCACTCCAGAAAGAGGCGATTCCAAAGGATATGGTACATTTATTATCCGGTCAAATTCAATCGATGACAGGTCATCGTCTTCATGATCGCAATCGGGGCAGAAAGCCCATTCACCGTTTAATGATATATAGGAATCTCTTATGAGCTTCGGACGCGGATAGAGATGCTCTTCTTCATGATCGTCCATGATGAGGTTTACAGTCCTTGGGACCTTCCTGATTATGCTGTTTTTGATAATCTGTGCGCCTTCTCTAATGACAAGGCGAGGCGCCCATAACATGTCATAAATATCAATCATGGTTTATATTATATCACAAAAAATAGCCCCCGCATGATGCGGGGGCGTGGAATCATATTATCAGTTGCCTGCCATCTGTGCAGCAACCTCTGCAGCGAAGTCCTCGTTCTTCTTCTCCATTCCTTCACCAACCTCAAAACGGATAAACTTGGCGATCTTAAGATCCTTGTTTACCGACTCAAGGTACTTGGCAACGGTCTGCTTGCCATCCTCTGCCCTTACATATACCTGATCCATAAGGCAGATCTCTTTAAGATGCTTGGAGATACGTCCTTCTACAAGACCGCTGAAGATCTTGTTATCAACATATTCAGCCTTGCCTTCAATTGCTATTCCGGCTAAAACATTCTTAGCTTCTTCCGAAAGGAAGTTGAAGAGATACTTGTCATTTCTCTTCTCATTTAATACAGCCGTATCTGCATCACTTAACCTGCCGCCTTCAAGTGCCTTATCAAATACAGCATTCTGAATGGGCTTGGGAAGAGATGCGGGATCGTTAAGAGCGCTGTCTATTGTGATCTCCTTCTCCTTTGCAAGGCTCTCTGCAGATATATCATTACGTGAAAGATATTCGGGGCTCATTGCGGCAACCTGCATTGCTATATTGGTAAGGGCTTCCTTAGCTGCATCATCACTTGCGCCGTTAGCTGCAACCAGAACACCGATCCTGCCGCCGCCATGGATGTATGTGGCAACAGCTTCAGCCTCGATCTTCTCAAAGCGGCGAACAGATAACTTCTCACCGATCTTGGCTGTCTTCTCTACAAGAAGGTCCTTAAGACCGTCCTTCTCAAGAAGAGCTTCAACATCTTCACCGTTCTTGCCACCGTTAAGACCTGAAGCAAGTGCTGTGTCAGCAACCTTCTGTACGAACTCCTGGAATACTTCGTTCTTAGCTACGAAGTCAGTCTCTGAATTAACTTCGGCAACTACTGCCTTATTTCCATCGCAGGCTATACGGCAGATACCTTCTGCAGCGATCCTGCTTGCCTTCTTCTCAGCCTTTGCAGCTCCGCTCTTCCTAAGGAATTCTACTGCTGCATCCATATCTCCGTCAGTCTCGTTAAGAGCCTTCTTGCAGTCCATCATGCCTGCACCTGTCATCTCTCTTAACTCTTTTACCATTGCTGCTGTTATATTAGCCATCTGTGTTTCCTCCTATGATAATTGATTATTCTGCTGCTACTTCTTCGATATCTGTAGGCTCTGCATCACCTGCAGCATTGGCAGCTTCAGCCATTGCAGCTTCATCATCGGCGGTCTCGCCCTGACGAGCTTCGATAACAGCATCAGCCATCTTGGAAACGATAAGCTTAACAGCCCTTATTGCATCATCATTACCGGGAATAACATAATCAAGCTCTTCGGGATCGCAGTTGGTATCTGCAATACCTATAAGGGTGATACCAAGTGCATGTGCTTCCTGAACACATATCCTCTCCTTCTTGGGATCAACGATAAAGATCGCATCGGGGATCTTCTTCATCTCCTTGATACCGCCAAGGTTCTTCTCAAGCTTCTCCCATTCCTTCTTGAGCTCGATAACTTCCTTCTTGGGAAGTACGTCAAATGTTCCGTCTTCAGACATTCTCTCGATGTCCTTAAGCCTTCTTATACGGCTCTGGATGGTCTTGAAGTTGGTAAGCATACCACCAAGCCATCTCTCATTAACGTAGTACATACCACAGCGCTCTGCCTCAGTCTTTACTGCATCCTGAGCCTGCTTCTTGGTACCTACGAACAGAATCGTTCCGCCCTGCTCGGTGATGGATGCAACTGCATTGTAAGCATCATCAACCATACCTACTGACTTCTGAAGATCGATAATGTAGATACCGTTCCTCTCAGTGTAGATGTAGGGCTTCATCTTAGGGTTCCATCTCCTGGTCTGGTGACCGAAGTGAACACCTGCTTCAAGTAACTGCTTCATTGAAATTACGCTCATTTTTACTACCTCCGTTTGTTATTCTTCCGTATGCTTCATCTTGACCGTCCACCCGAGCAAGGCACCGGCCGGCCAATCCGCAAACGTGACTACTATGGGCACTGCCCAGCAACTTTAATAATATAGCATAAGCAAAAATCATTCGTCAAGTATTTCCTGTATCAAAACCCGCTCATCCATGGGATATTTCCTGCCTTTTATCTCCTGATAGTCCTCATGTCCCTTTCCAGCAAGGACTATGATATCTCCCGGCTGTCCGTTATTGATCACATATCTTATAGCATCCTTGCGGTCCGGTATAGATATATGCTTCCCGTCTGTCTTGCTTATACCGGTTTCGATATCCTTGATTATATCGAGCGGTTCTTCAAATCGCGGATTATCGGACGTTATTACCGTCAGATCAGCCAGCTTACCTGATACCTCTCCCATTTCATAGCGCCTGAGCTTGGACCGGTTGCCCCCGCACCCGAACACGCATACAAGACGTCCGGGCTCATATTCCTTAAGCGTTGTAAGAAGGCTGTTAAGGGCCATTGCATTATGGGCATAATCGATCATCAGCGTAAAATCATCCGAAACAGGTACCATCTCTATACGTCCCTTTACCCTTGCACTAAGCAGGGCCTTCTTTATATCTTCGGTTGAAATATTGAAATGTCTGCATACAGCTATTGCACACAGGGCATTATAAACCGAAAACCTTCCCGGTGTATTGATCCTTGCCCTGAAGTTCATAAGTCCTTCAACATCAAAGTCAACTCCCAGTGTGCCCTTATCCTTTATAAGCTCGATATTTGAAGCATTAAGATCGTTGCTACCGTTCAGTCCGAAGGTTTCGGTATTGCAGGTATGCCCTTTAAGTATATCTTCAAGATGCTTGTCATCACCGTTTAATATACCTGTTTTACATTGCCTGAACAGCATGCTCTTACATTCAAGATAATGTTCGAAGCTCGTGTGCTCATTGGGACCTATATGGTCCGGCTCAATATTAGTGAATATTCCCAGATCAAAGTCGATCGCCGCAGTCCTGTGGAGCATGAGGCCCTGTGAAGATACTTCCATGACCACAGCATCCATGCCGGCATCTGCCATTTCTTTAAGATAAGCCTGAAGTACATATGATTCGGGAGTTGTGTTATCTGCATGAATATGCCTGTCTCCTATAATGACTTCAATTGTACCGATAAGTCCTACTTTATAGCCGGCATTCTCAAGTATTGACTTTATAAGGTATGTTGTTGTCGTCTTGCCCTTTGTACCGGTGATGCCGATCATTTTAAGCCTGTCTGCGGGATTACCGTTATATGCCGCAGCAATATATGCCATTGCATAACGGGTATTCTCTACCCTTATAACAGTTGTTTCGCCTGTGACTTCAACGTCTCTTTCCGTTATAAGGGCGGCAGCCCCCTTGCAGGAAGCTTCCATGGCAGCATCATGTCCGTCGAAATTGGCGCCCTTTATACATACAAAGACACATCCCTCAGATATCTTTCTGGAATCATATACCGGCTCGCTTATCAACACATCGGGATCCCCTTTTACACATGTGTATTCAATATCCTTAAGCAGATCAGAAAGCTTCATCTGTTCCATTTTAAATACCTCCGAATTATTATCTGTAATCCTTGACCACAAGCTGAACACTGCGGCTGCCCATGTATTCATTTATATCAAGTTCATACATTACCGCCAGATCTTTCCTGCCATTTATCTCTTCTGCCATCTTATCTCCGTCACCAAAAGCGATCGCATCAACACCGGGACAGGAATGGTCGGAAGGCATCAGCTTAAACTTTAATGCATTTCTGCTTTTACCTATAACCTTAAGATCTGAAGCGGCAAGGTCCTTCTGAACGAACAGGGGCTTTGGATTGCCCTTCCCGTAAGGTTCCAACATATCCAGTTCTTCGGCGAGTGCATAGGTTGCATATGAAAGGGGAAGCGCTATATCCGCTGTCAGTTTCTCCTGCATCTCTTCTTCTGTCAACGTACAGTTATCATTTATCGTTCGCCTGAAAGTCTCTATATTCTCTTCCTTTATTGACAGGCCGGCTGCCATTTTATGCCCGCCGAATTTTATAAACAGGTCACTGCATCCGGTCATTGCTTCATACATATCGTATGCATCGATAGACCTTCCTGATCCCTTGACGCAGTCTTGGGCTCCTGTAAGGACAAAAGCAGGTTTACCGTATTTCTCCCTTATCCGACCTGCGATGATACCTGCCAGGCTCTCATGACAGTCGGGAAGATATACAACAAGTATACGGTCGCTGTTAAGCTCCTTCGAAGAATCTATCAGTTCTTCAGCCTGTGTTCTGTATTTATCGGTAAGGTCTTTTCTGCTGTCATTTAATGCCTTCAGTTCCAGAGCTATCTTGAGAGCTTCATCATGACTGTCCTTAAGAAACATCTCAAGTGCCCTTTTCGCAGTATCAAGCCTTCCGGTTGCATTAATGCAGGGGCCCAGTACATATCCGATGACATAAGGGGACAGCCTGTTCCTGTCAACATTAGTAACATCAAGAAGGCACCGCATCCCCATATTCCCGGTTACCTTCATCTCCTTAAGAGCGTGGCGTACAGCTATGCGGTTCTCATCCTTTAATTCCATGATGTCGCCGACAGTTGCAAAGCCTGCAAACATGAGCATCTCATCAAGGAGTTCTTCGCCTTTATGCATAAGCTCAATGATACATTTCATCAGTTTATATGCTATCATGGCTCCGCATATCTCTTTAAAGGGATACTCGCAGTCTTCCTGTTTGGGGTCTATAACAACATCAGCAGGGGGGAGCCTGTATTTTTTACCATCCGGACCTTCTTCATATGGAACCTCATGATGGTCAGTGACCATGACGGACATCCCCTTGTCCCTGGCATATTTTATCTCATCATATGCGGCTATCCCGTTATCACAGGTTAAGATAAGCGAAGCTCCGTATTCAAGAGCCTCATCAACCATGACAGTGTTCATTCCGTAACCGTCCTTAACCCTGTCTGGAAGGCGGACCATGGCTGTCCCTCCGATGCGTTCGATACATTTAAGGAGTATATATGATGAACATATTCCGTCAATATCATAATCGCCTATAATAAATATCTTCCCACCGGCCCTTATCGTATCAGACAGCATCATAACGCCCGAGTCCATACCTTTCATGAGATATGGATCATACATATCATTAACGGTCCCGTTAAGATACATATTGATGGCTTCATCACCAATGATATCCCGGTTACGCATTATCCTTGCAAGCATCGGTGATATATTGAACTTCTGCGCTATTTGATTAAAGTCAGCCTTCTTGGCTGCTACTACCCATTTTTTCATATAAGGACTAAAGTTTTGTAATTACTAAGGACCCCAACCACATATTGCGATTGGGGTCTCAGCATCTCATGATCTTTATTTGGATTTTGATTTAACAAGCTTTGTCTTAAATATATACCAGAATGCACTTGCAAGACATATTGATGAGTATGTACCGCATATGATACCTACCATAAGCGGAAGTGCGAATTCCCTTATTGATGAAACACCCAGTACATACAGGACAGCTACCATGATAAAGGTTGTCAGTGATGTGAAGATACTTCTTGTAAGTGTCTGGTTCACACACATATTGACCTTGTCCTCAAGTGACAGCGAATTATACTGTGTATCCCTTAGCACTTCACGGATCCTGTCATATATAACGATCGTTGCATTGATAGAGTAACCAACGATGGTAAGCATACATGCAATAAATGTGTTGCCGACCGATACCCTTGATATCGCATAAAAGGCAAGTACTACCAGAACGTCATGGCAGAGAGCAAGTACAGAACCAAATCCGAACTTAACATCGCTGAACCTTATCCAGATATAAAGAAGCATGAATATCGTCGCAACTATAACAGCGATAACTGCGCTTCTGCTCATCTCTGAACTTATCGTGGAGCTGATGGTCTCAGCTGTTATCTTCTCGGCCTCTACAGAGAAGTTGCTGACCATCTTGTCGGTGAATGCCGATCTCTCATCGACTGAAAGCGTTCTTGTCTTGAATATGACCTCATTGCTTCCGGCAACCTTCTGTACCTGAACATTACCGTCGCCTGTTATTTCCTCTATAAGAGGAACAACCTTTGAATCTATATCCGCAACGGACATATCCTCATTAAATGTTACATTCGTTGAAGTACCGCCGAGGAATTCAAGCGAAAGATTAAGGGCATGCTTGCCTGCTCCTGCATTGATACCCATTACAACAAAGCCTGCAACTACAGCAGCCACGGATATACCTATGAATATATTCCTCTTTCCAAGGAAATCAATATTCTTACCTGCCTTAGCCTTACCGTAGAACTTCGCATCCTGTACTCCGAGATCATAGAAGGCATTGAGCAGTTTCTTGGTAACAACAAGTGCAGTGAACATCGATACGACAATACCTATACCAAGCGTGATCGCAAAGCCCTTGATCGAGCCTGTTCCGAGGATTCCCAGTACGACGGCAGCTATAAGTGTTGTAAGGTTACCGTCAAGGATTGCGGAAAAAGCCTTCTCATAGCCAAGCTTAATTGCTGTATTGACTGTCTTACCGGCTGCGATCTCTTCACGTATCCTGGCAAAGGTTATAACGTTGGCATCAACCGCCATACCGATCGACAGTATGATACCTGCTATACCGGGAAGTGTAAGGGTGAGTCCGAAAGCATCCGAGAAGAAGTTAAGGAGAACCATTACTATGACTATATATAATGCAAGGGCAAGTGAAGCACACAGGCCGGGGATAAAGAATACTGCGATCATAAATACGACCACTATCCCGAAACCGATGATACCAGCCTTTATACTCGTTGCTATTGCTTCAGAACCAAGCTGGGCACCTACGACATTTGATCTTAATTCTTCGAGCGCAAGCTTAAGTCCACCGATCCTGATTGTTGATGCGAGGTTCTCAGCCCTCTCTGCATCTTCCATACCGGTTATCTGTGCCTGTCCGTTCGTAATAGCCGCCTGAACGGTAGGGATACTTACCGCAGCACCGTCATAATAGATCATGATTGAGTCATGATTGGCAACAGCCTTGGTAGTTGCATCCGCGAACTTCTTCGTTCCTTCGGGTGTGAGCGTAAGCTCAACCACATACTGAACACCCTTAAGTTCATCATTGTATGCACCGCCTGCAGCAGATTCAACGTCAGTACCTGTAAGAACTATCGATCCTTCAGATTCAAGTTCTTCAATGGTCTTGTTGAGCATTCCGGTAGTCATATCGTAATTGGCATTACCGTCCTTGTCATACTGGGCGATAAAGTAAAGCTGTCCGGGCTTACCCAGTTCCTTGAGGACCGCATTGGCATCCTCAACTCCCGGGATCTCGATATTGATACGGTCATCGCCTTCCTTATATACCTGGGCTTCAGTACTGTACCCTTCAACACGACGCTGAAGCTTGAATATAGTATCGTCCATGTCAGCCGATGAAGGCTTCTCATCACCCACAGCCTCATATGTTATGCTGACACCTCCGGCAAGATCGAGGCCAAGCTTGATCTCACTTGCTGCACCTACCTTGTCCTTTCCGACACCATATACGACCATGAACGCAAAGGCAACCGTCAATACGATCACGATCAGCAGTGTAAGGACTGCGTTACGTTTTTTCATTGCTTTTCTCCCTGTTTTGTAAAAATAATATTTATATCAACCCTGTCTTATGGGTTAAATATCCTCATTCATCATTGCCTCGGCGACCTTCATCATGATAGCCACCTCAACCCTCTTCTTCTGAAGCGCACATCCTATATCATATGCTCCGTTTATATCACCTGAGAAGTTATATGAATTGGCTGCACAGCCTCCGCTGCAGTAAAACCTTGCAAAGCAGTCCCTGCACTTCTCCTTGGCATAGACATTACAGAGCTTGAACTCATCCTGTATCTCTTTATTGGTTATCCCTGTGTATATATCACCAAGCTTAAAGCTGTCATGGCCTACGAACTGATGGCAGGGATACAGGTCTCCTGTAGGAGTCACTGACAGATACTCTGTTCCTGAACCGCATCCGGAAAGCCGCTTGGCAACACACGGACCGCCTTCAAGATCGATCATAAAGTGGAAGAAGTTCACGGGTTTTCCATTTTTCTTCCGCTCAAGCAGGTCCCTTGCAAGGATATCATACTGTTCAAGAATGAAAGGCACATCTTCTTCTTTTATAGCATAATCCTGACAGTCTTCGGCAACAACAGGTTCAACACTGATCTGTTCGAATCCCAGATCGGCAAGGTGCTTCACATCTTCCGAAAAATCAAGGTTATTCCTTGTGAACGTTCCCCTGACGTAATAATTCATCTGGTCTCTTGAGTCGGCAGCATGCTTAAACTTCTCTACAATACTGTCATAACTTCCCTGTCCGCCCCTGAAGGGACGCATCCTGTCATGGACTTCCTTGCGTCCGTCAATGCTCAGTACCAGATTGCCCATTTCCTTATTGGCGAAATCAAGTATATCATCATTTAAGAGTACACCGTTGGTGGTCAGGGTAAAGCGGAACTTCTTGTTCTTCTCTTCTTCAATGCTTCTTCCGTATTCTACCAGCTTCCTGACAACATCGAAGTTCATAAGAGGTTCACCGCCGAAGAAATCCACTTCAAGGTTATGCCGGGAGCCCGAATTCTCAACAAGAAAATCAAGCGCTCTTTTCCCCACCTCATAAGACATCAGCTCTCTCTTACTCTGGTTATACTCGCCTTCCTTGGCGAAGCAGTACCTGCAGGCGAGATTACAGTCATGAGCTATATGGAGACATAAGGCCTTGACAACGGTCTTGCGCTTCTTGAAATCCATGACAAAATCCTTATAGATATCGTCCGAAAAGAGCCTGTCTGACTCAATAAGCTGTGCTATCTCTTCATATGCTTCGCAAATATCATCTTCGGGATACTTATCATACAGGGATTTAAAGCTGTCCTTAATATCCTCATACGGTGGAGCCTTGATCTCATCTTCGCTTATCACTTCGCGGAAAGATCCGGTATTCCCTTCATTATCCATAAGTCCGATCATATCATATACGATCTCATCCACCGCATGTATGGATCCGGAATTGACATCCAGGACAATATTAAAACCGTTGTTCTTATACTGGTGTATCACAAATAACCTCGTCAAATTTAACGCACATAAGCAGCGAACAGACCATGTTCGCTGCTTATGCTAAAATGCATAACTTATATTAAATGATTATTTAGCCTTCTCGCAGGTCTGGTTGCCAACCGTGCATGATGTCTTACAGGCTGACTGACAGGATGTCTGGCACTCGCCGCATCCGCCGTTCTTCATTGACTTCTTAAAATCTCTTGTGCTGAGTGTCTTTATATGCTTCATGATAAACCTCCTTATTTACATATACTCTAGAGAGTATATCATAACATCATCTTAAATAAAAGAACTTTTTTAGCTTTCCTGATTTTCTGCCGTCTCCTCATTATCGGGCATATTATCCTGTCCTTCATCAGGTTGAGGCTCGGGAAGCACCATCTTAATCCGTTCAATGTGATTCTTATCCATCTGGACAACCGTAAGTGCAGTCTTATCGTCAAGTTCAACGGTATCACCGACTTCAGGTACCCTCTCAAGCTTCTCTATGATCATTCCGCCTATCGAATCATAGTTCTCTGAATTGAGTTCCAGTCCCAAAGCGTCATTTATATCATCTATCTTGAGAGAACCGTCAACGAGGTATTCCCTCTCACCTACTTCCTGTATAAGGTCTTCCTCGTCCTCATCGAACTCATCCCTTATCTCTCCCACTATCTCTTCAAGAAGATCCTCCAGGGTGATAAGGCCCACAGTATCACCGTATTCATCAAGTACAAGTATCATGCTTATGTGGTTCTGCCGCATCTCAACCATAAGCTCCGATGTTTTCTTGAGCTCTACAGTGAAGTTGGCCTCACGCATGACATTTCTTATGTTGAAATTGTTGATATCCTCATAAAAGAGGACATCCTTCATGTTGATTATACCTATGATATTATCGGTTGATTCCTCGTAAACAGGTATCCTTGTGTATTTATGGACTTCAAACTGCTCCTTCAGCTCCCAGTAGCTGGCATCAACATTTACGCATGTCATTTCGATCCTGGGGATCATGACATCCTTTGCAAGCGAATCACCGAAATCAAATACGTTGTCTATCATTTCGCGTTCGCCTGTCTCGATCACGCCTTCCTCGTGGGATGCATCAAGTATATTCCTTATCTCATTCTCGGTAAGAACTGACTTTGCCTGTTCGGGATCTATCCTCAGCATCTTGAGGAAAAGCATCGACAACTTGTCAACTATAAAGATAACCGGGGTGAGTATCTTCATTGTGGCCATGATGAAGCCGCCAAAATGAAGAGACAGATTCTCATTATGTATCGTTGCGATCGTTTTGGGATTGATCTCCCCGAATATAAGGATCACAAGAGTCAGTATACCTGTTGATACGGCAATATAGCCGGGCCATATCCTTGCTGTAAGTGTTGTGACAAGTGCAGATGCTGACAGATTGACGATATTGTTCATTATAAGGATCGCGCTTAACATCTTGCTCTTTTTGTCAAGCAGCTCAAGAACCCTTGCCGCCTTCTTGTTGCCTTCTTCCGCCAATGTATTAAGCTTTATCTCACTTACTGTGGTAAGCGCCGTCTCGGCTGCCGAATAGAAGGCCGACAGTATCAGCAATACCAGTAATATAAGCAGCTGTATGACACCTTCGGTATCCAAACAGTTCACTCCCTTCAGATCATTTAAATTCTATGAATTCATCACCGGGATATTCGGTCTCATCTCCTGTCGTAAAGAGAAGCTCCCTGTCAGGATCGAAATAGACCTGAACAATCGAATCACCGGTATTTATTGTATAATCATCGGCCTCAAATGACTTTGTCGCATCCTTCTTATCGGACAGGAAATCCCTTACCGCAGTTGAGAAAGTGCCGGCCTTGCCTGATTCCTTGACAAGAGAACCAAAATCATCCTTACCTATTATTGCAGGTATACGGCCTTCGTCTATTGATGCGTTTATATCTTCCGCATACGCATCAACGCCGTTCATGAAGCCTTCCGAAAGGCTGTAATTGTTTATGAACATGGAAAATGCATCCTCGTACCAGTCATACAGATCATCGGAGCCTGCTTCAAAGCTGGATACCGTAAGTATATAGCAATCCAGGAGCTGTCCGTTCATCTGGGTCTCTTCATCTTCGTAATCAAAATCATATGTCACACAGAATACAGGAACATAGAACCTGCATGTGACCGCATGATCTTCCTTGGTGATAACCCTGTAGTTATATATCCTGTCTGATTTATAAGTATCGGCATGACTGAAGCTTGTTCCTTCGGGAAGCCCGAACATCTTCGCAAGTCCGTCGGTCTTATCGACATCATACAGTTCTACTATTTTGTCAAGGCGCTCGCTTGAACTCTCTTCACTCTTTTCATCAAGTGCCTCTATCTTCTTGGCTGTGGGATATGCCTGCTTTATTATCTCATTCAGATAAGATTCCACACCGCGGAAATTATAATAGCTTACGCATCCCTTCACATTCTCCTGGATCTCTTCGGGTGAAAACCCGCTTCCCGCTATATACTGATAATGCTGGGGCGATGTGAAGGTGAGCTGTGTTGTATTGTCTTCATTGGTCGCAACGAATGACAGAACAGCCGGGTATTTGCAGGAATTCCTCGAGCAGTCAACAGATACCTCTACATCCGAAAGGTCTTCCGGATAAACTGCAGTAAACATATCGTTCCCTGCCTCATCCTTCAGGGTGACGTATTTGTAATATGCACCGTTCTCGTCCTTGACTTCACTCTTCTTGCCCGACTTGCCGGAATTGTTCTTCTTGGAGTTCATGAGCATCTGGGTGAACATGCCTGTTCCGGGGCCATTCTCACCATCCTCCTCAAGAGCCAGCATATGAGTCTGGGAGATATAAATACCTACCATGAGCAGGATCACGATAAACACCAGTGTAATGGCCAGAAGTGCAAGATATTTCTTTCCGGATTCCTTCTTCTCGCTGTCCAGCTTCTGCTGTACGGGTTCGGGAAACTTTGAATAACTCTTCTTGTCCGTCACATCCGATCCGCACCCGATGCATCTTTCCATATTATCTTCAAGAAGCATTCCGCATTTCTTACAATATTTCATAAGGTCATTCTCCCACTAAAAGCATTACTCTTCTGCGGCCTCTTTGATATCTATCTTTATTCCGAGTTCCTCAAGCTGCTTGTCATCAACAACATTCGGAGCTTCACTCATAAGGTCCGACGCATCCTTGACCTTAGGGAATGCCATTACTTCCCTTATACTCTCTGCGCCTACCATCAGCATCACAAGGCGGTCAAGTCCGTAGGCAAGTCCTGCATGAGGAGGTACTCCGTATTTGAAGGCATTAAGCAGGAATCCAAACCTTGTGTATGCGTCCTCCTTCTCAAAGCCCAATATCTCAAACATCTTCTCCTGTATATCCGACTGGTGGATCCTGACAGAACCTCCGCCAAGCTCTGTTCCGTTAAGTACTATATCGTATGCCTTGGCCCTTACACGTCCGGGATCGGAATCAAGGTACTGAATGTCTTCATCCATAGGCATGGTAAATGGATGATGCATCGCTTTATATCTGTTCTCTTCCTCGCTCCACTCAAGAAGCGGGAATTCTGTTACCCACAGGAAATTGAACTGTCCCTGCGGTATCATATCATACAGTCTTGCTACTTCCAGCCTTAACGCACCGAGAACATTCCATACGATCTCAGTCTTATCGGCAGCAAACAGAAGCAGGTCTCCGGGCTTACCATCCATCGCTTCAACGAGTGACTTTACCTCATCATCACTCATGAACTTAAGGAAGCTTGACTTGTACGTTCCGTCGGGGAGTATACACAGGTATGCAAGCCCCTTGGCACCATACCCCTTGGCAAAGTCAACCAGGGCATCTATCTTCTTACGGGGCATTTCGGCCTGACCCTTTACATTGATGCCGCGAACAGTACCGCCGTTCTCAAGAGCACCGGTAAATACTCCGAACCCGCATCCCTTAACAACATCCGAAACGTCGGTAAGTTCCATCCCGAATCTTAAGTCAGGCTTGTCTGAACCGAACCTGTTCATTGCCTCCGTCCAGGTCATCCTTCTTATCGGAAGAGGAACATCTATATCGAGTACTTCCTTGAATACCTTCGCGATCGCTCCTTCATTTACGGCAATGACATCATCCACATCCACAAATGACATCTCAAGGTCGATCTGTGTGAATTCAGGCTGCCTGTCAGCACGCAGGTCCTCATCCCTGAAGCACTTGGCCACCTGGAAGTACCTGTCATAACCAGAGCACATTAGCAGCTGCTTAAATAGCTGTGGTGACTGGGGCAGCGCATAGAAGTTACCCGGGTGAATACGGCTGGGTACAAGATAATCCCTTGCTCCTTCGGGGGTTGACTTCTGGAGTATGGGTGTCTCTATCTCTAGGAAGCCCTCGTTCATGAAGTAATTCCTTATTACCGTAACTATCCTGCTTCGAAGCATTATGTTCTTCTGGATATCCGGGCGCCTCAGATCGAGGTATCTGTATTTAAGCCTTAATTCCTCCTTGGTCTTGGAATCGGCTTCTATGGGGAATGGGGGCGTCTCGGCTTCAGAGAGTATACGAAGTTCCGTCGCCCTTACCTCTATCGTTCCTGTCTTTAAGGCCTTGTTCGCTTCTCCGGCACGCTTCTCTACACGGCCGACAACGGCAATTACAAATTCACTTCTTAACTTATATGCCTTGTCAAAGCCTTCGGGACCTATATCCTTGTCCTCAAATATTATCTGGAGGATCCCTGAACGGTCACGAAGATCCGTAAAGATTATCCCTCCCTTGTTCCTGCTTCTCTGTACCCAGCCCATAACGGTCACTGTCTGACCGATATTGGCCTCCGATACTTCGGTACACCTGTGGGTCCTCTTAAGGCCCATCATTGATTCTGCCATTTTACAAAACTGTCCTTTCTTTATGTTAAGATATCAGTTCCTGAATTCCGTATTATAGAAATCCCTGATATCCTCTGATGCATAGCCTTCCTTCATAAGCTGTTCCTTCTGGAACTTCTTGTTCTTGTTCATCTGGGACACTAAAACCTTAACTCCCTTACTGCGAAGGTCCGAAGCTTCCTTCATTATCTCACATATCCTGTCCCTGGACGCCCCCTTCTCTATAAGGAAAACCTTCTTCTCTCCCTGCTCGGGTACTTTAAATCCCTTATCGAGAAGTATTGTTATGATGCGTTCAAACCCGATCGAAAAACCGCAGGCACATGTCTTCTGACCTGTAAACCGGCCTATCATCTCATCATATCGGCCTCCTCCGGCAACGGAACTTCCGAATTCATCCATGCTTATCTCAAATATCGTTCCTGTATAATATGACATACCCCTTACAAGAGTAGGATCGAATTCTATCTTAAAGTCAGCCGATCTTGTGGCTTCGACACTTGCGATGATCGTCTCAAGGTCATCAGCCGTTCCCTCGGGAAGCACATCTGAAAGTGCTTCCTTAAGATGCCTGATCCCCGCGGTATCTCTTGAGGTTTCATTAAATAACTTAAGGTATTTATCGACAGATCCTTCCGGATATCCTTCAGCGATAAGCTCTTCCCTGACACCATCGACACCTATCTTATCCATCTTGTCAAGAATGATGAACACGGAGTCAAGCTTATCATCAGGAAATCCTGCATACATCGCCATTGCCTTAAGTATCTTCCTGTCGTTAATTCTTACGGTAAAGTTCTTAAAGTCAAGCCTTCCGAGTAATGTCGTAGTCGCGAGTATGAGCTCTATCTCGGCAAGATAACTGGGATCCCCCAATATGTCTATATCGCACTGTACGAACTGGCGGAACCTTCCCTTCTGAGGCCTGTCAGCCCTCCATACGCTTCCCATCTGCAGGGCCTTAAAGGGTGAAGGGAGTTCATTGGCGTGATTCGCATAATATCTTGAAAGAGGAAGGGTAAGATCATACCTTAACCCCGAATCTGATATATCCTCTTCGCTTCTTGCATTCTCAAGGTTCAGCTTCTCGCCTCTCTTCATTATCTTAAATATGAGCTTCTCATTCTCACCGCCCTGTTTAGAGCACAGGTTCTCAAGATGTTCCACACACGGAGTCTCTATTGACCTGAATCCGAAGCTTCCGTATGTCTCCTTGACAAGTCCGGTCACATAATCCCTTATCTGCATCTCACCGGGCAGAATATCCTTCATGCCTGTTACAGGCTTCTTAGTCAATGTCATTTCAATTCCTCACTTTTTACACAGTTAGATTAATTTTATCATACTTTTCTAAGTATTTAAAGAACCAAACAGTTTTCTCTTGCGATCCAGCATTTCATCCAGCCTGTTCATATACAGCCCCACGTCCTTTATGTTATCGCATCTCTCTATAAGGCCGTCATCATATACCCTTTTACTGACGGTACCTGCACCACATGCAAGGATTGACTGAACCTCTTCCATTATCAGTATGTTATACATACCAAAGCAGCCTTCCCTTGCATATCCGACATTCTCATAATTACCTGTCATGTTCTTCTGCCTGTACATGTAATAAGGAACCATATCAAGTTTTTCCGCACCTTCGCTTGCGCACTTTAACATATCGGGTGTATTTATACTCTTGATTTCCTCATGCTCCCTTAAATATTCAGCCATACCGGCTGCCCTCTTGATCGCCATGGAATGAACTGTTATGCTGTCGGGTTTAAGAAGCTTAAGTTCTTCCATTGTATGCCTTACATGACTTAGGTTCTCACCGGGAAGTCCCAATATAATATCAGTATTTATGTTATCAAAGCCTGCCTCTCTTGCAATACCGAAGGCCCTGCGCACATCATCCGTAGTATGTCTTCTGCCTATGACCTTAAGCGTATCTTCATTCATTGTCTGCGGATTTATGGAAATCCTGGTCACACCCATCTCCCTCAGTGTTTCCATTTTTTCAGCCGTTATCGAATCAGGCCGGCCTGATTCCACCGTGAATTCCTTAAGCCCTGATAAGTCGAACAGATCATAAAGGTAACCTATAAGGTCCTTTAACTGATACGACTCCAAAGTCGTAGGCGTTCCTCCTCCTATATATATGGTGTCAGGAGAACGGCCGTTATATAATTCTCTTACAAGATCAAGCTCTTTTTTCAGACATTTTATATATTCATTAACCTTATCCTTCCATAAGGATATGGGATAAGACGTAAATGAACAGTAAAGGCATGTGGTCGGGCAAAATGGTATCCCAATATATAAGCTGTATCCGTCTTTTACATCTATCTCCTTAAGTATATCCCTTTCGCGGTGAGCTATCTGCGTGCTTAAGTCTATCTTCTCATCCGAAACAAGATAACGGTATTTCATGTATTTTCTTATCTCTACGTCATCACTGCCATTATCTATCATGAGCATGGGGATCTTGGCAGGTCTTATCCCGGTAAGTGTTCCCCAGGGAAGGCTTCTTCCGGACATTTCACTGACACACATGTAAATACATCTTTTCATTGCATCCTTTATTGCACCCTTGTCAGGACTTAAGATCTCTTCTTCCTTTTTAAGCCGCTCATCTATGGATATATAAGAACATGAAACATCGGAAGAAGAAAAACGCACATCATAAAAGGAAGGAACCCCTGTGGATTCCTTGCCGTCTTCAACAACTTCTATATTAAATTCCTCTTCGGGATAAAAGGCCTTGAACAGGGCATAGATGTCATATTCAAGCTTTTCTCTGTTAACGTATACCTGTATCATATATTCTTCCTGAAAACTTTAATAGATCAATAAATAAAAGGATTGCTGCGTCGTTCGAAACCTATCGTGGTCTCATCTCCGTGCCCGGGATATACCTTGACTTCATCCGGAAGACACATAAGGCGTTCATTGACAGACCTTAAAAGAGTCGCCTCCGAACCTGTGGGCAGGTCTGAACGTCCGATGGAACCGCAGAACAGTGTGTCGCCGCTTATGAGCATTTTTTCATTCTCAAAATAGAAGCAGCAGCTCCCTTTTGTGTGTCCGGGGGTCGCTATCACCTTAAACTTTATTCCTTCTATATCAACTTCTTCATTATCCTTTAAATAGCTGTTGCACTTTACGGTACACAGCCTTCCCGTCTGGTCGGTACAGTTGTTATGCGTATCCTCACATACGTCCTTCTCTTCCTCATATGCATATATCTTAACAGAAGCTGCACCCCTTAACTCGTTGGCACCCATGATATGGTCGAAATGTCCGTGTGTTAAGCATATGCCTGCAACATCGATACCGTTCTTCTTAAGTGTGTTATAAATATATGCACCGTCGCAGGGTACATCAAATACAACTGCCTTCCTGTCATCACTGTCATACACAAAATAGCAGTTGGTCTGAACCGGTCCCATGACCATTCTTCCTATCTTAAGCTCTCCCATCAGCCCGTCGTCCTTTCTATGTCCAGAACATCTTCTATCGCTCCGAGACGCTCGATAACATTATTGAGCTCATCCCTGTTAGCCACCTCGAAGGAGATCGAAGTTGTGGCTGTGCCCTGCTTTGATGTTCTTACGTTCATCTTCAGTATGCTTACGTTCTTCTCGGTAAGTATCCTTGTTATCTCGGCAAGCATTCCGGTCTTGTTGACGGAATAAATGTTTATCTCGGCCATGTAGCGTTCGTTAGCCTTGGTATCATCCCTCTGCCACTCTGCCTCTATAAGCCTTGCCCTCTCCATTTCGGGAAGATTAATAATATTTATGCAATCGGTCCTGTGGATGGATACGCCTCTTCCCCTGGTCACGAAGCCGACGATCTCATCACCCGGAATGGGGTTGCAGCATTTCGAAAAACGTACAGCGACATCATCTATACCCTGTACAACGATACCGCCCTTACTCTTGATCTGTATCTTGCGCTCTCCGGCCCTGCCGTTGACATTCTCAAGCACTTCATCATCGGAAAGGATCTTGGGATGGTCCTTGTCATAGAGTTCCATCATCTTATTGATGATCTGGCCCTCCTTAAGTCCGCCGTGTCCCACAGCAGCCCTTACGGCATCCCAATCCTTGAAGCCGTATTTTTCAAGTATCGCATGAATGTATTCGGGCCTGAAGACCTTAGTGGTATCGATGGAATGAGCCTTACAGTAATCCTGCATCATCTCCTTGCCCTTAAGGATGTTCTCCTCCTTAAGTTCATTCTTAAACCACTGGTTTATCTTGTTTTTCGCCTGGGTTGACTTGACTATGTTTAACCAGTCACGTGAAGGACCCTTACTGTTCTGAGAAGTGATTATCTCAATACGGTCACCGTTATTGAGAATATAATCGATGGTAACAAGCTTGCCGTTAACCCTGGCCCCTATCATCTTGTTGCCAACGGCACCGTGTATGGAATATGCAAAATCAATCGTATTGGAGCCTGCGGGAAGCGTCTTTACATCTCCTGCCGGCGTAAAGCAGTAAACCGTATCACCGAAAAGATCAAGGTCACTCTTGAGCGTACTCAGAAACTCCTTGTTATCGGACATATCCTTCTGCCACTCAAGTATCTGTCTAAGCCATGACAGCTTCTCTGCCTCCTGCTCCTCTACCTTCTTGCCGCTTGAATTCTCCTTGTATTTCCAATGGGCTGCTATACCGTATTCAGCCGTCCTGTGCATATCATACGTACGTATCTGTATCTCAAAAGGCTGCCCTGTATGGCTGATGAGGGTCGTATGAAGTGACTGGTACATATTGGCCTTGGGCATGGCTATATAATCCTTGAACCTTCCCGGTATGGGCTTATACATCTCGTGTATGACACCGAGCGCCGCATAGCAGTCCCTTATTGTATCTACCTTGATACGTACCGCGAAGAGGTCATATATCTGGTCGATCGTCTTGTTCTGGTTCAGCATCTTCTTGTAGATACTGTAGAAATGCTTGACACGGCCATCGATCTCAGCCTTGATCCCTGCATTCTTTATATGCTGACTCACTTCATCGACTATTATCTCAACGTATTTCTCGCGTTCACTCTTCCTTATCGCAATCTTGTCAACAAGATCGTAATAGACTTCGGGTTCAAGATACTTAAGGGACAGATCATCAAGTTCCACCTTCAGCTTGCTGATACCAAGACGCATGGCAAGCGGCGCATAGATATCCATTGTCTCTCTCGCTATCTCCTTCTGCTTCTCCGGAGCCATATGCTTAAGCGTACGCATATTATGGAGACGGTCGGCGAGCTTGACCATGATGACCCTTATATCCTTAGCCATCGCAAGGAACATCTTCCTTAAGTTCTCTGCCTGAAATTCAAGCTTATCCTCGTTATACTGGATCTTATCGAGCTTGGTCACGCCATCAACGATAAGAGCTACATCAGACCCGAATTCCCTCTCAAGGTCATCGATAGTAAGTGCCGTGTCTTCAACAACATCATGAAGGAGACCTGCCGCTATCGACTCCTTGTCAAGCTGAAGTTCTGCAAGTATAAGCGCAACACAGAGGGGATGTATGATATAAGGCTCACCGGACTTGCGCATCTGGTCTTTATGAGCTTCATACGCCGTATTGTAAGCCTTCTCGATCAGTGAGATATCTGCACTGGGATGGTATTTCTTAACGCACTCTATCAGGTCCTGATACAATTCATCAGGACTCAAAAACTCCTTGATGGCTTCAAAGCGTCCATCATCAAGGATCATGCCGAATGTTCTGTTTTCAGCTATGTCCGTTGCTCCCATGCTTTTCCCCGCAGAAAAAGTTAGATTACATAAAATCTAAAATAATATTATATTCTATATTAATTTAGTCAATTATTCAATGGAAAATTAGCATTTTGCTTGCACTAAGAGCCCATAATTGTTATATTAGTACATTGGAAACTCGAGAATTCGCTTGTTTAAGGAGATTTACAATGATTTCAGCAAATAACGTGACCCTTCGTCTCGGAAAGAAAGCCCTCTTTGAGGATGTCAACATCAAGTTCACCGAAGGCAACTGCTACGGCCTTATAGGTGCCAACGGAGCAGGTAAGTCAACCTTCTTGAAGATATTATCCGGAGCGCTTGATACTACCAAGGGAGATATAGCCATAACTCCCGGCCAGAGGATGTCGGTCCTTGAGCAGGATCACTTCAAATATGATGAGTATCAGGTAATGGACACCGTAATACTCGGAAATAAACGTTTATATGAGATCATGAAGGAGAAAGATGCGATATATGCCAAGGAGGACTTCTCGGACGAAGACGGTATAAGGGCTTCAGAACTCGAGGCCGAATTCGCCGAGATGGACGGATGGGAGGCAGAATCAAATGCGGCCATGCTCCTTAACGGGCTCGGAATAGAGACTGACTTACATTATGCTATGATGAAGGACTTAAACGGTTCCCAGAAGGTAAAGGTGTTACTGGCCAAGGCACTTTTCGGTAATCCTGATATCCTTCTTCTCGATGAGCCTACCAACCACCTTGATATGGATGCAATCAACTGGCTTGAGGAATTCCTCATCAATTTCGAGAATACAGTCATAGTTGTCAGCCATGACCGTTATTTCCTTAATAAAGTATGTACACATACAGCTGATATAGATTACGGTAAGATCCAGCTTTATGCCGGTAATTATGATTTCTGGTATGAATCAAGCCAGCTTCTTATCAAGCAGATGAAGGAAGCCAATAAGAAGAAGGAAGAAAAGATCAAGGAACTTCAGGAATTCATCTCCCGTTTCTCTGCCAATGCATCAAAGAGCAAACAGGCCACCTCACGTAAGAGGGCCCTTGAAAAGATAGAGCTTGACGAGATCAAGCCAAGCTCGCGTAAATATCCTTATATCGACTTCCGTCCCGACCGCGAGATCGGAAATGAAGTACTCAGTGTTGAAGGTATAAGCAAGACAATAGACGGTGTGAAGATACTTGACAATATTTCTTTCATTTTAGGCCGTGAGGACAAGGTGGCTTTTGTAGGCGGCAACGAACTTGCCAAGACTACCCTCTTTAAGATCCTCATGGGTGAGATGGAACCCGATGAGGGTACCTTCAAGTGGGGAGTTACGACTTCACAGGCTTACTTCCCCAAGGATTCCACCAAAGAATTCGATAATGACCTGACCATAACCGATTGGCTCATGGGTTACTCTCCCGTCAAGGATGTAACCTATGTCCGCGGATTCTTAGGCAGGATGCTCTTCCCCGGTGAAGACGGCGTGAAGAAGGTTAAGATCTTATCCGGAGGTGAGAAGGTTCGCTGCCTCCTCTCCAAGATGATGATATCGGGAGCCAATATACTCATACTCGACGAGCCTACCAACCACCTTGACATGGAATCGATAACTGCCCTGAATAACGGACTTATCAAGTTCCCGGGTGTGATCCTTTTTGCATCTCATGACCATCAGTTTGTCGAAACAACCGCCAACAGGATCATGGAGATCCTTCCCGACGGTACTATGATAGATAAGATAACAACTTACGATGAATATCTTGCCAGCGACGAGATGGCAAGGAAGCGTACTGTTTATACTGCCAACAGGGAAGATGACGATAATTGATGGATACGAAGATTCTTTTTACCGACCTTGACGGTACCCTTCTTGATTCGGATAAGAATATAAGCGAGGGCAACCTTCGGGCCATAAGTAAGATGATAAGCCTGGGGCATAAGTTTGTTATAGCTACAGGCCGCCCCATACAGAGTGCCATACAGATATCGAGGCGTTACGGGTGGACAGGAAACGGCTATTACATCGCCAGTTATAATGGCGGACTTATATATGACTGCAGTGAAGACAGGGCCCTGGTACGCTTTCCTGTAAGGATGGAGTACGTCCGTCATATTCTGGATGAAGCACACGCTGCAGGTATCCATGCCCATACATATGATGACGTAAATGTGGTTTCGGAGAAGGATACTCCCGAACTTCGTGCCTATTGCAAGGGTATCATGGTTCCGCCTGTTGTGGTTGATGATGTCACTGCATATCTTAAAAGCGAGCCCATCAAGGTTATTGCCATATCAAGAGGATCACACGCTGTTCTTGATGCCTTCAGGGACCGACTCGCCCCGTACTGTGCAGGGAAGCTGACAACTGTATTCTCAAATCCCATGCTCCTTGAATTTGAGAATCCCAGTTCCACCAAGGGACAGGCAGTATCCTATATGTGCAGCCGCTTTAACATACCTGTATCCGATTCAATTGCCGCAGGTGATGAAGAAAATGATATTTCAATGATCGATGCGGCAGGTATCGGTGTAGCAATGAAAAATGCCACAGAAGAAGTAAAAGCCACCGCGGATTATGTCACTGAACGCGACAATGACCACGATGGCATAGAAGAGATCATAAATAAATTTATCCTTCAACAATAAGATAACGTCCGTCCGGGATCCTGAACACTTCACATATATCATCAAGTTCAGCTCCCTCAAGGTCTGTTCCCTCTTCATCAAAATACTCATAGACCTCTTTCTCGGTGTCACAGACCACAGCCATACAGTCAGCCAGAAAAGCTTCTGCTTCAGCAAGGCTCTCAGCAACGGGCTCATCAAAGAGCTGATCCTGTGCATCAAGAAAAGCCTTTAAAACATCGTCATCATATTCCTGTGTTCTCATAAGCACCATCCTTTCCGATCAAAAAATCCCAAATACAGGTTTTGACGCTAATCGATCATTGTTTCCGGAGTGAAAACCCTCTTATTCGCAAGGTTCTTGACTTTTTTATTGTTTTCTTCAGTCTTTTCGACAGCCTCTCTTACGAATTCGGCCTGGCAGGACAGAAGCTCCTTACCCCTCTTGTCGATCTTGACATATGCACCCTCATCATCCATCACTCTGGCCTTCAGGGTATCCCTCAGCATCACGTCAAGAATATGGTAAACCCTCTCTTTAAGGTCGGCTTCTTCTATCGGGAACAGTATTTCCACTCTTCTTTCAAGGTTCCTCGGCATCCAGTCGGCAGATCCGCAATAAAGCTCAGGAAGTCCCGCATTTTCGAAATAGAATATCCTGCTATGTTCAAGGAATCGGCCTACTACCGAACGGACCGAGATATTCTCGCTTATACCCGGTATTCCTGTTTTAAGGCAGCATATACCCCTGACTATAAGCTCTATCTTAACACCTGCCATCGAGGCTTCATACAGGGCTATTATAATGTCCTTATCACACAGGGAATTGATCTTGGCTATTATATGAGCATTCTTACCGGATCTTGCATTATGGGCCTCACGTCTTATAAGGCTTAAGAACCTGTCCTTAAGCCACAGGGGTGCAACACTTAACCTGTTCCAGTTAAGCGGCTCCGAATATCCCGAAAGCATGTTGAATACCGCGGTAGCATCCTCTCCTATCGGTTCAGAGCATGTTAGAAGTCCTATATCCGTATACAGCTTGGCTGTTGAATCATTGTAATTACCGGTCCCAAGATGCACATATCTTCTTATGCCCTCTTCCTCACGCCTTACAACAAGGGTGATCTTACTATGGGTCTTAAGGCCCACAAGACCATATATTACATGACATCCTGCCTTCTCAAGCATTCTTGCCCAGATGATATTGTTCTCTTCATCAAATCTTGCCTTAAGTTCCACAAGGACCGTGACCTGCTTGCCGTTTTCTGCCGCCTGTGCCAGTGCAGCTATGATGGGCGAATGTCCCGATACCCTGTACAGGGTCTGCTTAATGGCCAGTACATCGGGATCCCTCGCAGCCTGTCTTATAAAGTCGACTATAGGCTGGAAGGTCTCATAAGGATGATGAAGAAGTATGTCCTTGTTCCTAATGGCTTCGAAAATATCCTTATCAGGTGCCAGTTCAGGAACCGGTTGCGAATCGAACCGTGCATCCCTTAAATGATCATATCCCTCTATTCCGCACAGCTTCATAAGGAAGGTCAGATCAAGAGGACCCTGTATCTTATATACGGCTTCCTCTCTGCAGTTTAATTCCTTTAATAGTATCTTCATAAGGCGCTTGTCGATATCATCGGATACTTCAAGCCTGATGACTTCACCCCACTGCCTCTTCTTAAGCTGCTTCTCGATCTCCTTTAACAGGTCGGCCGCTTCGTCTTCTTCTATCGTAAGATCGGCATTTCTCATGATCCTGAAGGGATGTGCGCACAGGACATCATAATTTAAGAACAGCTTGCCCATGTTGCGCTCGATGATCTCTTCAAGCAGGATAACACTGTCACCGTCGCCCGGAAGCCTTATGATACGCGGTATTCCGGAAGGAACCTGTACTGTTGCGAATTCCTTCTCAACGTTGCCGCCCTTACTTCCTGATCTTTTCTTCTTGGATACAAGGGCACCTATGTTAAGAGACCTGTTCCTGATAAGCGGGAAAGGCCTTGAAGAATCAACAGCCATGGGCGTGAGTACAGGATATACATTCTTCATGAAATAATCGTCAACATATGCCTGCTGTTCCTTTGTGAGGTTCTCATGCTGAAGGATCAGATGGATCCCCTCCTGTTCCATGAGCGGCATGAGCGATCTTGTAAGGGTTGAATACTGTCTGTCAACAAGCTTATGCGTTGCTTCACCGATCTTTTCAAGCTGCCTTCCCGGAGACATACCCGCTATGTCTGCCTTGGTATAACCCGCATTGACCATATCCCTTAACGATGCAACCCTTATCATAAAGAATTCATCAAGGTTGGAGGCTGTTATACTCAAGAACTTAAGCCTCTCCATAAGTGGATTGGACTTGTCTCTGGCTTCTTCCAGGACACGTTCATCAAAGAGCAGCCAGCTAAGCTCCCTGTTGTAGTAATATTCACTGTTGGCAAGATCGATCCTGTCAGTCTTATCCGTTTTGATCTTCTTTCCCTTAACCATCCCTATACCTTCCCTTATTCCATATGATTTATATGATCACAATGCGTAGGTATTCTTCCTGTTACGTATTACCGGCTTAAGTGCGAATACTTCCTCAAAAAGATCGGATTTCCTTGAGAAAAATCCCTTCTCAAGTGTGAAATCCTCATCGGAATCTATGTTTATGATAAATTCACCATCCTTAACACTTGTTTTTATGCCCCTTAACTTGATCCTATGGCTTCTGCATATTCCATCAGCAACTCTGAATATAGCGGTCAGCTTGGCTACGACAAGATATGAATCCTTATCAAGCAGGGTCTGCGAGGACCTGTCCTTATAGTATTCGAAAGCCACTTTGTTATACCTTACTATATTGGCTATTATCTCACGTTCCGCATGAGAAAGACCGATCATCTCGGTGGCCATTATTATCTCATACCCGCATTCCGCAGCAGCTTCAAGGCTTATATACTTACCGCAGTCGGCAAGCATGGCGGCGATCCTTAACAGGAGCCGCTCCCTTCTGCCCATCTTATGTATCTTCCTGGTATCATCGTATATGGACAGTGCCACTTCCTCAACAAGCCTGTTCCTCTCTATGTTTCCTCCGTAACGCTTGCACAGTATCTCGGCAGCAGTCATTATATCTTCGTCAAAATCATGCGGAACGCTGAGAAGCTTGTTATTCTCCGCATATTCATAGGCAATACCGTCTGAAAGCGAAACACCGGGAACCCACAGGGTTACGGCACCCATCATATCGGCAATCTTATCAAGAAGAATTATCGACTGGGGAAGCAGAACGGCGCTTTCTTCATCCATGCTCATCGCTCCGGCGATATACTCAACAGGTTTGTTACGATATGTTCCGATCAATTCCCTGAATTCGTCGTAGGATACAACGTCATCCTTAATCCTTATCGACTTCATTGCCCTTGAGATGTAATCATCCACAACGATTATATTGCATATCTTGCGGTCTCCGAGATACAGGCTCCTGAATGACTCCAACTGGTTATCTATAAGCTCACCCAGAAGCTGTACATAGTCAGTTGTTCTTGCCTGAAGGGATGAGAGCATATCCTTTACCCTGAGTACGCCAAGCCTTATATTCTGCGTGGTCACAAGAGCATCCTTCTCAAACAGGGATATCTGTATGCTTCCGCCTCCGATATCCACTATAGCGCAGGACTTCTTCATCATCTCATTAAAGATAGCTCCCCTCGATGCCACAGCCTTGTAGTGCATGAAGCGCTGCTCTGAATTGCTTAACACTTCTACCTTTATGCCTGTACGGAGCTTGATCTGTTCGATGACCACGGTCGTGTTGTCGGTCTCCCTTATGGCACTCGTTCCGTAAGCCTTGTAGGCATCGACCTTATATGACTTGAGAATCTTATCGAACTTGGATAAACAGTCACACAGTTCATCCATCCTCGCAGGACTGACCTTGCCTGTGTGGTAGGTATCAGTTCCCAGCTCGATCCTGTGGCGGATATGGTCTATCTGTTTTATGCCCTTACCCGTCGAAATCTCGAAGATCTTCATTGCAACTTCGTATGAACCGACATCAATTGCGGCGAAGCACTTCATCATATTTTATCTCCTTTTTCTTTCGTCATTAGGGCTCCACCGCTTCGCGATACCCCCTCATGACAAATCCCCAGTATATGATCGATAAACTGTACAGCCGTTCTTCCGGACAGTCCTCCGTGCGCAAGTTCCCATTTATCTGCTTCTGCAAGAAGCTCATCTGTCGGCATGTCCACATTATTGCGTTCAGCCAGTACCCTTACTATCTCATGGAATTCCTTTTTACCGGGCTTCTCGAAGTAGATGGAGACCCCGAACCTGTAAGCCAGTGACAGCTTCTCCTGCATCGTGTCAGACTTGTGTATACCGTTATCAACCCTTATATCATCCCTGTCTGACCATGTCTCCTTTATAAGATGACGCCTGTTCGAAGTCGCATATATGAGAATATTGGAAGGCTTCTTCTCAAGACCGCCTTCGATCACGGCCTTTAAGTATTTATAATCCGTCTCAAAATCCTCAAATGACAGGTCATCCATATATATGATGAACTTGTAATTTCTCGTCTTAATACGTGCGATAACATCATTGATATCCCTGAACTGATATTTGTTAAGCTCAATTATCCTGAGCCCCTTGTCGTAATACCTGTTAAGTATTCCCTTTATCGCACTCGACTTGCCTGTTCCGGCATCTCCGAAAAGAAGACAGTTGTTGGCTCGCCTTCCCTCAACAAATGCTTCCGTGTTCTCTATCAGCTTCTGCTTGGCCGTTTCGTAACCCACAAGGTCCTCAAGATACACGTGGGCTATGTTGGTTATCGGCCTTATCACAACCTCGTCCTTCCTGTTGTGTTCTACCCTGAACGCCTTATGAAGTCCGAACTTACCGACACCGAAGTACTTGTAAAACTCAGTCAATGTATCCATGAACACCTGGGCCGTGGGAGCTTCCCCAAGCGAAACACTCAGCTCACATATGCGGTCCCTTACCCGTTTGTTGAATATCTTGCCGGCATCATCAACACCTTCGTAATCAAGTATGGCCGAAATACACTCTGCACTCAGGGACTCTGACACAGGTGTAAAATCATAATCAAACATTTCCTTAAAGATCATAAAATCATGTAAGGCTATTTCGTTGATGGTTCCGGGAACATTGCCGCGAAATTCTGCGGCCATTGAGTATGAATTCTCATTATTCGCAAGCAGGTAGGTAAGATACATATGCCACAGGTTACCATGATAACCATGGTCAGTAGCCAGTTCAACAAGCCTTGCTACTATATCAAAGAGCAGAGCCCTGAAATCCTCATGCTCCTCGTCATCATATCCGCATTCAAATTCGTATACAAGCCGTGACATATCATCGAGGATATCGCTCCTCTTAAAATTTCTGTATAGCAGTAATTCACGGTTTCTGAACATGGCTTTCCTCCGCTTTTATATTATAAAAAGATTATAACATATTTATCCGTATATGTTATAATAAAGATGGGGAGAATCATATTTATAAGGAAAGGGGGCTATCCTATGGCACGCAAGAAAAAGACAGCCAAAAATGCTATCCTCATCATATCGTTTCTGGCCGCTATAGGCCTTATCATCTGGCTTGTTTCCTTTGTTGACAAGAAGATGATGGTCAAGGACAATCCTCCCGGTACCATAGGCAACACGGGCGGTAACCTCAACAATGAAGGACTCTTCTGCCAGGACGGCAATACGGTATATTTTTCCAATCCCCTTGACAATTTCTGCATATATTCAATGGATCTTGACGGCAGTAACCAGAAGAAGGTTCTCCATATGCCTGCCAAGTATATAAATGTTGCCGGTGATTATCTGTATTACAATCAGGTGGATACGGAAACGGATATGGTATATGGCTTTACTGCCGAGACTCACGGAATATACCGTCTCAAGAAGGGAAGCCGCGGCGAGACCAAGGGCTTTGACAGGACCGTGGCCGGCCAGGTTATAGTTATCGACAATTATGTATATTATCAGCATTATGATAATGAAAAAGGCATGACTCTGTACCGCTGTACGATCAACGGAACCGATAAGGAAGAAGTATGTAAGAAGATCGTCAATCCCTGCTGTGTTATAGGCAGCAACATCTTTTTCCCCGACCAGGATGACTACTTCCTCCTCAATATGTTTGATACCAAGACACTTACTGCTTCTCTCTTTTTAAATGAACGCATGTACAATCCGGTCTATTCGGGAGATTATATCTACTATATTGGAATAGGTGATGATTATCCTCTCTGCAGGTTCGACTTAAGGAACCGTGTTGTTGAGAAGCTGACCGAGGACAGGGTTGATGCATTTAATGTTCTCGGCGGAGTTATATTCTATCAGCGTAATGACAAGGACACTCCCGCCCTTATCAGAATGGCAACAGACGGATCGGATCCTACCGTCATAGCGATCGGCAATTATCAGAACATAAATATGACTGATACATATACCTACTTCCACGCATACAAGGAACCGACCAATCTCTTCCGCGTAAGCACTACCGGAAGCCCGAGACCTGAAGCCTTTGTTCCCGAAGTTATCGACGAGAAGGTCAAGGGGCCTTCATTCTTCACTGGGAACTGAGCCTTTCAAGACTTTCAAGAAGCTGCTTTACCGTCTTATTCAGCACCGGATGCCTTAAATTCGGTGCTATTTCATTTAACGGGCCCAATACGAATTCCCTGTTATGCATGTCTTCATGTGGTATCGTAAGATCATCCGTATCGATCACAAGATCATCATAGATAAGGATATCAAGGTCTATGGTCCTGGGCCCCCATTTTATATTTCTCTCCCTGTTTCCCAGGGTCTCTATCTCATTAAGGCATTTAAGAAGCTCCGAAGGTGTATAGAGGGTCTTGATATAAAGAGCCCCATTCAGAAAGTCATCCTGATCCTTATAACCATAAGGCTTCGTCTCTATGAGTTCCGATTCCTTTATGAGAAGAATGTCATCATCTGCCTTAAGCCTCTTTACTGCAGCTTCGATATTATCCCTTTTATTACCCATATTGGATCCTACCGAAATATATGCATCATGCCATCCCCGCTCTATAGTGACTGACACTTCTTCGATCGGAAGGCCTATTGGTGCCCACGGCTTCTTTATCTTGAGCTTAATGCTTCTCACCTTCCTGAACTTAAGAAGCAGCTCCTTGGCCATGTCTTCGGCAACCGCCTCAATGAGATAATAAGTCTTATTGATCATAAAATCATTTATGAACTTACACACCTCACCGTAATGTACTGACAGGGCAAGATCATCACTTATCCCGGCAGGTCTTATGTCAAGGTAGAGTTCACAACAGACAACGAATTTCTGACCGAGCTTATTCTCTTCTTCAAACACACCGTGATGTCCGAATACTTCCAGGTTTTTTATCTCAATACAGTCCATGATCCCTCCGGTCCTGTTCTAAATACAGGATACTAT
>JAILCT010000260.1 GCA_024690425.1 Lachnospiraceae bacterium | reverse complement strand
CGCTTATGGGAATAGAGGCCAACTGGCAGAAGGTTGTCAAGGGTCTGGTTCTCCTTGGTGCGGTTATCTTTGATGTAGTATCAAAGAATGAGAAGAAGTAAGGAGGAGGGATGATAATATGAATAACGTAGGAAAAGTATTAAAAGCTCATACAATGAAGATTATCCTGGTCCTCGTAGTTCTTTTCTTCGCATGGAAGACCAGTGGTGGCAGCTCTATATTAAAGCCTGAGAATATCACGGCTCTCATAAATCAGAACGCATATGTTTATGTACTTGCAACCGGTATGTTGATGTGCATGCTCATAAAGGGTAACATCGACCTGTCGGTAGGTTCGGTAGTCTGCTTCGTGGATACCGTAGGTGCGATCCTTATGGTAAAGAAGGGTCTTCCTGTTCCGGTTGTAATGCTTGCAATGCTTGTTGTAGGTCTTGTAATAGGATGTTTCATGGGCTGGGTAATCGCTTATCTTAATATTCCGCCATGGATCGCTACACTGGCAGGCTACCTGTCTTTCAGAGGTCTTGGTACAGCGATTGTAAACGGTCAGACTATAGGTATAGGTCAGTGCGAATCATACCTTGCACTTTTCAATGGATCGATACCTGCACTCTTTAATATAGGTGCATTGAACGGTATGTGTGTTGTGATCGGTGTTGCTGCCTGTGTTATCATAGTTGTTTCACAGCTTAAGGACAGGGCGACCAAGATCAAGAAGGGCTATGAAGCGGATTCTTTTGCAACAGTTGTGATAAGATGCGTTATCCTGTGCGCGGTTATTCTTTTCTTCACATTCAAGCTGGGTCAGGATAAGGGTATTCCCTTCACGCTTGTATGGGTAGCAGTGATAGCACTTGTTTATAACTTCATCACAAGTAAGACCGTTATCGGACGCTACTTCTATACAATGGGCGGTAACGTTGAGGCAACAAGGCTTTCGGGTATCGATACCAAGAAGATACTCTTCCTTGCATACCTTAACATGCAGTTCCTTACGGTTATCACGAGCTGGATCTCAATGGCAAGGCTTTCGGCAGCCAACCCCAATGCAGGTCTTAACTACGAGCTTGACGCGATCTCTGCTTGTATCGTCGGCGGTGTATCTGCATACGGTGGTTCAGGTTCGGTATTCGGTATGATCGTTGGTGCAACCCTTATCGGTGTCATCAACTTAGGTATGAGTCTTATGAACGTTGACTCTAACTGGCAGAAGGTGGTTAAGGGTCTTGTACTTCTTGCAGCCGTTGTATTCGAGATATTCAACAACAGGGATAAGAAGAAGGCTTAAGCACTGCTTAATACAGGGTATTATATTTGCCAATAGATGGAGGCGGTTATTCGGGAGTGATCCCGGTAGCCGCCTCCTGACTTTTATGGTATGATTGATCATAAGGGGTACCACGAAGTGGTGGATTCCTTATTTACTATTTTTAAGGAGCACATATGGAAATATTAGGTTTATCAGATTTAACATGGATCAGCGGGATAGCATTTATCCTCTGCTTTGCCTTTGGGATATATATGGTCAGGACCGGTAAGCCGGGCTTTGTAAGAAGCTTCAACGACAATTCAACATACAGGGATAAGGAGCAGTATGCAAAAAAGGGAGGCCGTCTTTTGCTGTATCTGTCGGCTGTCTGCCTTGTCATGGGTGCCGTGTCCTTTATAAGTCCTACGGCTTCCAATATAATCGGAATACTGGCCCTTGCGGTTTTTGCCTATTTCTGGAAGAAGATGAGCGATGAATTCGGCCCTGTTTGATATCGAAGAAGAATTAAAGAAACTGCCCGCTAAACCGGGTGTCTATATAATGCATGACGAGGATGACAACATTATCTATGTGGGTAAGGCTGTCATTCTGAAAAACCGCGTCCGTTCATATTTCCGTGATAGTACCAACAAAACACTTAAGATAAGGACCATGGTAAGCAAGATAGCCTGGTTCGAGTATCTGGTGACCGATTCAGAGCTTGAAGCCCTGGTTCTTGAAAACAATCTTATCAAGGAAAATCAGCCCAAATACAACACACTGCTTAAGGATGACAAAACATACCCATATATCAAGGTCACGACAGGGGAAGACTATCCGAGGATATTTATGACCCGGAAGGTACGTAAGGATAATGCCAGGTACTACGGACCGTATACATCCGCAGGAGCCGTCAAGGATACGATCGAGCTTCTGTGCAAGCTATATAAGATAAGAACGTGTACCCATAAATACAGCGCGGATATTTATGATGGCGGAGCATCCGTTGAAAAAAATATCAAAAACGCTTGTCTGTATTATCATATACATCAATGCAGTGCACCCTGCATTGGAATTGTAAGCAGGGATGAGTATAAAGACTCAATACAGGGAGCCATTGATTTTTTAAACGGTAATTACAGGCCCCTGCTCAATGAACTTACCGAGAGGATGAATGCCCAGGCAGAATCACTTGAGTTCGAGGAAGCCGCACAGACCAGGGACCTTATCGAAAGCGTACGGGCAGTTGCCCAGAAGCAGAAGATAACCGATACCGGCGGTGACGACAGGGATATAATCGCCATGGCAAGGGAGGGCGATTCAGTCATTATCCAGGTCTTCTTTATAAGGGATGGTAAGATCATTGGCCGTGAGCACTATTATATGAAGCATACGGAACAGACCGAGGACAACGAGATAATCCGCAACTTTGTCATGCAGTTCTATGCCGGCACCCCGTATATCCCGAAGGAGCTTATAATACCCGTACAGATAGAGGATATGGATCTGTGCGCTGACTGGCTGAGCGAAAAGAGGGGAAGCAGGGTTAAGCTGACAGTCCCTCTTAAGGGTAAGAAGGAGAAGCTGGTAGAACTTGCCGAGAAGAATGCAAGAATAATACTTCAACAGGATATCGATAAGATAAAGAGAAATAAGGCAAGGACCGAGGGAGCGGTAAGGGAGCTTATGGACCTTCTTGATATTGAAGGCGTCAGCCGGATGGAGGCATACGATATCTCGAATATAAGCGGATATGATTCCGTAGGGTCCATGGTCGTATACGAGCAGGGCCGTCCGAAGAAGAATGATTACCGCAAGTTTAAGATAAAGAGTGTTGAAGGCCCCAATGATTATGCAAGCATGAATGAAGTCCTTACGAGGAGGTTTGAGCATGGGTTGTCGGAGAGGGCTTTGGAAGATACAGGCGAGTACGGAAAGTTTTCGAAGCTTCCGGACCTTATCCTTATGGACGGCGGAAGAGGACAGGTAAACATAGCCCTTGAGGTCCTTGACAACCTGGGACTTGATATACCGGTATGCGGTATGGTGAAGGATGATAACCACAGGACAAGAGGATTGTATTATAATAACAGGGAGATCCCAATATCAAGAAACTCGGAAGCCTTTAAGCTGATAACGAGGATCCAGGATGAGGCCCACAGGTTTGCGATAGAATTCCACAGGTCCTTAAGGAGCAAGGGCCAGGTCCATTCGGTACTTGATGATATAGAAGGAATAGGACCTGCAAGACGCCGGGCACTTATGAAGAGCTTTGATTCAATTGATGAGATAAAAGCAGCGGATGTGGACCGCCTTATGCAGGTACCTTCAATTGACAGAAAGGCTGCGGAGAATGTGTATTACTTTTTCAGAAAAGATGAGCATGTATAAAAGAAGAGGAGGTATTGATCATGGCTAGGGAAGGCAGTGTAAGTTTTCTGGATAAACGTAAGATGGAGAGGTTATATGCGGATTATAATCTTAATGATGTGATCGACAGACCTAAATATAATCTTATAATGGGAGGTATTGTCGTATACGGTCTTGCAGTGAACTACTTTTTATGCAAGGCGGTTCCGAACGTGTACCTTTACATAAATCCGGTCATCTTCCTTATCATGTATATGGTTCTGGTGATAGCCGGTACAGCTGTTTCCGCAAAGTCAGGCAATCCCATAGTAAGCTTTATCGGTTATAACATGGTGGTGGTACCCTGCGGTCTCGTTGTGTCAATGGCTGTACAGGTATACGGAGGTCTTGAGAGTGATATAGTCAGCCAGGCATTTTTGTATACATTCTGTATCTCGGGTATCATGATAGCTGCCAGCATGCTGTGGCCGTCGGCGTTTGAGACAATGGGAAGGTATCTTTTTACGGGACTTATAGCGGTACTTGTAGGTTCGGTCATAGGAATATTCATAAACGGGGTATTCAATGTAATGTCATGGTTCGGGGCCCTTATCTTCTCACTGTACATTGGATATGACTACTACAGGGCTCAGCAGTACACTCCCACGCTTGACAATGCCGTTGACTGTGCACTTGATATCTACCTTGATATAATCAATCTCTTCCTTAAGCTCCTGCGCATTCTCGGAAGAAGGAGCAGCAGGGATTAAGCTATGAAGAAATATTAAGGTTATGTTAAGGTTTTCAGGCTTTTTCCTTAAGGTTTCCTATGTATAATGCTCACTGTAAGGAAATCAGGCGGAGATAATGCTTCGCAATACATGATGAAAAGAGGAGATAATTATGTGGACAAGAGGAGAATTAAAGGAAAGAGGTAAGATTGCATTTAAGGCCAACTATTGGAAGTGCGTACTGGTAGGTGTGATCCTTGCACTTATAAGCGGCGGATTGTCTTCAGGATCAAGCTATAAGTCGGGAGGCAACTTTGCCCAGCAGAGCGAACAGATGAAGGAGAACTTCTCCAATGCGAGTCCTGAGGCCATCACGGCGGCAGTCATAGGAGTTTTGGCAGTTGTTTTCATTATTGTACTGGTCGCAGTAGTTATAGGATTTATTGTAGCGGCATTTCTGCTTAACCCGGTCAAGGTTGGGTGTCTCAGGTTTTTTGTAAGGAATCTTGATGAACCTGCCGATCTGTCCAACTTAAGCCGTGGATTTGAAGGCAACTATAAGAACGTAGTCAGGGTATTGTTTTTCAGGGATCTGTATCTTCTGCTGTGGAACCTTATCCCGGTAGCAGGATTTTTCATCGGAATATATAAGTATTATGAATACTATATGATCCCTTACATAATGGGCGATGACCCCGATATGGACAGGGATGAAGCATTTGCACTCAGCAAAGAGATGATGGATGGCCAGAAGTGGAACACATTTGTACTTGGACTTTCCTTCATAGGATGGCATATCCTTTCGATCTTCACAATCGGTATACTGGAGATATTCTATGTAGAGCCTTATGTTCAGTCAACCAAGGCAGCTCTTTACGAAACCTTAAGCGATGGTTATACTGATAATGTGGTAGTTGACAGCAATAATGGTTATATAGCAGGAAACTGAGTAATATGAACTATAAGATACTGATAGTTGATGATGAGCCGGAGATACGTAATTTTCTCCGGCTCTATCTCGAGAATGAAGGATACCGTGTGGAAGAAGCAGGCAACGGGAGCGATGCGCTCAACCTGATCGAAAAAGGTGATATCAGCCTGTGCCTCCTTGACGTGATGATGCCGGGGATGGATGGCTTTCATGTTCTTAAGAAGATAAGAGAAAGCAGCAACATTCCGGTGATCATCTTATCTGCAAGGGACACGGATCCTGATAAGATCCTGGGCCTTAATCTGGGAGCGGATGATTATTTAAGCAAGCCGTTTAATCCGCTCGAAGCTGTTGCAAGGGTCAATTCCAACATCCGCAGGTTCTACAGGCTCGGAGCAGACAGTAAAAAGAAAGAGGCTATAAGGGTCAGGGATCTTGAACTTGACCCGGAGAGCTGTCTCCTTAAAAAGAACGGGGAATCGATTGAACTTACATCGGTTGAATATAAGCTTATGGAGATGTTTATGCTCCACCCCGGCAAGGTATTTACCAAGCAGCAGATATTTGAATGCGGATGGGGTGAGGATTATATCGCAGCCGATAATAACATTATGGTATGCATGAGCAAGCTCCGTGCGAAGCTGGGTGAAGACCCTCAGGAATACATAAAGACTCTCAGGGGACTGGGATACAGATTGGAAAAGCAGGCATAATATATTATGGAAAAGGAAATGGAAGCGCAGGAGAAGACACTGCAGGTGCTTCTTATAGTAAGATTCATAATCACTCTTTTTGTTGTCGGTATAGTCGAATTGATCCTTACTACAATATCCGATTCTTTTATCATGCCCTTTATCGCTGACAGGTTCTTTCATGACCATGAGATGAGCGAAGCCTTTTCAACACTTGCTCTGGGCAGGTATATACTGGGTGCATTCGGGGCGGGTATCATATTTCAGATAACAAAGATCCTTCCCCTGCCGCTAAGGCTTCCGTTGAATTCTTATATAGACCGGCTTATAAGGACCCGTGAAAGAAGCTTCTTTATCTCAGGTGAGGAAGGACTGATCGCAAAACTCCCCTTTCAGAGTAAGATCCTCATGTACATTATCATATTATCCATAATGCTTGTTTTGCTGATCCCGTATATTATAGGTGCGGTAAGGTTTGCCATGGTCATCATGCGTGAATTCAGAAAGATCGGTGAGATGCGCATGAAGGCAGGGAAGGATTATGAAAAAAAACGGAACCTGATGATCGCTGATATAGCACATGACCTTCGCACACCCATAACTACCGTTTCAGGATATGCTCAGGCACTTGCAGACGGTCTTGTAAAGGAGGAGGACAGACAGGCTTATCTTGAAGCGATCAGGGATAAGGCTGCCGGGATGAACGATCTTATAAATCTGCTCTTTGATTACACAAGGCTTGATTCTGAAGGTTATGCACTGAATAAAGAGAAGACGGATATATGTGAAGAAGTAAGGGAATGTGCAGCTTCATTGTATACCGATGCAGAATCGGCCGGTATGGGCATGGATGCAGATATCCCGGAAAAAAGCTGTTTGGCAGATATTGACAGGGTTCAGTTCAGGCGTGTGATAAGCAATCTCATTAACAATGCGATAAGGCATAATCAGGAAGGATGCGATATCGGGGTCTTTATTTATGAGGATCTTGCCAGGCTCAATATTGCGGTTGCCGACAAGGGAAATCCTATACCCGGGGATATTGCGGATCATCTGTTTGAACCATTTTTCATGGGAGATACATCAAGGAACAGCCGTGGAGGATCGGGCCTGGGACTGTCGGTGGCTAAAAAGATCACGGATATGCACGGATTTGACTTAAGGCTTGTTCAGGGCAGGGCAATTAAGGACCATAACAGGCTTAAAGGCTACAATAAGGCATTTGTTATCGTGATAAACATGTGGTATACTGATTAGGATAATGAGGAGGATTCCAATATGTCAACTGTAGCAGTCAGCAGACTTATAGAGAAGATGGAACTAACAAATCTTACGCCGGATATTGACGTTAAGAACAGAAAGATCACGATACCCGATATCAACAGGCCTGCGCTTCAGCTGGCAGGCTATCTCCAGCATTATGAGGCATCACGTGTCCAGATAATCGGATTTGTTGAGGCAACATACATGGAAGGCCTTGACCCGGATGACAAGAAGGAGAGATATGAGCATGTGCTCTCTCATTCCACACCCTGTTTTGTTTTCTGCAGGGAAATACAGCCCGATCCCACATTTGTCGATGTTGCAAGAGAGAAGGGCGTTCCCATCCTGGTTACAAAGAGGGCCACTTCCGATTTCATGGCCGAGATCATAAGATGGCTTAATGTTGAACTTGCACCCTGTATTTCTGTCCATGGAGTATTGGTTGATGTATATGGTGAAGGAGTTCTCATAACCGGTGAGAGCGGGATCGGTAAGTCGGAAGCAGCACTTGAACTGATAAAGAGAGGACATCGTCTTGTTACGGATGATGTTGTTGAAATAAGGAAGGTGTCGGAGGAGACTCTTATAGGGTCCGCACCTGATATAACCAAGCATCTTATCGAACTGCGGGGAATAGGGATTGTGGACGTTAAGATGCTCTTTGGTGTTTCCTGTGTTAAGGATACACAGTCGATCGACCTTGTCATACGCCTGGAAGAGTGGGATAAGGAGAAGGACTATGACAGGATAGGACTTGAGGAGAATTACATCGAGTATCTGGGCAACAAGGTTGTGTGCCATAATATACCGATACGGCCGGGACGTAACCTTGCTATCATATGTGAGTCGGCGGCAGTCAATTACCGTCAGAAGAAGATGGGTTACAATGCGGCACAGGAACTTTATTCAAGACTACAGAATTCACTCAACAAGAAGGAAGAAGAATGATAAAAGGGAGAAGCTAAGATGGACAGATATTGTTTTGGTGCAGACATAGGCGGAACAACAGTTAAGCTTGGCCTGTTCACTCCGGGCGGCGAAGTTGTGAAGAAGTGGGAGATACCCACGAGGAAGGAAGACAAGGGAAGCCATATACTTCCCGATATAGCTGATTCCATTAAGGCCGAGATGGAAGAGAGAAATCTTGACAGGGATAACATCATCGGTATAGGAGTAGGTGCACCGGGTCCGGTCGACAAGGACGGGATCATCTATAAGGCGGTTAACTTAGGCTGGGGTGTCCTCAATATAAAACAGGAGCTTAATAAGCTTACCAATCTTCCCGTGAGGGCCGGCAATGATGCCAATGTTGCGGCGCTTGGCGAGATGTGGAAGGGCGGCGGCGAAGGATTCAAGGATCTGGTCGTTGTTACGCTCGGAACGGGAGTAGGCGGCGGAGTCATCATAGACGGCAAGGTAGTCGCAGGATACAATGGCGGCGGCGGTGAGATAGGCCATATCCATATAGAAGATAACGAGGAAGAAACCTGCGGCTGCGGCAACAGGGGATGCCTGGAGCAGTATACATCGGCAACCGGAGTTGTAAGGCTGGCCAACAGGAGACTTAAGAAGGATAATACGAACAGTGTTCTCCGAAAGGAGGAAGTAACGGCCAAGACGGTATTTGATGCTGTAAAGGCAGGGGACCCTCTTGCTGTGGAGATAGCGGAAGAATTCGGCAGGTACCTGGGGAAGGGACTGGCGTGTATAGCAGGTGTTGTAAACCCTGAGGTTTTTGTTATAGGCGGAGGGGTAAGCAAGGCCGGTCAGGTCATCATAGATTATGTACAGAAGTATTACAGGCAGTATGTATTCCATGCAAGTCAGGATGCCAGGTTCAAGCTTGCGACACTGGGGAACGATGCCGGAATATACGGAGCGGCCAGGCTTGTTCTGGAATAGGCCGGTCTGTCAGAAGTGATCCTGGGCGGAGTAGACAGTTGATAGGGTAAGAAGTTGGGAGAAGATAATGAAACAGAGTACAGTCAATGCACTAAAGGATATACTTGGTGAGGGCGATCTTAAGCTTGATGAGAAGATGAGCGCACATACGTCCTTTAAGGTAGGCGGACCGGCAGATGCATTTATAATGCCCAGAAGCGATGACCAGATCGTCGAATGCATAAAGGTGCTGAGGAACGAAAAAGAGAAATATTTTATCATGGGCAACGGAACCAACCTCTTGGTATCGGATGAGGGCTACAGGGGATGTGTGATCCAGCTTAATAAGAATTACGGTACGGTATCCGTTTTCGGTACAAACATTACCGCCAAGGCAGGAGCATCCCTTACCAGGATATGCAATGAAGCGGCCAAGCACAGCCTGTCGGGACTGGAATTCGCCTGCGGGATACCCGGGAGCCTGGGTGGCGCGGTAACAATGAACGCAGGAGCCTACGGTGCAGAAATGGTCAAGGTTGTAAGGATAGTAAGAGTTCTTGACCTTAAATATATGATGAAGTCGGAATATGCAGCTTGTGAGATGAACTTCTCTTACAGACACAGCCTTGTTAAAGAGGAACCCCTCATAGTACTTGAGGTTGAAATGGAACTTATGAAGGGTGATGAAGAGGTCATAAGAAGAAGGATGGATGATCTCAGGGATCAGAGGGCGGCAAGACAGCCCATTGACGTTCCGAGTGCAGGATCAACCTTTAAGAGGCCGGAAGGTCATTATGCAGGCAAGCTTATCGAGGATGCTGGCCTTAAGGGCAGGATGCTCGGTGGAGCCCAGATATCACCCAAGCATGCCGGGTTTATAGTCAACGCGGGCAACGCATCAGCCAAGGATATCTTAAAGCTTATGATAGAAACCCAGAAGACGGTCTTCGAGAGGTTTCATGTTAAGCTGGAGCCCGAAATATGCTTCCTGGGGTGGAAATAATATGAGATTTGTGATCGTCACCGGAATGTCGGGAGCAGGCAAGAGTACAGCCCTTAATTTTCTTGAAGACAGCGGATACTATTGTGCGGACAATCTGCCGGTACCGCTAATAAGCAAGTTTGTTGAGCTTCTGATGCTCCCCGATAATGAGATCGAGAAAGCGGCTCTCGGTGTTGACGTAAGGACCGGTCATTCCTTTGATGAGCTCGGTGAAGTCCTTGACGGGCTTAAGGACATGGGTGTGACCTATGAGGTTCTCTTTCTTGAATCCAGTGACGAGGTACTTATAAAGAGATATAAGGAAACCAGGCGTATCCATCCGCTTGCCGGCGACGGAAGGGTTGATGTCGGCATTGCAAGAGAGAGGGAAGCGCTTAAGCCGGTAAAGCAACGGGCTGATTACATATTTGATACAAGCCAGACACTTACGAGGGAACTCAAGGCATCCCTTGACAAGATCTTTATAAACAATAAGGATTACAAGAATCTGTTTGTTACCATAGTTTCATTCGGATTTAAGTATGGTATACCCATCGACGCGGATCTGGTATTCGATGTCAGGTTCCTTCCCAACCCGTATTATTTTGAAGAACTGAAGCACTTAAGCGGCAATGACCGGGAAGTGCGGGATTATGTAATGTCCTTTAAGGAAGCGGATGAATTCCTTGATAAGCTGGTGGATATGCTTTCCTTCCTCATGCCCAACTATATAATAGAAGGTAAGAACCAGCTGGTTATTGCAATAGGATGTACAGGAGGCAAGCACAGGTCGGTTACACTTGCGAATGCACTGTATGACAGATTGAGCGGACATGAGGATTACGGTTTTAAGATAGAACACAGGGATATAGAAAAGGATGCTTTAAGGAAGGCATAGGGGTTTGATATGTCTTTTGCAGGAACTGTTAAGGAAGAGTTGTTCAGGCATTGCGGCAGCTCAAGACACTGCCAGATAGCAGAGCTTGCCGCACTTATTTCCTTTCTGGGAACGGATACGGCTTCAATCCTTAAGGATCATGACTATACAGGTGATCGGGAAGACGATCCGGCAGCCAGAAAATGCTTTACATTGCTTGAAAAAACATTTAATATAGTTAAGCATATGGATGAAGACCGTATGGACGGGATAAACCGGGCTCTGACAAGCCAGTTTCTTTTGCAGAAGTCATGCTGCAGGCGGGCTTATTTAAGGGGTGCGTTCTTAGCAGCCGGTTCGGTGTCGGATCCCAATAAATCCTATCATTTGGAGATAGTGTGCAGGGATAACGACCAGGCCAAGACTCTGACTGATGTCTTCGGAAGCTTCGATATAGCAGCCAAGGAGATAATAAGGAAGAATCATCCGGTCGTTTATCTTAAGGAAGGTTCACTCATTGTCGAGGCCCTTAATGTTATGGAAGCTCATGTAGCCCTTATGGATTACGAAAACTCGAGGATCCTTAAGGATATGAGGAACTCACTTAACAGGCGTGTTAACTGTGAGACTGCGAATATAGGCAAGACAGTAACTGCTGCAGTAAAGCAGACAGATGATATAAGAACGGCAATGGGAATGCCCGAATATAAGTCACTTCCCTTCGGGATAAGACAGATAGCCGAACTGAGGCTTAAGAATCCGGATGCTTCACTGAAGGAGCTGGGTCAGATGTGTGACCCTCCCATTGGTAAATCAGGTGTAAACCACAGGTTAAGAAAGCTGTCAATGATGGCAGATATCATGAGGAGGGACCCGTAAAAGAGGAGTCCTTATGAAATAATATTCATAGGAGGAGCATATTATGAAAAAAAAGAGTATCACCATCCAACTTGAGAACGGACTTGAAGCAAGGCCTATCGCAATGCTTGTTCAGGTGGCAAGCCGCTACGAGAGCTCCATCTATATCGAGACAGGTGATAAGAAGGTTAATGCGAAGAGCATCATGGGTATGATGACGCTTATCCTTTCTGCAGGAGATACTATAACGGTTTCTGCAGACGGTAAGGATGAAGATGATGCCCTTGTGGGGATCGAGGAATACTTAAGCGGTAAATAAATTAAGCGGAGGATTTTATGGCTAATCCTATTGTAACAATAACAATGAACACGGGGGATGTGATAAAGGCGGAGCTGTATCCCGAGATCGCCCCCAATACGGTAAACAATTTTATAAGCCTTATAAACAAGGGCTATTATGACGGTCTGATCTTCCACAGGGTCATAAAGGGTTTTATGATCCAGGGAGGATGTCCTGACGGAACGGGAACCGGCGGCCCCGGATACAGTATCAGGGGTGAGTTCTCACAGAACGGCTTTAGCAATGACCTTAAGCATGACGAAGGTGTTCTGTCAATGGCAAGGACAATGATGCCCGATTCTGCCGGATCACAGTTCTTTATAATGCATAAAAGATCACCCCATCTGGACGGAGCCTATGCGGCTTTCGGTAAGGTAACTGAGGGTCTTGATGTTGTTGACAGGATAGCGAATACAAGCACGGATTTTTCTGACAGGCCGACAGAGCCCCAGATAATGAAAAAGGTAACAGTGGATACATTCGGAGTGACATATCCGGAGCCGGACACACTTTAAGATGCGGACACAGGGTACCTTCCTTTGCTGAAGATTTACGACGGTATTTACCGGAGGAGATATGGCTAAAGAAAAGAAACAGAAGGTTGGCACGGAAAAGGAAAAAAAGCATAAATATACCGGCAGGACATCATATGACCTGGGAACAGTGCTCATATTCCTGGCTTTTGTCATTGCAGCCGTTGTAACAAGTAATTGCGGCAGGGAGCTGGCCAAGGAGAACCTTACCATGGTTGCGGTCACATTCACGGTTGCCGTACTGGCCGCTTTCAGGGTGATAAATGCCGCCATGATACTGGCAGCGATACAGACTGTCATATTTATCGGGGTCAAGATAGCATCGTTTACATCAGGTGGTTTTGAAAATAAGATATCCCTTGGATGGATAGTTGTTCCCGGCCTGCTCGTGTTCGGATATACATTTGTGAACAGGGCCAAGAAGGAAGCCGAGCTGTCAAGAGAGATAATGGATGATCAGATCAACGAACTGGTCATGACAGATCCGGTTACGGGTTTATATAATCTCAGAAGCATGTATATGGATATTCAGACTCAGATATCCTATGCCGAGAGAAACGGTAAGCAGATATGCCTTATGATCCTGAAGCCCAAGTATATAGATGAGTTAAAGTCAGTACTCAAGCCTAAGGAATTTAAAGAAGTAGTGGTAAGGATGAGTAAGGTGGTATGCGATACTATCCGCCTGGAGGACAGGGTATATTCGATCGATTCTGAAGGTGGATTCGGTATTATACTGACATGTGACCTTGAGGGCGCGAAGCTTGTTGAAGAACGCCTCGCCGAGAAGTTTTCCGATTCAAATATGTATTCCGGAATAGTAAGCGGAAACGACATCCGCGTTGACATGCAGCTTGGATGCATGCAGTATGATGAGAAGCTTAACCGTGATGCGATAAGGTTTAAGGAGATGACGCAGGCATCGGTCAAGGATATTAAGCACGTATAACAGGAAGGACAGATAAATGAGATATTTTGTTACCGGCGGAGCCGGTTTTATAGGTTCCAATATGGTTGACAGGCTTCTTTCGGAACCTGAGAACGAAGTTGTGGCTTATGATAATTTCTCCACCGGAAGAAGGGAGTTTCTGGAAGAAGCTCTTAAGAATGACAGGTTCAAGCTTGTGGAAGGCGATACACTTGATCTTGACAGGCTGACGGAGGCGATGAAGGGATGTGAGTTTGTATTCCATTTTGCAGCCAATGCCGATGTACGTATGGGCTGTGAACATCCAAGGAAGGACCTTGAGCAGAACACTATAGCAACCTATAATGTGCTCGAAGCAATGCGGGCCAATGATATAAAGAAGATAGGTTTTTCATCAACAGGTTCCGTATATGGTGAAGCGGAAGTTATCCCTACACCGGAAAATGCTCCTTTCCCTGTTCAGACATCTCTTTACGGAGCAAGTAAGCTGGCATGTGAAGGACTTCTGGCAGCATACGCTGAGGGATTCGGATATACGGCATATATATTCCGCTTTGTATCCATATTGGGTGAGCGCTATACACACGGACATGTTTTTGACTTCTGCAAGAGGCTTAAGGATGATCCTTCCCACCTTCATATTCTGGGTGACGGACATCAGAAAAAGTCATACCTCTACGTTAAGGACTGTATGGAAGCCATACTTACTGTTGTAAGGAATGCAAAAGAGAAGGTCAATATATATAACCTTGGTACGGATGAGTACGTTGAGGTAAATGATTCCGTAAGGTTCATCTGCGGCAAGCTAAATGTAAAGCCCGAATTTACATATGCAGGCGGCGAGAGGGGATGGATAGGAGATAATCCTTTTATCTACCTCGATACTTCGAAGGTACGGTCTCTCGGATGGACACCTAAGGCAACTATAGAGGAAGGCGTTGTCAAGACAGTTGAATACCTTATGGCTAACCCGTGGGTATTTGATGCACGTGACTGATATCATCTTAGCTTATTCATAAGCCATATACAGAAGATTAGTGAGGGGAAGAAGGTAAGAAAATAAGCCAGTGGCTGAGCTTCCTGAATCCCTGCAAGTCCTCTCATATGAGACAGGATAAGAAGGGCGGGTATGAAGAAGATACCGCTCCGTAAGGATGACAGTATTGATGCACCGGCACTGTGACCGGTACTTTGAAATAACATTTCGGTAACCATGGACAAGGGCAGGAAGAGGAGAGATACAAGTTGAAGCCTCAATGCCCTTGTTCCTATTTCTATAACTTTAGGATCATTTCTGAACAGGCCTATAACACTCCCGGATTTGATAAACATTGCCATGATGGCGATGGCCATAAGCGACTCTCCGACAAGCAGGGTAAACATGAAGCCCTTGCGGACCCTGTCATATTTTGAAGCGCCGTAATTGAAGGCACTCACAGGCTGGAAGCCCTGCCCCACACCCAGTGCAACGGAGAAGATAAAAAAGGATATCCTTGATACTATGCTCATTGCGGCAACGGCTTCGTCACCATAGACACCGGCAAGAGAGTTCAATATGATAGTCGCTATGCTGCCAAGTCCCTGACGGAGCAGTGAAGGAAGTCCGGTAGCACAGATGGTGAGAAGAAGCTTATTCCCCGGAGTAACATTCCTAAGGGATAAAGAACAGGTGGTCCTGCCCTTGAGAAACATGGACAGAAGAATAAAAAAGCTGACGATCTGGCTTAAACAGGTGGACAATCCTGCACCGGCAACACCCATATGAAGACCGAACATAAGAATGGGATCTCCGACCATGTTGAGAATGGAGCCTGCAAGGAGTCCGACCATACCTATAGCGGCCTTACCCTCGTATCTTAATACATTGTTCATGGTAAAGCTTGCCGACATAAAGGGCGAGGCTATCAGGACATATGTGATATACTGTTTGGCATAAGGTGCTATGGTTTTTGTGGAACCGAGTGCCATGATGAGAGGATCGAGGTAAATAAATGAAAAAAGGGATATCACAAGCCCTGCTCCCATGGCGAAAAAGAAGGCAGTTGATGCGACCTTGGATGCATTATCGGCATCCCTGGCTCCCAAAAGCCTTGAAGCAATGCTTCCTCCACCCTGGCCGAAGCAGAAGCCGACAGCCTGGATAATGGCCATATATCCGAAAACGATACCTACGGCACCTGAAGCGGAATTCCCGAGCCGTCCGACGAATGCAGTGTCAACAAGGTTATAGATATTGGTGACGAGCATGTTTATGACAGTCGGTATGGACAGGGCTATTATCAGCCTTGATATCGGCGTTTCGGTCATTTTTTTATATTGTTTCTGTTGTTTGTCCATGGAGAACATTTTATCA
>JAILCT010000239.1 GCA_024690425.1 Lachnospiraceae bacterium | reverse complement strand
TAACTCATGTACCTTTTTGAGTTTCCTCATCTTCTCATCCATTGGCGCCAATTTAAATATCAGCCCCGGAACTTCCGGATTGTTATTCTGCAGCCAGTGTAATTTTTCATACTGAATCCATCCAAGAATCGAAACTGTATTATCCTGAATCATTTCGATCCATGCCGGCTGAAAATAAATCTCTTTCTCCAGCTTCGAAGAAGGACCGAGTGTATACGGCAAAGACACTACATTTCGATTTACCCCTTCAATGTACTCTGTCAATCTCCTGACACTGTTCCAATCCACCTTGGAATTATCCTTTAAAAAGAAACCGGATAGTGCGCGATAAGGAACCATATTGGTAAGCTGCTCCTTCATTGGCTTCAATTCCGAAGCCCATTCCTTAATGGCATTCCTGATTTCAATTCTCGAAGCATTTGCTGCCAGTTCGCTCAATTCGGAGAGTTTAAGTACTGCTCTCTCCAGTCCGTCGCGGACTTGTCCATCAGCTTGTAAACCACTCAGATGAATATGGAATTCTCTGACAGAATACCAGGCATTACAAATCATCTCAGTAATCACTTCATCAAAAGTAGTCGCCCGTACCCCTTCGGAAATCAGCTTAACAATCGCCTCAAGCCAATAAAACTTATAACAATAAGAGGGATCTTTCATCATACGCAAAAAGCCCTCCATGTAAAGCTCGTTATTATATTTTTCGATGATCACAAGATCTGTCAGTGATTCTGTAAAATAACGTTCCGCCACCCTCGATCACTCCTATCTGAATGAACATGCATGGATGTCCATTCATCAATTATCGAAACATCCTGCGACTCATAGCATATCCGCATTCACAAAAAATAGTTTAGCACCAAAAACAAACATAATGGGCAACCTAAAATAATTTCGTATGATTGCGTTATTTCATGTGCAAAAATATATTTTAAAAGCCCGAAAATCCGGCGAACTTCGGTCATCCCAAACCGTTCTTTCCGGTCCGAGAGTTCCATGCATCTGCTATCCCTCCAGCCGCTCTTTCAGCAGTGTGTTTCTCTTTGTGACCGTCACGTTCCTGACTGCATAGGATAATGCTTTCTTTGTCCCCACCATCACAAGCAGCTTCTTAGCTCTTGTAATCCCGGTATAGATCAGATTTCTCTGGAGCATCACGTAATGGTTCATAAGGATCGGCATCACCACGATGGGATATTCCGACCCCTGCGCCTTGTGGATCGTGGTCGCATAGGCATGTACCAGCTCATCCAGTTCCGTCACATCATATTCAATGCTGCGTCCGTCGAAATTAACGGTCAGTGTCCTGTCGGTCTCATTCACGGATTCGATCCTGCCGATATCGCCGTTGAAGACTTCCTTATCGTAGTTATTCTTGATCTGCATGACCTTATCATCTGTACGATAGGCAAAGCCACTGCGCCGTAAGCATTCCTTCGGCATTGTCACCTTGCCACGTCCCCGCATGAATATATCATGTTCCGCCGGATTCAGAGCTTCCTGCAGGGAAAGGTTAAGGTTCGTAGCTCCCACAACGCCTCTTTGCATCGGTGTCAGGACCTGTATCTGCGAAGGCTCCACCCGGTAATAATTCGGCAGATTCTCCTTCACCAGTTTTACGATCTGCGGTACCACGGCTTCGGCATCTTCATTTTCCAGAAAAAAGAAATCCGAGTTCTTTCCGTTGCTGATGTCAGGTATCTTGCCCTCATTGATACGATGTGCATTCATGATGATGCGGCTGGTCTGAGCCTGCCTGAAGATCCTGGTAAGTCTCACCACCGGAAACGCTCCAGAATCAATAATATCCCGAAGTACATTCCCTGCGCCTACGGAAGGGAGCTGGTCGATATCTCCCACAAGGATCAGCCTCATGGTGGGCGGAATGGCCTTCAGCAGAGAATTCATGAGGATTATATCGATCATGGAGCACTCATCCACGATCAGCACATCACCTTCCAGCGGATTCTCCTCATCCTTCTGGTATCCTTCGGGAGGTTTGCATTCAAGTAACCGGTGGATCGTCTTTGCTTCCAATCCGGTCGCTTCGGTCATTCGCTTTGCAGCACGCCCCGTAGGCGCTGCAAGCAGAATCCTCATACCATATGCCTTATAGGCGGAAATAATACCGTGCGTTGTTGTTGTCTTTCCGGTACCGGGACCTCCCGTAAGCACCATGACTTTTGCCGTGGCTGCCTGTCTGATGGCATCTGCCTGTACTTCGTCATACTCCATACCGGTCTTGGCCTGGATTGCTCCGATATCAACGGAAAGATCCTCTTTCCCGGTATTTTTCCTGGCTTCCATGAGCCTGGTATATAACCTGTCTCCTGCCGGAGATGCTGCAAGCTTCTTCAATTTTCCGGCGACACCGACTTCCGAATAAAAGAATGGCGGAAGATAGACCGGCTCTATCCTGTTTCCTGCATCATCCGTCCGGATGATATTCTTTTCCCGTATGAGTTCTTCCTTGGCGATCATGTCATCCATGGTCATGATGACAGTCTCTTCGGATGCTTCCAGGAGCGAGGACGCTGTATCGATCAGCTGCTGTTTTTCAGCATACACATGTCCCTCATTTGAAAGTTCCGAGAGCGTATACATGAGGCCGCTCCGAAGTCTCACATAGGATTCTTTGCCAAATCCAAGTTTCGCTGCAATCTGATCGGCCGTTTTAAAGCCGATACCCCAGATGTCATCTGCCAGCTTGTAGGGATTCTCTTTCATAACAGCAATACTGTCATTCCCGTATTGCTTATAGATCCTGGCAGCATAGGATGTGGATACCTGGTGTTCCTGCAGAAAAAGCATAATATTCTTTACTTCCTTCTGTCTCTCCCATGACTCTGCGATCATCAGCACCCGCTTTTTTCCGATACCTTCGATCTCAATCAGAAGCTCTACATTATCCTCAATGACAGAAAAGGTATCAACGCCATATTTCTGCACGATCTTCTTTGCGAACTTCGGACCGACACCCTTGATCAGTCCGGAACCAAGATACTTCTCCATGCCATAGACTGTTGCCGGGAGTGTTTCTTCCCAATTCTCAGCCACAAACTGTCTGCCGTATTTGGAATCCACCTTCCAGTTACCTTCACAGAGCAGGACAGAACCTACATTGGCATCGATCATGTTTCCTATGACAGGAACAAGATCGATGTAATCCTTCACCCGGCACTTCAGGACAGAGTATCCGTTTTCAGGGTTCTGATATGTAATTCTTTCCACCACACAACGAATCTTCTGCACAAATGTCGCCTCCGGTCTTTTTACAGATCAATCTAAGGTATTTCATCGAATGAATTACCTGTTCAGAAATTCATTTTACCTGCTTTACCTTCCCGATCTATAACTTATCCTCTCAATTTTTTCTGATGATGTTTACGATCTCGCCGATATACATGTCATGCAGAGCCTGTCCTTCGTACATAGCCTTTGCAACGTCTTCGGGCATATTCGCAACATCCATCTGCTGCTTAAAAAGCTTTCTGCAAACCAGCGTGACTTCAGCTTCTTTAAAGGACATGGATTCTCCTGCCTGCACCGGCGTAAGCCCGGACTCCTTCATCTTATCCATATCCCTTCCGGACTTCGAACCGAGCACACCAAGGATCTGTCTGTACTCTTCCTGATAAAAGCTTACCGTGAAAAATTCATTTGCATCCATGAAATCATGTGTATACCTGGATGTACGCACATAAACCGTTGCCACGGGTTTCCCCCATATGGTTCCGAGCCCGCCCCAGCTGATGGTCATGGTATTAAACCTGTCACTCTCTCCTGCAGTGAGCAGTGCCCACTTCTTATCAAATACGCTTAAAATGTCAGTTGTAAATTCCATCGTTATCACCCTCCTGTTATACTTGTTCCGCACTAAACTTCGTAATTTCGGTATTCTCGACATATTTTGCCTTAAGATCTCCAAGTCTGGCAAAATGTTCACTGTTCTTATGAAGCTCGATAGCCTCCGCATCACGCCATACTTCCGACAAAAGAAGTTCGTCATCTGCCATCCCATAGGAATACTCATATCGCAGACACCCTTCCTCTGAACGGCTCATCTCATCTATCCGCTCCTTCCTGATTGCATCAAAATATGCGTCCCTGCATCCGGGCTTACACTGATACCTGACTAATAATACAAACATATTCTCGCTCCTCCTTAACTTCGCACAGGAATCCGGCTCCGGTCTCAGCCTTGTCTTAATGCCACACTCATGCCAAAGTCCACCCGTTGTCAGCATGATAGATCATCTGTCGGGTCATGCCTCCATCTATACAGATGTTCTCACCGTTGATGAATCCTGCTTTGTCAGAACACAGGTATAAAACTGCGTTTGCAATATCCAAAGGATTCCCGACTCTTCCGGCGGGTTGCTGGTATGCATCCGGTCCTTCATAGACCGTATAATCCGTATCGATCCATCCCGGCGAGACGGAATTAACCCTCACTTTCCCGGAAAGGCTCATCATCGCATGGGTAAGAGCTGATATCCCGCCCTTGGCTGCAGTATAACTCTCGGTCTGCGCCTGACTCATCCAGTCTTAGGAGGATGAGATATTTACAATGGCTCCGCCGGTTACTACTGCAACCTTATCTTTAAATTCGGACATACCATTATCCTTCCCCTAATATCTTGCCAAGTGTTTCTTCACCGGTCGCAAGGATCTTGTCATCTAGTACCGCAAAGATGATCTTGTTTTCACTACATTCATCAAAATACATATTTATAAAAGGGTTTCCGGCTTGTTCATCCGTCCTGTCCAGCCCATCCAGCGTCCCCAGGACTTCATATCCTCTCTCTCATCCGGATCATTTCCGTGAATCGTTCTCAGGAAGTCTATGTATCCGTGGATTCCTCCCACATCATCCATCAGACTCATACCATCCAGTGCTATGCATACAGGCCTCTTTTTCATTGCTACGGTAGCAACTTTCAACGCCATAGACTTATTGAGTTTTTGGTTATTCTTATCAAAGGCTGTCATATCTGCCAGAACCTGTTTGTCCGTGACCGGCATGACTACTGCACCGGATAATCCGCTTTCTCTCTGGGCATCAAAGATATTCTTGGTATAATAGCAATCTTCCAGTGTAATCTTTACTTCCCAGCCGTCTCCGTAATCATATTCATAGGTCAGTTCATGTGCCACCGGCAGGACGGAATGGTCCTTATCATCCTCTTCCTGCTGCTTTATCAAAAACTTGATCCTGTCGTAAACCGCCGGATCATCTTTTATACCCTCAGGGATCATGAGCTTGATCAGAGGAATTCTCTCCAGAAGTTCATCCATTCCACTCTGATAATCAAACATCATCTCTTGAATTGCAACATTCCCCAGAGAATGCTCTATCATGTCCTCATTTGCTGCAGCATTCGCTTTGCAGTAATGCTCCCATTCACCCCTATACCTATATGGACCGGTATACTTCTTCCGCATCCAGGTCTTGATGCTCTGTCCTTCCTCGTAATCATCGTCCCAATAGAGGTCATCAAAGTCTTCACAGGGATATCTGAAATACAGACCGCAGAGTTTCACCCAGTCTTTGAACTTCCCGTCATATTCCACATAGCCGTACTTATCAACCTTGTTTTTCCCACCGGTCATCTTTTGGAATACCCCTTTCGGTAAAGAGAATTTATGAAGATGTCCGTTTTGCCATCCAAATGCACGAAGGATCGCATAGTTCAAGGCATGAAGGGTAATGGTTGAAGGAACAAGAATCTCTCTGGTGATTCCCTTCTCTACTTTACCGTACTTACGAAGGACTTCCATCTCCTCATTGCCGACATATCCCATATCCAGAGCCAGCTTCAGTTTTAACACTTCCGGTCGTTTTACCATATGCGTACCATAGAGTTCCTCCGTGGTAAACTCCGAAATATCTGCCTTCTTGGCTTCCTCAGCGATTCGCTTATCACTTGCTCTACGAGCAGCGTCTATCTCGCTGTCCTTGATAATTCTTATCCCTTTGAACTTGTCTACCTTCTCTTCGCGTTCTATTTTCATAGCCTCCTCTGAGACCTGCGCTTCGGCCGCTCTGTGCATCCGGCCTCTGTACTCTTCGCTCTTGATCGCATCCGAAGAGCGATCATCCCCACCGTATCCCTTGTCTGTCCGGGTATACGGAAGATATGCCTGCACGGTCTTTTCGGAGATGAACAGTTCCCCGGCAATCTCCGGAACTGTTTTGCCCTTTCGATATAAATCCAGGATCCGCTCTGATGTAGGGCTACTCCAGAGACCTTCGGTTATGAGGATCCTCTGAGCACGAACAAGAGTAGTTCCGACTATTTCTGCAGTTTTCTTTACTGAGCCGGTTTTATTGAAAACGTCAACGACACGCTGATATAGGTTGTCTGTGCTCATAGTTTGTCCTCCTGATAGTATACTCTAAGGATAGAATAATGGACTTTTTGTATAGTGTCAACCTAGTATTATAATCTGATCCTCACTTTTACTGCATGCAATCAATTCATCTATACAGTTCATTCCAAAAACAGCAGCTATAAACCATTTGATTTATATTCACCGCTCCTGAAAGTTCGATTGACAAAACAGAATACCACCATCGTGCATAATGGTGGTATGGGTGTATTACATATCTGATAGTCTTATCTTTTTATAGGAGTTAGATTTCGTATTTGGATGTGGTTCAAGACCTGTTATGGTTATTTCATCCTTTTGAGGTCCATATGACCAATAAAATCTTCCAGCTGCAGGTTTATTGTTTTCCAAGTAGGACTGCCACACCTTCTCCCCATATCTTTTTGACATCTCAGGTATCTCATGTGTATTAAGTCCCGGGTAAAACGGATCCATAGACAGATGATAAAAAGCCCTTCCAAGTTTTTTATACTGAGTCACTTCATTCTTATTGGCTATGCCATCTTCGACTTTTTTCTTAAGCTCATCCCAGAATTCCTGCATTTCCGGAATACCCATTCGTATCTTAAACATGTATTATTCCGCAAAGCTCGAAAGATCTAGGGGCTTCGATGCTTTCCCTTTCTTCAGATTTTCCATTGATGCATCTACCATGCGCAAGGTATCCTCAGAAATCTCAAATGGCTCTACAAGCACTCTGGGTTCAAGTTCTATCTTTCCGTTAGGAAACTCTGTCACATGGTAATACTCATAAGAAGATCCTCTAAGTGTAATTCTTTTTTTTGTATCTATCTTTGCATCATATTCTTTAACGATAGCTTCCATACCTGTTACCTCCATTGTGAGCTTTCCCACTTATATAATATCCCAACACGGTTGTATTGTCAATTGAAAAACCTACACCGATGAGATACACAATGGAATACCATTTTCACGAGAAAGATAGTCTACCATCGCAAGAAGGTATAAGGCTTCCGGATACCTGTGTTTATCATACAAAGACCGGATCTCATCTGTTTCCAGCACCTGAATCATAAAATCAATATCCTCTATCAGGCAGTACCCTTTTATGATACTTCATAAACAAGATCTCCCAATAGACGTATTTCTATAGCATATGCATATCGTCCAATGTTTATCGCATCTTTCCCTCTGTACCCGCTTCTTACAAGTCCAATTCCAAAGACTTTCATATCATCGAATTTATTTGGAACATCTTCTATGCATCTGTAATCCATGTAGTTGCCGGTTTCATTTACACAGATTTGTATTTTCACCGTCCGGTCGCACATTTTCCTTATTATGCCAAATGTTGGCCTATCCGCTTCCGTAAATTGGATTATAGTACCCATAAATATCACCCATAAAAGTCATCATTTGGCTACACCTATACGCTATCACTACATGAACCGGCTGTCATTGAACCGCTGGTTTAATTTACATCCTAACCTGATACTCCTTCAAATCGTATAATCAAATAAGAGGCAATACATGTTCTAAATAAACGTGTATTGCCTCTTATCTTATTTGATCCGCTTCTATGAGAGTTCATCCGGCATTTCCTACGGATTATCGCTTGCCTTGACTATATCCGCCGCCTTAATAATCACCGATCCGCCATATAGTTCAGTTTCATATGGTATACATATAATCTTCGGCATCTGTTATCCCCATACGGAATATAAAAATATTTCCTGCTTCCGATAAGCAGCAGATCTACCGGAACACTAAACAGTTCACTTAATGCATACAGATTATCCACTGTTGGCATACTCTTCCCAACAAACCAGTGATATATACCCTGTGGAGAAGCCAACTGCAGAAATCCTTGGATATCCTTAACTGTCAGTCCCTTTAATTTCATTACATTCTTTATGTTCTGGCCTGTCCTTAAAGTATCAATAGTTGGATAATCTCTACTCATATCCTTTATACCCTGTTCCTTATGATCATTTTGGTTCATAATCATATTATATCAAACAAATGTTCCCGGAACAAGTGTTTGCTATTTTTGCTTTTTCAGACATTTTTTCAGACATCTAAGGACTAATCTTGCATTTCCTTATCTGCATTCAGAAAGTCATGAATTCCGGAAAAGCCTGATCAAATACAGATATCCATAAGTCCACGTCTTAATACACTTCCTTATCCCTTCTTTTATTCACCGTAGGATACTGCTCATTTATCCGCTTATAGCAATCGCAGTCCTCATCATGATCATTGATGATCCCACAGGCCTGCAGGTGCGAATAGATCGTTATTTCGCCCACATACTTAAAGCCTCTCTTCTTAAGATCCTTGCTGATCCGCCTTGACAGTCCGTTGCTGACCGGTATCTTGGCAATATCCTTGTTGTGTCCGGTATACAGGATCGTCTTCCCATCCGAGTATGCCCAGAGATAATCACAGAAAGTCCCGAACTCTTCCCTGACCCTCCGAAAGCACCTGGCATTGTTGATAACCGCTGCTATCTTCCTTGGCGAGCGAATCATGTCCTCTGTGTTCATTATCCGGTCTATATCAGAGTCATCATATTCAGCGATCCTGTCAAAGTCAAAATCATCAAAACATTTTCTGAAGACATCCCGCTTCTTAAGCATCATATACCAAGACAATCCACACTGCATGCATTCAAGGATCAGATGCTCAAACATCTTCCTATCCTCATGCACAGGGATTCCCCACTCGGTATCATGGTATACCTTATTCAGTTCGTTCATTCCGGCCCATGTACAATATCCCATATCAGGCACCTAATCCATTATAATCATTTTCCTAGGGAGACAGGGGACGGTTCTCTGTCTCCTGATTTTTCTATCTCACTCACATTACAATCGTGAAAAAGCCATAAGGCCAATTCATACCGAATTTCGATCAGGAATACCGATTATAGAGAAATTCCAAAACAGCAGTTAATCCTTCAATCCGTAAATTGATAAGGTCAGGGATATCTATCCGTCAGCTAAGCCATCTCACGGGGATTTCCAAGAAAATCATAGAGAATGCAATAAATCATTAGAGAGACAGAGAACCGTCCCCTGTCTCTCCCTTTTCATCTCTCCTGAAGAATGCCGGGAATCAATGAAGTATTTCTACGGCAGATCATTAGATACCTATAACGGGAACAGATTATGATCACATACCAAATTCTTCACACAACTTATCGTAACGGGCCTGCTCATTCTTTCCATCCCTTATCTGAAATCTTTATTTCCTGTTCTTCTTTTCAATTATCACATATCCGACCATCAGCCCGATAGATATCGCTATAGTTCCCAAAAATACCGGTATGAATCCTGCCGAGTTCTGTTTCAGGAACAGAAACGGTATGCCAAACAGTTCAAGCAGTACCGCATAAACAAACCACAATATCCCGACCGCATGGTTATATTTCTTCGCATCCTTCACTTCCGGAGGTTTGGTTCCTGTAAAGAATCCTACCGGTTTTTCAGACCTGTACGACCATATTCCTATTCCGAGCATTATCGCAGAAACGATGCTCCAAATAACAAATCCTATTATCATATCCAGCTATATTCCCCTTTTGTTTATGAACAATGCATTATCTTTACATCACGGTATCTTCCTGAAACGCTTCGTCTATATCGCAAACTTTTCATCCTTTGTCAGTTTCCTTGTTACTTCTTTCCCCATCTTTATTACTCCCTTCAATTTCCCTCTTCATATCTTTAGCCATTTCAAGAGACACCATCCCCCATATCGCCGTAAGCATGGTTATTATCCCTGTAACAGCCATCTTTCCTATCTTTTTGTTATTCATGTTCTTTACCGTCCCTCTTCTGCCTTATTCTCTCCGGTAAGATAATCTATCTCGATCCCAGGCTGTACGTTATACACAAATACATGATAACACACTCCGTCCCCATTATCCTCAACAGAATATGCTTCCATCTCTACACCCCTAGCTACGAGCTCCTTACCCTTGAAGTATGGCGTGACCCTGTAAAGTACATGGTTACCCGAATGATCAAGATACCGCATGACTTTCAGCTCATATGGCAGCATAGCCTCGGCATTGAAATGTCTTGTCCCTGTAATAAGGTTTAATTCGTTCGCATTCTGTCCAGTGAGCGCGTATGCGATCAGATGGCTCCGGTTATACAGATAAGGAGGATCAGAATCAACTATTCCCGGATACTTATTCTGTTTCCACCCTGACGGTTTGATACTCCCTATCTCGCTACGCTCTTGCTTAGGTATCATTTCCCTGTCAAGCATCGCATAAGCAGTACCGCACCTTCCCAACGAATCAAGTTCCGCA
>JAILCT010000218.1 GCA_024690425.1 Lachnospiraceae bacterium | reverse complement strand
GCTTGTTGTCCGTTCCATGATGATAAGCACCCGAGCATGAAGATCGACACCGGTTATTACTGCTTCGGATGTGGAGCGCATGGCGATGCCATCGGGTATGTTGCACAGATGTATGGTCTGTCACAGTATGATGCCGCATGTAAATTGATCGAGGATTTTTCTCTTCCGATAGAAATACATCCGACAGATGAACGAGAGCAGGAAAAAGCCAGGATGAAGCGGCGAAAGGAAAAGGAAGAGCGTGACAGGATAATTCATATCAAGGACCGTTTCAAGAAATGGTGCTTTGCGCAGATAGATACCCTTCATGATGCAGAGAACGGAATACAGCGTATTAAAGACAGCTTTTGGAACGCCACGCCGGATGAAGTATTCGGATCGCCGGAGTTTGAAGCAGCCGTCAATGCAGAGCCACTCATCGGCTATTGGCTGGATATTCTTTGTCTGGGGATATATGAAGAGCGTATCGAATTATTTATGAAAGGCAGAGGGGAGGTGGAACGCTATGTCAGAAAAGTTGAAGGAGCCGTCGAAAGATGCCTGGGAAGAAGTCGGACAGATACTGGATACGGAATGCAGCAGTGTGGATGATATCAGGCTTGATCTGGATAAGGGTGATAAAGGCGGAGTGAAACAGACCATAGAGAATTGCATGACAGTGTTTTATCGAGATCCGCTCCTGAAAGGTGCAATCCGTAAAAATGAACTGACCTGCAGGACAGATATTTCAAAGGATATGGGCTGGAAAAGAAGTCCAACTGCAAGCATTACTGATGTTGATATTTTTCAGATCCAGAGATATCTGGAAAGAAATTATGGTCTGAAGAGTGAGAGAAATATCAACAAAGCAATCAGTATTATTGCCAGCGAAAATGGCTATCATCCGATCAAGCAGTATCTTGAGAGTCTTGAGTGGGATGGAGAGGAGAGAATCAAGCACGCTATGACAAAATATCTTGGCGTAGATGAAGACGAGTATTCCGAATCACTGTTGAAGCTGCTTCTTACGGCGGCAATCAAGCGGATATATGAACCAGGGTGCAAATATGACATCATGGTATGCGCTGTCGGCGGGCAGGGTGCCGGAAAGTCTACTTTCTTTCGGTTTCTCGCCTTAAATGACGAATGGTTTTCTGATGATCTGAAAAAGATTGATGATGAACAGGTCTACCGTAAGATGCAGGGACACTGGATCATTGAGATGTCGGAAATGCTGGGGACGGTGAATGCCAAAAGCGTTGAAGAGATTAAGTCTTTTTTAAGCCGGACAAAGGAGACATACAAGATACCATATGAAACACATCCGGAGGACAGACCGAGACAATGTGTCTTTGTTGGAACATCCAATGATCTTCAGTTCCTGCCCTTTGATATGACCGGTAACAGAAGGTTTGCTCCAATTATGGTACATCCGGAAAAGGTGGAGAAGCATATCCTCGAAGATGAAGCAGAGGCAAGGGAATATCTTGTACAGGTGTGGGCGGAAGCTATGGTGCTATATCGACAGACGCAGCGTCACGATCTGAAGCTGCCTAAAAATATGGAAGATCACCTTAAGGAGCTTCAGAAAGAATTCATGCCAGAGGATACCAACATTGGAATCATTCAGGCATGGCTGGAGACCTGTGGGGAGGAGTATGTGTGCAGTCGTATGATCTACGAAATGGCACTAGGACATGGTGATGATGAGCCAAAACAGTGGGAGACGAAGAATATTTGCGCGATCATGAATAACATGAAGGACTGGGAGCCTGTGTCTTCCCATCGTTTCACCGGAACCGCATACGGTACACAACGAGGATGGAAAAGGATAACCGATAAGGATGGTTTTTATATGGTATCGGACACATCGGATTTACCATTCGATTAAAAAAGTTTTTTTTATGCCTGTTTACAGTTTACGTTTACAAATGCAAACGAGAAATAAAATGCCTGTTTACAAGGAAATGGAGGATTTACAAGGGTTTGAGGCATTGTAAACGGTGTAAACGGCGTTTTTACCAAAAGAGTGAAATTATATGATTTCAAGAAACGGAGGAAGAATATCATGAAGAGCATTTCAGAATTTAAGCCTGTGATCATAGGTATTGATCATGGATATGGAAACATTAAGACGGCACATGAGGTATTTCGCTGCGGGATAGAGAAGATGACCGGTGATACGATTGCCAGTGAGAGCGTTCTTACTTACCAGGGAGTCTCGTATGTTGTCGGAGAGAACCATCTGACCTATCGGAGTGAGAAGACTGTGGATGATAACTTTTATCTGCTAACCCTCGCAGCAATAGCTGAGGAATTGAAGCATAAGGGCGGATTCACTGAAGCAAATCTGATCCTTGCCGTAGGACTTCCGCTTGCAAGGGTGTCCGGACAGAAAGATGCATTCAGGGAGTATCTTATGCAGAATAAAGCGCCGGAGTTTGATTATAAGGGGAAACATTATCATCTTCATATCGAAAAAGTGCTTATCTTCCCACAGGGATTTGCAGAAACGGCGATGATCGGAAAATTGCCCGGAGACAACATGATCCTGGATATCGGTAATGGCACGATGAATATCGCAAGAGTGATCAATGGGAAGCCGATAGAAAAGAGCCTTGTGACTATTGATTACGGAGTGTCCTTCTGTGTTAGGGAAATCCAGAGCGTGCTTTCCCGGAAGATTGGTCGAAGCGTGGAGGAGATGAAGATTGAAGAAAGGATTATAAGCGGATGCCGTAACAGGAGCGATGATATTTCGGTTGAGGCAGCAGATATTGCACAAAAATATGCCGAGGAGATTATCGGTCAGCTTAAGGTTTACGGATATGATGAGATAGATACCAGACTTCATGTCTTTGGTGGCGGAGGGTGTCTGCTTAAGAACTATTCTTCACTCGCAGATTATAGCAACGTGACCTTTTATGAAGATATCTGTGCAAATGCCAAAGGTTATGAGTTGTTTGCAGA
>JAILCT010000209.1 GCA_024690425.1 Lachnospiraceae bacterium | reverse complement strand
AGATTTTTTACCGGAAACCAGCATATCATAGCCCTCGGCCAGATGATCATGATAGCGGATATATTTGTTGAGACCGGACGGTGCCTTAACATGACCTTCGTCAGTTCACTTAAGGCTGCCGGAGCATACATTTTCCCTCTTTTAATGGGGATATTGTGTAACTGGGGACTGGGACTTACGACCGGATATATGGCAGGTGTGGTGTTGGGCGCGGGTGTTGCAGGGATATATGCGGGGACCGCTACGGATGAATGTATCCGCGGCCTGATAGTCATGTCTTACTGGTACAGGAAGAAATGGCTCGGTAAATCCGTTGTGGACAGGACGGATGTCATTATTCAGGATGAAGGAAAGAATCCATAAAATGCGGGTTTTGCCTTGTACTGACCGTCAAACAGGAGAGGGCAGTGGGAACTTCCGAGCCAGGACCTTGTGTCTGTGACTCCCCAAAATGACAGACCTGCAAGATCTATCCCATCTTTATGCAGTTTTTTAAGTACATCATAAATGCTCTTATAATAGCCGGCCTGTCTGTCGTATTCCTTAGGCCTGTCTTCGGCGGTCCCCCTGTAGAACATGCTTGCCTTGACATCAAGCTCCGTTAACATTACTTTACCGGCAGCCTGAGCGTATTCACGTGCGGCCAGGTCTATCGCCTCTGCTGCGGGAGCATTGACAGTGTAATGAGCCTGCATTCCAAAACCGTCAAGCCTTGCTCCCTCTGCTGACTTAACATCATTTATAAGGGTCAGTATACCTTCCTTTTTCTTCTTATCACATTCGTTATAGTCATTGTAATAAAGGTCCAGATCAACCGGAGCGTATTTATTGGCATATATAAAGGCATTCGGTATATATTCGCTGCTGTTATAGACCTTCCACCAGGATGATCCTTCGGTATGGTTTCTGTAGGTCCCGCTGCGGTCGCTTACCGCTTCGTTCACCACATCCCATCCGTAGAAGAGGTCCCTGTATTTACTGCCTTCCCCGGTATAATATTCAAGCATCGTCTTGATATACCATTCCATCCGACGGTTCATCTCATCAGCCGAGACATAGTCCTTATCCTTATCATAATCGACATGGAAGAACCATTCGGGCGTCTGCTGATGCCATACAAGAACATGGCCTCTTACCCGGATGGGCCTGTCGGGACAGTCGGTGTTATGCTTTGCTATCGCATCAAGTATCGCATCGGCTCTTGAGTGATCAAGCGTCGGGACAGATATGGCAGTCCCGTTCAGTTCCTCTTCATGAATGCTCTGTGCCGGAACATGATCGTTATGATAGCCAAACATCGCATCAGGTTTAAGCACGTTCTCAAGGGTAACGGCATTAAAGTGCTCATAGATAAGCTCCATTATGCGTTCGTCATTCAGATCGGCCTGATTTATGCATGTGCCGCATATGGCATTTTCGCCGAGTGCATCCGGTGACGTAACTGTGCTGCACAACCGCAGACCGTCAGCAGGTTCTTCGCTGACTTTTTCGGCCTCTTCAACTGCTTCTGTCTCGTCAATTGCTTCGGATTCGCCAGCTGCAGCAGTATCATCTACCGTCTCTACCCGGGAAGGTTCCGTTAACGGTCCCTTCATGCATCCGCCAAGGAGCATGGCCGGGACAAGGATAAGGGATACAATATATTTGATATAAGATTTCTCGGAGTGTTTTTTCATGATGGTCACCTCAAGCAGATGATACCACAAATCGCCCGGGAATATCAGACTTAATATAAGGATGGGGAAAGAGACTTGACTTATTATCTTGCGCGAAATATAATAGTGTAAAATATAAAGCCGTACAGGTCCGGAAAGGATGAAATAAAAAGATATGGAAAAAGAATTCGACATACAGGAATATATGACAAAAGGCGTGGAAACCGTTGTTTCGGATGCGATAAAGGCAACCCTTAAGAATCCGAGAGAGAGTGCCTTTATGCTCGGTTTTGCCAGGGCAAGCAGGGAAGCCTCCGGGAGGAGAAAAAGAGCAAAGAAGAAGGGAGAGCACATACCTCCTTTTCTTATTGCCAGTATAACCAGTAAATGTAATCTTCACTGTGCGGGGTGTTACTCAAGATGTAACCATGCCACGGTTGATTCTGAACCCGTGGCCCAGCTTACGGATGAAGAATGGGCAGGAATTTTTGATGAGGCGGATACGCTGGGGATCAGCTTTATACTGCTTGCCGGGGGAGAGCCGATGCTTCGGAGGGATGTCATAGAAGCGGCCGGTAAGAAGAAAAACATCCTGTTCCCGATATTTACGAACGGAACATTTATCGACGAGAGATATTTTGAACTGTTTGACAAAAGCCGTAACCTTATACCTATAATGAGTATAGAAGGGAAAAAGGAGACCACGGATTTAAGAAGGGGCACGGGAGTATATGACCGCCTGGTAAAAAACATGGATGAACTGCATGAACGCGGACTGATATTCGGAGCATCTGTCACGGTCACGAAGGAAAATATAAGAGAAGTCACTTCGGATGATTTTCTGGATGAGTTATCGGGAAGGGGCTGCAAGGCAGTGATATATGTGGAATTCGTTCCGGTGACCGATGAGAGTAAGGAACTGGCTCCGGGCGATGATGAGAGAGAATACCTTAAGAAGAGTATTGCAGACCTTAGAGAAAAAAGACCGGATATGGTTTATATCTCATTCCCCGGGGATGAGAAGAGTTCCGGCGGATGTGTGGCAGCCGGCAGGGGATTTTTCCATATTAATTCTCACGGCGGGGCCGAACCCTGTCCGTTCTCGCCTTATTCGGATGTGAACATAAGGAATTCGTCGCTTAAAGAGGCAATGCATTCTCCGCTGTTCATGGCCCTGCAGAATTCCGATATGCTTAATGACGACCATAACGGTGGTTGTGTATTATATGAAAAAAGAGAACTTGTTGAACAGCTTATGGAGGGAATAGGATGAAGAGAGAAAATATCGGTAAACGGACAGCTATGTCACTTTTTGGTGTGATCATATGCGCGATAAGTGTAGGCATATTCAAGATCGCAGCTTTGGGAGTCGATCCCTTCCAGTCATTCATGGCAGGGCTTGATGCACTTGTCCCGATAAGCTTCGGGACATTATACGTGATCACCAATGCGGTCCTTCTTCTGTTTGCACTCGTATTCGACAGGCATTACATCGGGATCGCGACTTTTATAAATCTGTTCCTGTTAGGTTATATCACTCAGTTTACTTATGAATTCCTGCAGACTGTGATAGTGGATCCTTCGATTGCCGTAAGGATTGGATGCCTTGTTGTCGGCGTGGTGATCATATGCTTCGGATCGGCATTTTATATGACTGCGGATCTAGGTGTATCCACATACGATGCTATAGCCCTTATCATATGCAATACTTGGAAAAAGGGTAAGTTCCAGTACGTGAGGATAATCACGGATGTCATATGTGTGATACTGGGTTGTGTCCTGTTTGTCATATCGGGAGGGAGCATATCACAGATACCGACTATAGCCGGAATAGGTACGATAATCACGGCGTTTTTCATGGGACCGCTTATAGAGTTCTTTAATGTACATATAGCAAGACCTGTCCTGAACGGGAAGAAATAAGAAAGGTAGTGCAATGAAATTGTCAGTTAATTTAGTTTTTTGATGCGTTTTTGTAAGTTTGTTGCTGTAATCTGCATAAAGTTGTAGTATAATATATACAATCGACCCAAAATGTAACAATTAAAGGAGATGTGAAGATGAAAGCAAAGAAAAGAAAATCACTTAAGAAAACTCTTTTGAGCAGGGTGATCATTTATGTTGCGATCATGATCGTGATCATTACGCAGATAAGCATCAAGCTTGCATCAGATAACATCCAGTCGCTGACAAACAGGATCCTTGCAAGGGAATCAATAGGGTACGCCAGTGAAGTACACAGCTGGTGGAGCGACATTGAGCAGAGGGTAGCCCAGACAGCCGATGTGATAAAGAACATTCCGGAGCCATCCCATGATGATATGCTGGCGATGCTCCTTAAGATAACGGAATCCGATCCCGACTCACAGGACATATATATGGCGTTTGGTGATGACAATACCTTCCTTGACGGTTCGGGTTGGATACCGGATGATACCTTTGAATTCACCGACAGGCCGTGGTACCAGGGAGCGCTTGCCAAGAAGGGTGAGATATATTCCTCCGAGCCTTATGTGGATGCATCGACAGGTAAGACCTGCCTTGCATGCGCTGTAATGGTAAGGGACAATGTTGTACTGAGCAGTGATATCAATTTTGACAAGGTTGCGGAGATGGTGAATGCTTTTGAATCCATATCTCCCGACGCCAAGTATTACATAGTCAATAAGGAAACCAAGGATATCCTCATAAGTAACGTGGCCGACAGCGTGGGCCAGACACTTGCTGACACTACAGACCCCGTTGCCGCAGGAGTTGCAGGTATAATCGATACCATGGATACATCGACCAGCCCCAAGGAGAGCAAGGTTGTAACAACGAAGACGGCAGCAGGCTCAATGATGGTTACGGCCACAGACATAGAAGACACCTCATGGGCGATCGTAAGTGCCGTTCCTTCAAGCCTGTTAAGCAACATGATCATAAAGGTCATGATAGTTACCTTTGTAAGCGCGATCATACTTATAGCATTGTTCTCGGCACTTGTTTACTACATAATAAGCAAGGCCATCAATCCGGTTACCAAGGTTACCGAGCGTATCACGGATATAAGCAAGGGCGACTTTACCGTTAAGATTGTTCCGGAAGGCAATAATGAGATAACCACTCTTTCGGAGAGCCTGAATGAATATATTGAGAAGATGAGGACCACTCTCAACAGCCTTTCCAATATTTCAGGTGCGATGAACAGCCGTGCGGGCGAATGCTTCGATATCTCACATATCCTTTCTGATGCCAACCAGAATCAGGGTGAGTCGATTGAGAGGCTGAATACTACACTGAGTGACATGAATGCTTCCATCGAAGATATAGCACATGCAGCTACGGATCTTGCAGCAACATCATCCCAGCTTGCATCGAATGCCGAGAATGTCAAGATGCTCTGCGATGAAACCCTTGAAGCATCAGCCAAGGGCAAGGATGAGATGGAAGTAATGACCAAGAATGTAAGCACACTTAATGAGACAATAAATGAGCTTACAACACTTATAAGGGCAACCGCAAAATCAGTCGAGGAGATCACAGGCATAACCGATACGATCAATGCGATATCCGAGCAGACCAACCTCTTATCGCTTAATGCTTCGATCGAGGCGGCAAGGGCCGGTGAGATGGGTAAGGGATTTGCCGTTGTTGCAACCGAGGTCGGTGCTCTTGCCAACCAGTCATCGAATGCTACCGAGACCATACGCCGTCTGGTAGAGGACATCACCAAGAATATAGTTGATATAAATAAGAAGGCTGATATATGCGCAAAGGATATGGAAGCCTGCATGAGCGGAGTTGAGGGCGCGAACGAATCCTTCAACCTGATATACGGTGATGTTGCCAAGGCTACTGACGGTATCAATGAGATCGCGAGCGGCATAGAGAGGATCAATGATGTTGCATCCAATAATGCAGCAACCACACAGGAACAGGCTTCGAGCATTAATGAAGTCCTTGGACTGAGTGACATGATCGTTACCGAGAGCAACAAGCTTCGTACAGAGACGGAAAATATAACGAATATTTCGGAGAACCTTAACCAGTATTCGGATGAGATCAACAATGACCTTTCACAGTATACAGTATAAAACAGTATAATTTTTACTTGAAATCCCAGTGATTCTGTGTTACCATGTTAACTCGTGATACAATCATTAACTATTCCTTGCTTCATCAATGAAAGATGAGGCCAGAGACCAAAAGGAGGTACTAGCATGAACAAATATGAGTTATGCGTTGTTCTTAGTGCTAAGATCGAAGATGACGAGAGAGCAGCCACCCTCGAGAAGGTACAGAAGTACATCACGAGATTCGGCGGCAC
>JAILCT010000125.1 GCA_024690425.1 Lachnospiraceae bacterium | reverse complement strand
CTTTGTAAATGAAGACACATACAGCAATCAAAAGGTGGATATCGTGGGTTCGAATCCCAGAATCCCTTAAGGGATTTCAAATGTGTCTTGTATGAAAGATACTGACAGCAATTCTTGCAAAGCCGTTTATCGATAGCATGTGGCGTGATTCGGTTATCGAAGGCGATAAGCCCTAGGCGGCGTAAAAAAGTATCTTGAGGCTCTATGGGGCCACATCCCGTGAGCCATATAACAGTCGGAAAGATACATACAGCAATCCTTTGGGAACCATTGAACGGCCGCTGTGGCACGGCCAGTTCTTGCGGGGGAAGATCCCGCGGTGGTCAAAGACTGTATCTTGTTGGTTTGCGGGAAGCCACAATACCGCAAACCGAATAAAAAAGGAGTGAATGAAAATGTTGAATTTTTTAAAGAAGGAAGCAAACAGAACACTTACAGAAAACGGAGCAGAGACATATGCTACAACGATGTCTGACTGCCTTGATCTTTTTGCAACGATAGGTGCATTAAGAAATGCAAGTGAGGAAGATATAATAGGAAGATTCATAAAGGCCTATGCAGAGGATTCGGATATCGCGACAAAGATACTTTTCTATGCCAGGGATATAAGAGGCGGACTTGGTGAAAGACGTGCTTTTAAGACAATCCTTGGATACCTTGCTAAGAATGAGCCTGAGACCGTTAAGAAGAATATTGCTCATATTGCAGAGTACGGGAGATATGATGATCTTCTTGTCCTTATGGATACTCCCTGTGAGGATATGCTCATAGAGTATATTAAGACTCAGCTTGAGAAGGATATTGAAGCTGTAAGGGAAGGCAGGGAAGTGTCCCTTCTTGCCAAGTGGCTCCCTTCCGTTAATGCAAGCAATAAGGAAACAGTCATAACGGCAAAGAAGATAGCAAGAAAGATGGGCTACAAGGATGCCGCATACAGAAGGACCCTGTCCGCTCTCCGTTCTTATATTAAGATAATAGAGAATAATCTGAGGACCGGGGATTATACCTTTGATTACGAGAAGCAGACCTCTAAGTCATTATATAAGTATAAACAGGCATTTTTCAGAAATGATGAGGAAAGGTATACTGCTTTTCTTAAGAAGGCCTCTTCAGATCCTTCCGTAATGCATACCGGTACGCTTACACCTTATGATGTGGTGGCCCCTGTCATGGACAGGTACAGGATGCGTAATGGCTTTACGGAGGCAGAGAGGCATTCCATGGATGTTACCTGGAATGCGCTTGAAAATTATGCCGGGAGTGAGAATGCGCTTGCCGTTGTTGACGGGTCCGGTTCCATGTACGGTGGGTATAAGCCATTGCCTGCAGCAGTGGCCCAGTCACTCGGGATCTATTTTGCCGAGCATAATACCGGTGCTTTCAAGGGGCATTTTATTACTTTTTCCACTCATCCCAGGCTTGTTGAAGTCAAGGGAAGGGATATTGTTGAGAAGATGCATTACTGTATGGGTTATAATGAGTGCAGTAATACCGATATCGCAGCGACATTTGAGCTTATCTTAAGGACTGCCGTTAAGAACAGGCTTGATCAGAAGGATATTCCTTCAAGGCTGTACATTATATCGGATATGGAATTTGACTGGTGCGCAGGTAATTCCTCACTCACCAACTTTGAATATGCAAAGTCAGAATTCGGGAAGTTCGGGTATAAGCTGCCCCAGCTGGTTTTCTGGAATGTGTGCAGCCGGAACAGGCAGCAACCCGTTACCATGAACGAGGCAGGTGTGATCCTGGTTTCAGGATGCACGCCCCAGATATTCTCGATGATAGAAAATAATGAGCTCGATCCTTATACATACATGATGAAGGTGGTAAACTCCGAAAGATATGAAAGGATCGTAGCATAGGAGGAACCAGTCAGTCATGTTTGAGATAAAAGGAAAAAGAAATACAGCCATATGCTATGCAAACGTTGTCGAAGAAACAGCGATCGAGCAGATCAGGCGTATGTGTGATTATGAATTTACTGACGGAAGCAGGATCAGGATAATGCCTGATGTCCATGCCGGAAAAGGGTGCACCATAGGGACTACCATGACTGTTACAGACAAGGCAGTTCCAAATGTGGTTGGTGTGGATATCGGGTGCGGTATGTATACCACAAACCTCGGAAGGATCGATATAGACCTTGAGAAGCTTGATGAGGCGGCCCATTTCATAAAGTCCGGTATGAATGTGTGGGAGTCTGAAATGGAAGCCTTTGAGCTTACACAGCTTAAGTGCTATGACAGCCTTGAGAAGCTAAGCTGGCTTAAGTGCAGCCTTGGTACACTTGGTGGGGGTAATCACTTCATAGAAGTGGATGCATCATCCGACGGTACCAAGTACCTTGTCATACACAGCGGGAGCAGGAATCTCGGTAAGCAGGTAGCGGAGATCTATCAGGATATGGCAATTGACCAGCATAAAGGGATCACTGATTACAAAAAGGAAAGAGAAAAACTCATAAAGGTCCTTAAGGAGAAGGGAGAGTTTAATAAGATCCAGTCTGCGATAGAGGAATTGAGACGTAAGAAAGAACTCACAGAACCCGATATGCCGGCCGATCTTTGTTATCTAAGCGGGGATGCATTTAAAGACTACCTTCATGATGTTGAGGTGTGTCAGAGATTTGCAAGAAGGAACAGGGAGCTGATGACGGAGATCATTCTTGACAGGATGGGTATCAGGGGAAGAGATTCTTTCCATACGATACACAATTATATTGATACTGAGGAGATGATCTTAAGGAAAGGCGCCATAGCAGCACATGGGAGTGAAAAGATACTTATCCCCATAAATATGAGGGACGGGAGCATACTTGCCATTGGCAAGGGTAATCCTGAGTGGAACTATTCTGCTCCTCACGGGGCAGGAAGGGTCATGTCCAGAAAAGCTGCCATGAGAAACCTTTCCATGGAAGAGTACAGGGAGAGCATGAAGGATGTATACACTACATCTGTTACTGAAGGTACCCTGGATGAAGCGCCCATGGCATACAAGTCTCTTGAAGACATAGTAGATGTGGTTGCAGAGTCGGTTGATATAGTTGAGGTGATGAAACCAATCTTCAATTTTAAGGCAACTGATCTGTAAAATTCCCATGAGGTTGAAAAAAGTATAAAAAAGGTTATTTTAGGTTGAAAAAGGTTACTTTTGGTATAAAACGAGTATAGAAATCCGAAAAATCCTGTGTTATATTTTATGAAGATTTCTGTGGAAGGATGCAACTTTGCGCTGATGCACTATCCGATGTTGTCCTGGCCGAAGAAGAGCAACGGAGGATACCAGCTGCATGGTCATATCCATGCACGCATGGAATATAATGAAAAAAATCGAGCAGAAGGCATCAGACGATATGATGTCGGAGTAGATGCTAATAACTTCTTTCCGGTTTCGGTGAAGCAGATAGTAGATTTCTTTGGAGAACAGGTGAATATAGATGATCACAGCATTGTATGAACGTGCCTTTACGAAGCATAGCCTCGGATTTTATTTGATTTATTCCAATCAGTATGCTATATTTGATTTGTAAATAAAAATGGTTTACAAATTAAAAAGGATGCATTATGGAAAAATATCTTACTGAAATGCTTCATATGGATACTAAATTAGTCGAGGCTACAGAATTATATGATCATCTCCCGC
>JAILCT010000163.1 GCA_024690425.1 Lachnospiraceae bacterium | reverse complement strand
AAGAAGTGAGGAGACTCACTTCTTTTTTTCAACATATTTGGTAATATCACATTTCTCCTTAAGTGCCCTTACGATCGGTCCCCTCATTATTGAGTTGATGCCGTCAGCCACTTCTATGAGATGGTCAAGCTTATCAAATTCAAAGCTGTCAACATAGAGATCGGCCAGGGGGATGTAACTTGACTTAAGGTCTGTCCTGCATGATACAGCAAACTCAAGTACTGCCTTTGCCTCTGCCTTAAATCCTCGCTCCAGAAGGTGGTTACCCCAGGAATCGAGTGACTTTACCAGGCTTGTATAGTTCTGATCGTATTCCGTAAGGATCGGAAGATTGGGAGCACCGTAGTTGAGCTTGAGGTCGGTGTTTGAGATACCGGTGAAATTGACGATCTTTTTATCCTTAAGGGCAAGGACAGCTTCCTCATCGGCTGCGAGGACCTCATCGGTATCGGGAACCGGTCCGGCCTCAGCTTCCTCTTTCGTGACTGTGAAGGGAAGGGAGTCAAAAGGTATAGTGATGTATTCAAGGTCATCAAGACTTTTCTTACGGACCGAATTGGCCAGCCGTTCTTCTTCGAGCCTCTTCTCGTCGCCGGTATTGAACCGGTTGGTGGTTATTTTCATGTATATCATGATGCTCAGAAAACTGATGACTATAGTTGTAAAAATAGGTGATATCATTTATAATATTCCTTTAAAGGCCGCGTATTGTTTGATCAGGGAGGAATCATATCCATGAACTTTTATAACAAGAAATCGAAGAAGATCATGTCAAGCATTATCATAATAATTCTGGTACTTGCAATGGTAGTGCCGACACTCGCTTATCTACTTCAGTAATTATATCATATTTACGGAACCGTGTAATGTTTTGATGTTATGGAATCGAGGGATCAAGGTGAGAAGTAATCTTAGATTGCGTGCAGCCCTGCTGTGCGCAATAAGCATGATAATTTCACAGGCTTTTACGGTAAGTGTTTATGCAACCGATATCATACAGTTTGTGGACAATGAGGCTCCGGCAGATGAGAAGAAGCAGGATGGAGCGGCAGAGTCATCCGAACCTGCATCTGCGGATGATGTCACCATAGAACTCAGTGCTCCGGGATCTGTTGATATAGAGAAGGATGAGGTACTTGAAAATGCCAGTTCTCTTACCACGGAGATAAATGTTGAAGTACCCCAGTCGCTCCATATCGATCCCACGATAACGATCAACCGGGGAGTATATGCTGATGATATCGACCTGTCGGGACTTACCTATAAAGAAGCCCAGGGCAGGATAGAGGATTATATTTCGGAACTGAGGAACAGGCAGGTAGCCATGACGTCCATTAAGGACAGGGTTACGACTGTATCAGCCGGTGACCTCGGCATCAAGTGGTCGAACAGCGATATCCTGATAGAGGCACTGGGCCTTGGCAAGACCGGCAATGTGATCGCGAGATATAAGGCCAATAAGGATCTTGAAGTTGAACATAAGGTATATGATATCAGGTTAACTGCAGATAAGTCATATGTTAAGAACGTTGTCCAGAAGGAATCGGATGAGTGCGGAAGCGAAGCCAAGGACGCGACGATGACAAGGGAGATGGGAGAATTCATCTATACCGAAGGACAGGAGGGATTCGGTATTGATGTGGACAAGTCGGTTGATGTCCTGATGGATGCGATTGACAATTGGAATAAGCAGGATATAAGCGTGGAACTGGCTTCGGGTATGATCAAGCCCAAGGGCACGGTTGATGATCTTAAGAAGATAAAGGACCTTCTCGGATCGTTCCATACCAGCTTCTCTTCTTCGGGTAAGGAGCGTTCAGGCAATGTGAGGAATGGCACCAAGCTCATAAACGGTCACCTTTTATACCCGGGAGAGCAGCTGTCGGTATATGAGACGGTAAGTCCCTTCACGGAAGAGAACGGTTATTTCCTTGCGGGATCATATCTTAACGGCCTGGTCGTAGAGAGTCTTGGCGGAGGTATATGCCAGGTGAGCTCGACCCTCTACAATGCCGTTATAAGGGCGGAGCTCCAGGTTGATGAGCGTTCCAACCACTCAATGATAGTTAATTATGTCGATATGTCGGCTGACGCAGCAATATCGGGTACAGCCAAGGATTTCAAGTTCACGAATAACCTTGCCGATCCTGTTTACATAGAAGGTTATACAACGGATGATAAGCAGGTCGTATTCAATATATACGGGGTTGAGACCCGTCCGTCGAACAGAACGCTGGCCTTCGAGAGTGTTGAACTTGAGAGGACAGAGCCCGAAGGTGAGAAGGTAGTCGCAGATCCGGAGTTAGAAGCCGGTAAGGTATCGGTACAGTCGGCTCATACCGGTTTCGTGGGTGAATACTGGAAGATAATAAAGGTCGATGGTGTTGAGACCGAAAGAGTAAG
>JAILCT010000089.1 GCA_024690425.1 Lachnospiraceae bacterium | reverse complement strand
CGGCAAACTTAAACAGATCATAGTCGATGAAGTTGAACGCATGGAACGTCCCATAGCGCACATGATCCCCGAATTAACATCCAATATCATAGGGGCACTGGCAGTCTGGGTATATATGATGTTCGTTGACTGGAGAATGGGTCTTATCTGCCTTATTTCGGTGCCGGTCGGGCTTATGTTTTTCGGATTTATCGCGGCAAGCTATGGAGAGGATTACAAAAAGTCCGTGGAGATCACCCAGGATATGAATTCCAGTATTGTTGAATATGTCCATGGCATAGAAGTGATAAAGGCCTATAACCAGAGACAGTCATCTTATCAGAAATTCAAAGATAAGGTCATAGCTAACGCATCCTTTTATTGTTATTGGATGAAAAAGACTGAAGTGTGTCAGGCTCTTTGCTATACTATCGCACCGTGCACGCTGATAACAGTACTTCCGCTTGGCTGGTGGATGTATGTTTCGGGAAAGATAACGGCGGATGTATTCATGACTTCGATCATGCTTTCAATGTGTATTGTAGGACCGATACTTGCCGCAATACAGTTCACCGATTCTTCTGCCAAGGTGGCAACCACAGTGGCTGTGGTTGATGAGCTTTTAGCTGGCGAAGAACAGGATCATGCAAAGACTCCCGTGGAATTTGCAACCCATAACATAGAGCTTTGCGATGTCAATTATTCTTACCATGAGGGCGAAGAAGTCCTGCATGGCATAAACCTGTCTATCCCGGAAAAAACCTTTACTGCCCTTGTAGGTCCTTCGGGAAGCGGTAAATCAACTATCGCCAAGCTTATAGACGGCTTCTGGGATGTTAAGGACGGCATGGTGCAAATGGATGGGAAAGATCTTAAATCCATACCTCTTGAGCAGCTCTACGATCAGGTGGCATATGTATCACAGGACAACTGGCTGTTCGACGATACGATAATGAACAATATCCGCATGGGAAATACAAAGGCATCGGATGATATGGTACGGGAGGTGTCAAGGCTGTCAGGGTGCGACGAGTTTATCACCGCGCTTCCGCAAGGATATGAAACAAAGGTTGGAAGCGGCGGAGCACATCTGTCGGGAGGTGAACGACAGAGGATCGCCCTTGCCAGAGCCATGCTTAAGGATGCACCGGTAGTGATCCTTGACGAAGCAACGGCTTTTATCGATCCCGAGAATGAGGCAGTTATCCAGCGTGCGCTTTCAGAGCTTATTAAGGACAAGACAGTCATTATGATCGCGCACAGACTCTCTACCGTCATAAATGCCGATCAGATAGTTCTTGTCAATAACGGAACCGTGGAATGCACGGGGACTCACAGCGAATTACTGAAAAAGAGTGAGCTTTATAACACTATGTGGCAGGCACATATCAGTGAAGGGGGTGCAGCATAATGGTTGAAGCCATAAGAAGGATCATAGACTTTTCCGGACAGGAAAAGAGCAGGATATACCGGGCAATATTGATATCATTTTTCAAGTCCATGTTTTCGATGTTCAGGATGGCTGCGATATATTATGTACTCCTTGCTTTTGAAGCAGGAGATCACACTATGAAGCCGGCATTTACGGCACTTATCTTTCTGGGCATAAGTATACTGGGACAATTCTTCCTTAAGATGGCCGCAGATCTTCAGGCTGTTCATGCAGGCTATTTTATGAGCGCTTATAAGAGACTTGAGATAGCCGAAAGACTTAAGAAGGTTCCCATGGGATATTTCAATGACAACAACCTTGAACAGCTAACCGGAACCGCTACTACGGTGCTGGATGTGGTAGAGAATCAGGGGGCAAATGTTCTTGTGCTTATCCTGAGCGGATTGATGAATTCGGTAGTGTTCCTGATGTGCGTGTTGTTCTTTGACTGGCGTTTGGGCGCGATTGAGCTTGCCGGCATGATCATCTATATGCTCATTACTTCGTCCATGGAAAAGAAGAGCAGATCACTGTCTCCCGTAAGGCAGAGAAACGAGGCGGCATTGGTAGCAAAAGTGCTTGAAAGCCTTCAGGGAATGAGTGTCATCAAATCATTTAATCTGACGGGTAAGGGCGATGAAGCTTTGAAAAAAGCGATAGATGATAACAGAGACAGCAACATGGCGATGGAAAGATTGTTTATCCCGTATGGAGAGGTTCAGGGAATTGTGCTTGGTGCATTCAAGGCTTTGTTCTTATTTGCTGCAGTAGCCCTGTTCATTACGGGAAACATGACCATAACATACGCGCTTATGGCTGTTATCATATCATTCCAGGTTTTTGCTGATATAGAACAGACCGGCGCGGGACTCACTGTTTTAAGAGTAGTTTCGAGCTCTATAGAGGAAGCGGAGAAGGTTAATCTCCTTCCGGTCATGGATGAAAACGGAAAAGAATAT
>JAILCT010000162.1 GCA_024690425.1 Lachnospiraceae bacterium | reverse complement strand
GTAGAGTTCACAACAGACAACGAATTTCTGACCGAGCTTATTCTCTTCTTCAAACACACCGTGATGTCCGAATACTTCCAGGTTTTTTATCTCAATACAGTCCATGATCCCTCCGGTCCTGTTCTAAATACAGGATACTATGATACCGCATATGACAACGACAAGCCCCAACATCTTGCGCTTGCTTATCTTCTCCTTAAGGATAAAATATCCAAGGAGTGATACCCATAAATAACCCGTGGTCTCGAGTATGGGGCCAAGAGATAAGGGAATCCCCTTATAGGCATAGATTGTCACAAGAGTAGCCATGAAAAAAATCCCGTAGGCTATGATGACTCTGGGGTTTAAGTATTCCTTGATCCTGCTGTCATACTTCCTGTCAGCGCTTGATTTAAGGATTATCTGTGATACCGATGATATAAATACTGAAAAAACATATATGAAAACATGAAGAGGACTCATTGTTCGCTGTCCTCCTTCTCCTGCGTATATTCATCGCCCGTGACTACCAGGTATACTCCTGCAATGATTATTACCGCTCCTATGATCTTCGGTACAGTGATGGCTTCATTGAAGAAAACATAGCCCCAGACAATTCCCCATATGACCATGACAGCCTTATTGGCATATGCCGTGACTATCGGCATTTTCTTGATTATCTGCTGCCAGGCTATCGCATAAATAAACAGTACAAACAGTACAACACCGTAATTGATCATCCAGTTAAGGCTGAGCATATCTTCTGCCGCAGCCCTCTTGCTGAATATCCCGCTTACGGAAAAAAGTGCCAGTATTATGTGCAGAATGATAAGATACCTTGCCTTGCTCATCACGCGCCTGCCTTACATGTGATGATCCATGGAGCCGGCTGCTGTTCATAGTTATGCCTGAAATTAACCCTTGATACTGCGATCTGTATCACATCGGGTTCATTCTCGCAGAACTTCTTGCAGTAATCAATTAGCGAAGCAGCCAGGACAAAGTCAAGCGTATAAATGACAAATTCCATGTTCGGATTAAGCTTCAGCATGGTCTCTATCTCCTTTTCCATGCTGGCCGAAGCCACCAGCATGGTTACATCAGGTATCGGAAGTCCCTTCATCGTCTCGTCATCAACATGATCTATAATGGTAACGTTATTGATGCCGAACAGTTCCATGTTCTCCTCAAGTGCCTTACGGTCATTGCCGTTATATTCAACTGCGATGATAGAACCTTCACCGTTCAATATCGCCGACTCAACAACGATAGATTCACCGGATATAACGCACAGGTTTCTGCCTTCCTCGATACGCATCTTACTGAGTATGACAGAACGTATCTCTTCGCCGACATACTTTACCGTGCCCTTGGCAAGTGTGGAATTATCTATTCCGAACTTATATGCAGATCTTGCATTCGGATTGAGTACAAGCATACCGGCCGAAGCGTTGATCCCGCGGTCTATCATCTCTGAAACCTTGTTCTTCTTGACGGGCCCCGTAGGTTCACTTCCTTCGTTGTATACCACCATACATTCTCCGAGTCCAGCATTGTACATACGGTAGAATATATCCTTAAATCCTGCTTCCGTGAAGACAAGTACACATTTATGCACCTCGCAGGCAGGTATCAGGTTCTTGTTCTTTTTTGTAATATCAAGGATCTTGACATGTTCAAGATCAACATCCGTATTCTCTGAAAAATACTGAAGCCATGATATTATGCTGTTGTTGTTAAATAATACGTCCCCCATATATTCCTCCTTGGTTTCTTTATACGCTACAGTTTATCATTCTTTGTTTTATCTTTCAATCTTCATCGATCTGCTGACGGGCCACCAATTCTGCGAAAAAACCTTTATTGGCGATGAGCTCATCATACGTGCCGTCTTCGATTATATGACCTGAATCAAGCACGATTATCCTGTCACACTGTTTAATGGTACTCAACCTGTGTGCTATTACGATCCTCGTACAGTCCATGGCATCCAGAGCATCGGATACCTGTTTCTGTGTCAGGTTATCAAGAGCGCTTGTGGCTTCATCAAATATCAGTATCTTGGGCTTTGGCGCTATAGCTCTTGCTATCATGATACGCTGTCTCTGACCGCCCGAGATACCTCCCTGGCCTTCACTTATAAGCGTATACATTCCCATAGGCATCTGTCGTATATCTTCATCTATCCCTGATAACCTGGCCGCCTCCCATGCATCATCCACGGTAAGCCAGGGGGCCGATATGACTATGTTGGAATAAATATCTCCCATGAACAGCTTGCCATCCTGCATGACCGTTCCGATATTTCTCCTTAATGACTTGGGATCGAGTGACTTTAAGTCGCGCCCGTCATAATAAACGGAACCCTTCTGCGGCTTCTCGAATCCGAGCAATATACGTACAAGGGTAGACTTACCGCATCCTGTCTTACCGACTATCGCAACATATTGTCCGGAATTGATCTTTATACTTAAGTTATCAAGAACATTGGGCATATCATCCCTGTATCTGAACGTGATATTATTAAGCTCAACGGTTCCGTTAAGCTTTGTTACCATTGTCTTGTCCTCGTCAATCTCGGGGATGGTTTCAAGGATCGGCTTCACCATGTCAAGGGTAGGCTTTATCATGGCAACGGATGAGGCTATTCCCGTAAGCGACATAAAGGCACCGCTGACCATTCCGAAGGCTGTATTGAAGGCGTAGTATTCCGATATCGATACGCCGCTCTTTACTGCAATAAAATACATTACCATGGTACCGACAAGTGATATGGCTGTACCTATTACCGGACTTATTTTTATAAGTAAAGGTGGATTGTAAGCAAGATCCGCCCTTGCCGAATACAACCTGCCCCATCTTGCAAAAGCTCTCTTCTCTGCTCCCGACAGTCGTATCTTCTGTATCCCGCTTATCAGCGCATGACATATGCCGCTTTCTTTCGCCTCATATTCCATGAGCTGTCTTGAAATACCGGCCTGAATAAGAATAGTGACCATTGATTCTGCCATTGTGACAAGCACTATTATAAGCGCAGGAGCAACAAGAGCAGGAGCATAAATAAAGATCTGAGATATATAGGTCAGTGAAAAGAGGCCCGTAAGACCTGTCTGAAGGACCATGTTTATCAGCATATCGGAAAGGGAATTCACATATCTTATCCTTGTGGCAAGTTCTCCGGAACTGTATTTGCCGAAAAAGTCAGCCGGAAGGGTAAGTATACGCATCATGGATGCGGCTTCTACGTTGATATCAAGCTTGGTGTTTATCCGCGCCGAGGCAAAACCCTTTATTGTCGTAAATATAAGCTGTGACACGGTCACACTTGTCATCATTATCGCGATCCCAATGAGCATCCGTAGATTTCCGGAATCAAGGACAGTTGAAAACAGCATATCGTTAAGCCTTGGAAGCTCCAGACCTATAAGGGTCACGCATGTAAGTGCCGCAACAAGAAAAGCAATATCCATTGAAGATATCTGCCCTCTTAAATACTTCATAAGATCGGTGATAGACATCTTCTTAAGGGGAAACGGTTTATAAAATGCAAGAGCTTCATCCGAGATAATGCCCTCATTATGTCTGTTTATACGGACATACCTGTCCTGCTTTACATCATAAAATCTGTATCCCCAGAAACCGTAAGGCATAAGGGAAACAACGCTTCCATCATCGGTTCTTGTGCCAAGCATTGGACCGATGGCGTCCTTATACCAGCCCTGTTCCAGCTTAACGCTTCTTCTCATGATACCGTATGGTCTCATGAGGTATTCCAGGACTTCATTCATATCAGTGATGGTTTCGGGAACTTCCTTAGCCTTGATCCTGTAGAACTTAAGTATCTCTTCTATCGCATCTGTAGTTATCCTGCGGCTGTCATTAAGGGCTTCGCTCATGCGCCTGCCCATTATCGCTCCCGCTATCTCTATAAAGGAATCCTCAAAAGCCGAGTCATCAGATTCCCTGCGTTGTCTGATCTGCTCATCAAACCAACCCATTCCCCGGTATCCTCCTGGTTATTCGCCTGTTACGAGGCTCTCATACATGCCGTGCATTTTCATCAGTTCATTATGCGTTCCACGTTCTATGACCTTGCCTCTGTCAAGGACTATGATCTCGTCACAGTCTCTTATGGTTGAAAGTCGGTGGGCAACAACAACACATGATATACCCCTGTTTCTTATTGATTCAACAACCTCGTATTCTGTGCGCGAATCAAGTGCGCTTGTTGCCTCATCCATTATTATCATGGTGGGATCCTGTACCAGTACCCTTGCTATCTCAATCCTCTGTCTCTGTCCTCCCGATAAATCCTTTCCGCCTTCGGAAAGCTTATACTGATATCCGCCTTCACGCTGCATGATATCCTCATGGATCCTTGCATCACGGGCAGCAAGGATCATCTCAAAATCCTCTATTGAAGAATCCCACATCTTGATATTGTTGGATATAGTGTCCTCAAAGAGTGTGATATCCTGGTCCACAACGGCAACCGATCCGGTGAATATGTTTCTGTCTATGTCCATCAGAGGCCGGCCGTCGAACAGTATCTCGCCGCTCCAGGGCTGGTACAAACCGGATATAAGCTTGGCAAGTGTTGATTTTCCGCATCCGGAAGGGCCTACAAATGCCACCCGCTGTCCCTGCTTAAGCTCCAGTGAGAAGTTCTCTATAAGAGGCTCTGCAAGCCTGGAATATCCGAAAGTAACATTCTTCATTGTCAGGTTTCCTGACAGCTTGTCATAGGTTGTTGCTTCATCTTTTTTATCGAAAACAGGGTCTTCCCTGTATTCCATTACATCCTCTATACGCTCCATGTCGGTCCGCATTTCCTGAATGCTCTGTCCCGCAGAAATAAGCTGGTCGGCAGGACCCATGAAAGATGTTAGGAACCCTGTAAACGCAAAGATCATACCGGCTGTAAACCTGCCCGTCATGGTAAGATATACACCAACTATGAGAATAATAACATTTAACACGGAGGAAACCATTGTGGGTATCATACCCAGATAGAAATTAAGCTTCTGGAACTTAATGTTCTGTGTGTTGACAGATGCCTGATAGCCCGACCATTTTTCGAAATATCCGTTCTCCGCTCCGCTTGCCTTAATGGTCTCTATCATGTCCATGGCTCCTACCGTTGCCCCCTGGAGCTTACCGGCATCACGCATGGCTACCCTTGTTATATTGACTCTCTTACTGCTTATAAACCTTGAGAGGAAAATGTTTATGGAAAATGCAGACAGGCCTATCACGGTAAGTACAGGCGAATATCGCATCATCACGATAAAATATATGATAAGCATGGCGATATTGAGAGCAATGGGTGCAACCGTATTAACAACCTGCTCGGCGATCATCGCGTTGCTTTCTTTCCTTCCTTCTATATCACCGGCCATACGCTGTGAAAAGAATTCCATGGGAAGCCTCAGTATCTTCCACATGTAGGTCGCGCTCCCCACCGCGTCAAGCTTGCCGCTTATCTTAAGCGAATATATGCTCTGTATGAACATTGTCGTAAGCTGTAAAATTACAAGGAGCAGAAAACATGCGAAATACGGCGTTACCCAATCCGGATTCTTACCCGGAAGAAGATAATCAAAAAACACTCTTGAAAATCCCGAAGATATGATACCTGTCACAGCGCTGATCACCATTGTAAGTGCAGTAAAAAGTACAGCCGCACCGGCTCCCGTGAGTCGTTTTGCGGCAAAATCGATCACCGACTTCTTCTTACCGTCAGCAACAAAGCCTTCCCCCGGTTCCATCATAAGACAGATACCGGTAAAGCCCTCATCAAATTGTTCCAATGGGATAGAATAATTGCCTCTTGCGGGGTCATTTAAGTAAACCTTATTCCCCTTGATGCCGTTACATACAACGAAATGATTGAACTGCCAGTGGATGATGCACGGAAACCGGGCATTACTGTGAAGATCTTCTGTCTCCATCCTGTACCCTGCTGCTTCAAGTCCGTAATTTCTGGCAGCACTTAATATGTTCTTTGCGTTGGAACCGTCCCTGCTCACTCCGCAGTCAGCACGTACCTGTTCGAGAGGGATCCATTTTTCATAATAGGCAAGTATCATGCACAGGCACGCAGCTCCGCATTCAAGAGCTTCAAGCTGCATTACTACCGGGACCTTGGCCACACCCTTCTCAATAGGCTTCTTAATCTTCTTGTCAGCCATCTTTAACCCCTGTCCTAATTAATTATAAATGAGATCGGATGAATCTCTTTAGCCTGGCCATCCTGAGTATATCCCTTGACAGTGCCAAGGACACACCAGGCCAGGATTCCGATAACAAGTATAAGCACAGCTGCAAGTATCAGCCATACAGAAGGAGTTGTTACACGAATATAATCATTAAGCTCTTCCGGTGATGACACCTTATCCAGACTCTTTTTCCTAAACAGTTCGCTCACCCTGATACCTCCGTCAGCCCATAATACTGATATTATATATATTATCACATGTGACAGATTTTATGAAGTATATTGATAAGACCTTCTTTGTTATCGTATAATCCCATTTATGAAGATATACATGGGAAACATAAATGAATACTCAGTCGATCAGCTTATACCCCTTGTGTCCGGGGAACGCGTTCTTACGAGCATGAAATACCGTTTTGAAGCTGACAGGAAGCGTTC
>JAILCT010000037.1 GCA_024690425.1 Lachnospiraceae bacterium | reverse complement strand
CTGGCTTTCTTACGGTCGCCCAAGGGACCAAGGAGAATTCGGTCACACCAATGCTCATCTATCATACAGCTTAAACAATGAGAGGCATAAGGCCTAACTGGCTGTTAGGTTATTTATACCTACAATCTATATATTAGGAGGAGACATATGTACGTTACATCTAAGGAAATGCTCGAAAAAGCTCAAAAAGGCGGATATGCGGTAGGCGCCTTTAATATCGAAAATATGGAAATGGTCAAGGCTGTTATCGCTGCAGCAGAGGAATTAAAGGCTCCCGTTATGATCCAGACCACTCCGGGCACCGTGAGATACGGAACTCTTGAAACCTATGCTGCCATCGTAAGGTCTGAGGCAGAAAGAGCCTGTGTTCCGATCTGCCTTCATCTGGATCATGGCTCAAGCTTTGAAATGGCCGTACAGGCTATCAAAGCCGGCTACAGCTCCGTAATGATCGACGGCTCAAAGCTGCTCTTAAAGGATAATATCGCTCTTTCAAAGAGTGTCGTGGATGTAGGAAAGGCCGTTGGGATCCCGGTCGAATCCGAGCTCGGAAAGGTTGGAGGAAAGGAAGACGATACTGTTTCAAACGGCCCCTCCTATACCGACCCTGAAGAAGCCAAAAGATTTGTGGAGGAAACCGGAACCGATTCTCTCGCTATCGGGATCGGAACTGCGCACGGTGTTTACAAAGAAAAACCCGTTCTGAACAAAGATCGCATTTCCGAGATCAGGAAAGTGGTTTCCGTTCCTCTTGTTCTTCACGGTTCGTCCGGTCTCTCCGATGAGGATGTCCGTGACTGCGTTAAGAGAGGTATGTGCAAGGTGAACTTTGCGACCGAACTCCGCCAGGCTTACCTGAAGGCCACAAGAGAGCTTCTTAACAGTGATGATTCGATAATCGATCCGAAAAAGATCGGCGTAGCGGCCATGAAAGCCGTTAAGGCACAGGTGGAATACAGGATCCGAGTCTGCGGCTCTGACGGAAAAGCATGACGATGTTAACCCTAAGCTTAAAGATTTTTTCAGGACAGTCAGCAAGGGAAGAAATGCTGTTTATGTTGTAGCATTTTTTCCCTTGATCTGCCCTTTTATTATTCTGTTCTCTTTTGTATTATCTATTCTGTTCTCTTTTGTATTATCCCGATGATCCCGTTCCAATCTAATTTCATCAGGCAGTTCTGTATTTCCGAAAAACGTTCCTCATCTTCTTTGGAAAGCTTATATCCATTAACGGAGTCTAAGGCCATTTTAACGAGATCATATTCTTCGGTCTGTGAAAATTCCAGCAAGCCCTCGTATGCGTCTTCCAATACATCCTCAGGTATTTCCATCAGTCCATTATCTTCGTCAAATATCGGTGTAAGCTCATCTATTATATCCCGGTATCTGTTCATCATACCGTCATGACGGCCTGTGATATATTCTGTATCGCCCTTCTTTCCTGCCAACTCGATAGCTTCTGCATCATCGCCAAGCTGTATGGCGCCAACAAGTCTCGAACTGCTCTTTAATGCATGAACCTTTATGATATAACCATCCCAGTCCTTCTGATCATACAGCCTTTGTATTTCTCCGGATTTAGCCTCATATGTGTCATAATATATCTTTAATACCGACAGAAATGCTTCCTTAGTTCCGCTGTTTTCTATGGCTGCATCGATATCTATCCCTTTGATGCCCTCATACCATTCTTTTGCCTGCCCGCCTTCGATATCATCCTGATCGATCACCATGCCGTCAGGTGAGGTTGGAGCATCCTCTTCAGACCCTGTGGTGATAAAAGGACTGATGTTATAGTTATGATCTCCTTTTATCATATATATGATCCCGAACGTGCCCTCACCGCAATTTGAGGATATCCCCGCAGAGGCTTTTTGAAAGATGATATTATCAAAGCCTGTTCTGAGCCGCAGCTTCTCTTCTATCCATACCAGATCCTCCTCCGCCATGCCGGCATATGTGATGAACACGAATGAGGTGTCCGGATCAGCGCCTGCCGGCAGCGCATATTTTATATATTTCTCATAGCACTTTCTTTCACTTCCGAACAGCAACCTGCCTACGCCAAGTTTATCTCCGTCCATTCTGAGCACCGGCCGGAGGCTTAATGTATTCAGGCAATTACCCAAAAATGGACTGATCCTTCCGCGCTTTGCCATAACATCCGTGTTTTTGACCACAAAGCTTCCTCTGATCCTGGCCTTTGATCTCTCAAGCTCTGATATTATCCTGTCAACGGGCATTCCCTGCATTGCCAGCCTCGAAGCGATGAGCACAAGTATCCCCGTAGCGCTGGAGATCAGTTCGGAATTGACCAAAGTAACATTTTCAAAGGTCTTTGCCGCATTTTTAGCTCTGCCGTATTCCCTGCTGTTGCCGGTTGACAAAGTGATATATATCAGGTGATGGGCTTTCTTCAGGCCCTCCGAGAAAAAGGCGATCATTGCCTCTTCTGTCGGAGGTTCGGATAAGACTATCCTGTGATCATCTCCCATATATCGGACAAGCTCCTCGGAATCTATGTCAACATTGTCAAAAAACACTCCCTCATTTGTTATGACCGTATATGGGATTATCCATATCTCAAGCTCCTTCACGGTCCTCTGCGGAAGATCACTCATGCTGCTTGTTGCGATAATGACCGGCTTTTTCTTTTCATAGCCTCCGGCAGTGCTTATAAAAGTACCTGCTGCTTCGCTGTTTTCATTTAGCGCGACCTTGTCTTCGGGAAGATGCGAGATAAGCATGCTTTCAAGCTGGTTTCCTGATACGGGTTTGACCAGATATCCGTCAAATCCCTTATTGTTGTAAAGGTCTATATTCTCGCTGCCTGCATTGGCCGTAAGAGCAATGACGGGAACGCTTCTGTTAAGTCCGCCCTTCTGTTTGCGGATCTGCTCCAGACATTCGATGCCATCCATCTCCGGCATCATATGATCCATAAAAATAACATCATAGCGATTATGAAGGGTTAGCTTCAGGGCTTCCTGTCCGGAAAGGGCCAGATCCACCTGCATGAGAGTTCCTTTAAGAAGCTTATCTTCTACCTGCAGGTTCATCTCGTTATCATCGACTATGAGTATCCTGGCATCAGGCGCCCGAAAAATATGCTCGAACTTCTCATCTTCCCTGACGCCTCCGACGCCTGTGATATTAATATCGCCGATACGCTTATCCGATGTGATCCCCTGTCTTATCGTGACATAAAATGTTGAACCCTGAAGATAAACGCTGTTGACAGTCACCTCTCCGCCCATCAGGTCGACCAGCTGCCTGACTATTGAAAGTCCAAGACCGGTGCCCTCTATATTCCTGTTCTTTTCCTGATCTACACGTTTGAAAGTATCGAACAGGTTAGGGATCGCCTCCGGTTTGATGCCGATGCCTGTATCAGACACGCTTATCTTTAACAGAGCATATCTCTCCTCAGGAATATCACACTCTATATGAAGAGAGACCGATCCCTCCTTTGTATATTTAACGGCATTATTCAGAAGATTTATAAGTATCTGCTTGATCCTTACCTCATCACCAAACAGGATCTCGGGAACATCGGGATCTATATCGACCGTGAATCTCAAGCCTTTTTCTTCGGCCTTCAGCCATATCATATTAACGATCTCAGATATAAGTGATGAAACACTGTAATTGACCGGAACGATATCCATCTTTCCGGCCTCGATCTTACTTACATCGAGTATGTCATTGATAAGGGCAAGCAGCATCCTGCCTGCTCCCTGTATGTTTTTGGCGTCCTTCCGTATTTCCTCCGAAGCGTCTTCCTGACGAAGTATTATCTCATTAAGCCCAAGGACTGTATTGATAGGAGTGCGTATCTCATGACTCATGCTCGAGAAAAAACGATTCTGAGCCCTGCTCATTTCTTCGATCTCTTCTACTTTTTTCTCTGCCAGCTCATTTTCCCTTTTATATAATCCGTTCTGATAATTCACCATTACAAAAATAACATTGCTCACAATTATCAGAGCGGCAATGCTGTCAATAAAATTTCCCTGTCTGGAATATTCCATTACAAGCTCCGGGAAATAATAGCCTATGATCCAGCAGATTATCAAAACGATCACATTTAATATGCTCATGATCAGCTGGGATCTGCCGTCAAGCACCATTACCATATAAAGGCATCCAAGCAGCAGCCATATCGGAGCTCCCCCATATACGCCGCCGTTAGTAAAAAATATTACCGGAAAGAATATAAAGACAAGAATGACAGATATAACGATACGGGCCTGTCTAATCTTTTTCTTTTTATATATGTACAGGACATATAAGGCAAAAAACATGGCTCCGATCAATGTTGTGAGCGTTGCCGAAAGAGGCTCCCGCATTATGAGTCCGCACGGAACAGCAGCGAATAAAGCGCATAATACAACCCCGGAAAACAATATGAAGGCTCTGTCCTTCAGATCCTCGGAGGGATCATAGATATATTCCTTAAAACTCCTGAAGGGATTCCTTATCTTCATTTGTTTCCCCCTTCAAATCTGATCAACTCTTCCGACAGCGTATTTCTCATCACTCTTTCAAATTCCCTAATATTTATCGGCTTCGCGATAAATCCGTCAAATCCCTCATTGATAAACATCTGCTTCGCTCCACTCAGGGTATTGGCTGTAAGAGCTATCATTACAGGCTTTCTGACACCGGTATCGGCGATCCCCAGGATCTGCTTAAGGGTTTCAACACCGTCCATTTCCGGCATCATATGATCCAGGAAAATAACGTCATAGTTTCCCTTCTTATACTTTTCCACAGCCTCCTTCCCGCTTTCCGCGGTTTCAACAAGCATTTTATATTCACGGAGTATGCCTGATGCGACCACAAGATTCATGGGTTCATCATCCACCACCAGCGCTCTGGTCCCTGTAAATCTTATCTTTCCTTTTCTTTCATCAATGTCTGTCTCGAAAGCCTCATCTCCGTTCAGGATCCGCACGATAGGGAAAGCATAAACAGGCTTTGGTATCATAAGGATATTACTTGATGATATGGCTCCGTTGCCATTTTTTGATGAAACAATGATCTTATAGCCCCGCTTGGATAGAGCATCAAGCGCATCCCTGTCTGAGGCATACTCTTCCTCCTCCGTAAAAATATGTGTGGCTCCGGTCTCACTTAAGAGATGTTCAAGCTTTCGTATGTCCCGGGCAAAATATATTTTATTATTCAGGCCATCGGCAAGATCCGCCGCCATTTCTATGTAATAATCCCTTACCTCCGGAACCCTGTATTTCTCAACCTTGTTGTAGAATACCACATTCTCTCCGCAGCCGTCTTTTAATGACAAAAAAGGAGACGGATCCACCACCTGCTGCGGGATGCATATACGCACGGTTGTGCCGCTCCCCTTTGAACTGTTTATATTTACAAAGCCCCCCATCTTATGCGTAAAACCGTATACGATAGGCAGTCCTGTCCCGATCCCGCCGGTGCTTCGATTCCTGCTTTTATCAGCCTGATACATTCCCTTTGAAACGCCGGATATATCCGCCCGCGTCATCCCCATGCCCGTGTCGGATACTTCGATTATCAGATTGATACCGTATTCCTGTGATATAGAGAATACTTTTATAAAAATACCTCCACGTTTTGTGAATTTGACCGCATTCTCCAGAAGATGCCTGAATATCTTATGCAGCTTTTTTACGTCTCCCTTCAGCATTGCAGGTAAGGAAGGAGAGATGTCCACGATCAATTCCAGATCGTTTTTTTTCTGATCCGCCATATAGCTTGAGATCACGTCATTTATCAGGGATGCGCACATATAATTCTCTTCCTCAAGAAGCATATCATCCTGCTTGAGCTCAGTATAATCCTGGACATCCTCTACCTGATGCGCAAGCCTTATCCCGGCCTCATATATCGAAGCCAGCTCACTGCAGTCATTATCATTCTGCATAAGCTTTGTCATCCCGTTTATAACATTTATGGGAGTCCTGAGCTCGTGAGAGATATTGGACAGAAAATCCTCCAAGGCAAGATCGTTTTCCTGCACTGCTCCCAGCCATTCCTGCACTCTCTGCTTTTCCTCTATATTTCTGTTGACAGTTATACGGCTGAATATATACATGGATATCACGGCGCCGATATGAAATGCTATCCTCATTTTAGTGAACGCATCCAGGACCTCCTGATCCCTTATTAGAAATACGAACTGTATTATCATCACAATAATGTATTCCGCAAAGATCACATTTAATCTGTACACATTGTCAAGTATCATGAACGTGGCCAAAAAAAGGGCTGTCGCAACCGACACCTCATAAAGACTTGTTTTATGTATCCCGTGATAGAATACAAGGAATGCGGAAAAAACAAAGCATATGTTTATCCTTATGGATTGATCGGGTCTTTCGGTAAAATGGAACCACCATAAGGCTATCATTGTGATCGCCACTATTGGCAGGACCCATAATTCCCAGCCCCCAAAAATATTCTGCAATATGCAGGCTATTCCAGCCAATGTGCTGATAAATATTACCAGCCGTTCATTCCTGATGTCATTCACGTCCGTCTCCGATCATTTATCTCATATCATCCATGCTATTTAGCTGCAGATCTCTCTATAGAAGCTTTGCGGCATGCCTGAAATACCCTGTTAAATGGATATGTCTTCTTCCTCCAAGGAGTCCCGCAAGATCATTTGCCTTGCTCTCATTCGAGGTGACAAACCTGAACTCTGCGTCTCTGTTGCCCTGAAATCTCTTTATGGTCTTAAATACCAGCGCTCTTATGTGGTACATGACCTCTCTCGGATCATCGCTGTCTGAATCTAAATATATTATGCTCACGTCTGTCTCGCCGGGGCTCGCAAGAAGCGCGCTTGAATACCGCCCGTCGGCGATCACAGCCGTACTCCATTCAGGATCAGCTCCGTCAATGTCAATTTTTAGTTCAAGTATCTTTTTTTCCTGTAAGGAAAGAGAAGAAATGCTTTTGGCTTTTTTCACCTTTTTCCCTTCGATCTGCCTTTTATATAAAGGAGAACGAAGCACTTCTCCGAGTGAAACGCAGTAAATAGGACTGCCGTCAAACAGATCAAAACCCATAGCTTCCGAAAATGCCTCAGATGCGTCATCTGCCGGAAATTCCGCATTTATGGCTTCTATACCCTGTTCTTTAAGCGAATCCTGAAGCCATTCCATAAGCATCCTTCCATAGCCTTGTCTTCTGTGATCCGGAAGTATATATAAAGATACGATGTTGGCAGCTGTCCTGTCCACAAACGCCGAAAGAGCTCCAACGCTTTTTCCCTGATCATTTATCACTCCGACCCGTATGAGATCGTTCCCGCCGGTCCGGACCTCCCTGGGAAAGAAGGGAAGAAAATAGCTTTCGTTTGTTTTTGTTATCCCGGTAATGATCATGTGCTGTTTACCCTTGACTCATAAGCTTTGTGAATATAGCCTGGTATGAAGGCTTGTTCTTTGACCTGTCCACATGCATGCTCATTGAATTCAGAGCATCGGAATACATCTGTTCCGGATTGGGATCAAGAACCGCTTTTTTATAAAGCGTTTCTGCCATCTGTTCGCATATGAATCTGAAGCAGTCATCATTGGATGCAAATCCCATCATTGCCAGCATCTCCTCCCTGACCATATCCTTCAGTTCGCTTTCCTTTTTATTCCTTATCCTTTGATCTGCGTGCCGGCTCTTAACAGCATTAACGGCATCATCCAAATGCAGATATTCGTCGACTGTAACCCTTTTATTATGCTTCCTCGCACTCCAGCAGGAAATCCTGGTTATAACATCCACACCCATTGTAACTATTCCGAGTATCGCCCCGGCAGGAGCAGTAACGGTCCCTAACATAAGGCCGCCGGCGACTGCAGCCATGGCTCCGGTAACTATTCCGACTCCTGCAGATGCTTCCTGTATATTTACTTCCCTTTGCTGATGCATAAGGAATCTTTCAAGTCTGTCCTCGTCCTCTGTTATAGGATCGCCGTTTATTCTCTTTTGTGCAAGGGTATTATTGAGCTCGAGTCTCGATCTGTTCACCTCATTGTCAGATAATCCGGCGCGGACAAGTTGAGCTCCGGATACCCCCATTTTTATAACTCCGGCTCCAATCGCAAAGGCTCCGGCAGCCGCAGAGAGATTTGCGCTGTGGGACAATATCTCTTTCCCCAGATCTGCCGTACCTGATAAAGACTTCATCGTATTTCCGACGAGATCCGTGATCGATCCGGCGGAATAAAGGAAAGAACCTGTGGTTTCAATAAGACTGCCGCCAAGCCATACTCCCTGGACCCAGGCATCTGCCGCGGTAAGATCGTCATATGACTTTCCGAAGGATATCGTATTCATTATGAGTCCCACTGCGCCTATTATTCCTGTTATTCCTGAAATGGTTCCCGTAACGGAATTAAGGTAGCCGGGACTTCCTTTCGTTATGGCATTTATCAGATTATTAACTGTTCCATAGGCGTCATCGACCACATAATCCTTTAAATAATCCATACCCTCCTTGGCAATGTCAAAGCTCCCCGGAACAATCTCAGCTTCAGGGATCTCTGCTCTTCCGCTGCGGAGACTCTGAGAATCATAGTCCGGCTGCGGATCGGCAGGAGCGTTTCCGGGATTTGCCGCGTTTTCTGCATCCACGATATCGCGAAGACGCGTGCAGAGTTCTCCGATCTTTTTATATTCATCGATGATCCTTTTTCTCAAGGAAAGATCACTTATCATATCCACGGGCATATCCTCATGTAGTCCCGCATTTCTGTACAGCATCCGAAGAAGTCTTCCTCTTCCGGCCATCGCCTGTATTACAGACAGCTTTTTATCATCAAAAGTCCTGTGGAGACCACGTGGATCATTCTGATCCCTGTCATATTCAACCATCTGATCAACCTGAGAGATTTCTGTCTGAAACCTTCCGAAGGCTTCCAGCTCGGGTTTAAGCTTTATGGCTTTTCGCATGGCTCTTGAAAGATTCTCAAAAGAAGCCTGATATCTGAAGATCTCGATATTCGGTCGATAATTATTAAGAGCCGTGAAAAAGCTGGCATCCAAAGAAATGCTTTGAAGACCGCATTCCATGATATAAAACATCAAAAGCTGCTGATCGGGAGGAGCCTGCAACAGATTATTCACAAAGGGTATCCTGTTCTTTTCAATTCCCATCTGCAACACATAGGCTCCCAGCTCATGTATTCCGGACATCTGCTCCGGGGTCAAATGTATCCCGGGAGTAGTATCCGCGCTTCTTTTGATCTCATCATCAAATTTCGGTTTTACGGACAGGACTATCTGATGCAATGTGTCCTGTGTTGAAAGCGCTGCTCCCCCGGGCTGTAAATAATCGCGAAACGCGGCATTTAGCCTGTTAAGAGGCGGTCTTGTAAGATCGACCCTTGGATCAGCGCTGAATTTATTAAAATCATCAAGATAAGTCTCCAGGAACTTCTTTTTATACATCTCAATGGTTCCTGCGTCACAGAGGTGTTTGGCTGAAATGGTGTATTCTTCCAGCTTTTCGTAGAGCTTACCCATTTTTTTCATGACCTCTGCGGGTTTTCTTTTATCTTCCTTTACACGGGGAGCAGGATCCAGCTCATCATAATACTGTTTCTCTCTCAAAACAGCATTTCCCTCTTTACTCAGATCAAGCATCTTCAAACGTATGAGATCCTGATAGTAGCTGATCAGGTCAGCTTTCGAAGGATCTCCGTCCTCATAAAGCTTATACAGTCTCTTTCTAAGCTCTACATATGAAAGCTTTTCCATTTCATCCTGCGGAAGAAGGGAATAATATTTATTTTTAAGCAGACTTTGGAGAACATCATAATAGGCCCTGATATCATACAGGGTTTTTAACTTTGCCTGTTCTTTACGGATCTCTTCGATCCCGGGATCTCCGTTTTGAAGTCCCGGAAGCTCATTATCCAGACGTCCCTGTACATATGCCTCATAATCATCTATATAATCCAGCTCCTGCATTATCTCCTGGTATTTTGCAAGAAGCCTTTCATACCCGCTCTTGCCCGAATCCTGATGCATCAAGCCGGATATATCAAGCGCCTTAAGCTTTGCTGCAACAGCAGCGTTATCAGCCAGCGGCTGCTTTACAGGCGCAGCCTTTGTCAAAAGCTCTCTTTGCTGATCAAACCTTTTCCCGGCTTGCTCTGCCTTCTTTTTCCTTTTGATGGAATTTGATGACATCTTAAGCTCAACATCATTATATGCAGTCTCCATCTCCAAAACAGTGGGAGCTGTCTGAGGGACTGTTACAGCAGCTCCGGAAAGCTTCCTCATAACCGGAGACTTTATATTCGAAAATGCCGCATCCCGGGCCTGATCCTCTACCGATCTTACCGACATGGAGGCAGTTGTCATGGTCTCGGATACGGAAGATATCTCCTGTCCTTTTGCGGTAGTTCTGCGAAGAAATGATTCACCCTGAACATTTTTTCCCATAATTCACCTCATCTCCGGCCATTCTTGAACATTTCCAATACTTCTTCAACGCTCATCTCATTTCTCAATATAAGCTTCAGATAACCTTCAAAATTCTCAGCCATGCCTATTGCGCTGTCACAGGCCCCGGCTATGAACTTCTTCTTTTCCTCATCGTTTTCGGACATAACAGGCACCGTGTACTTATAGATCAGATTTTTATCCTCTTCTCCAATGGCAAAGCATCCAAACGGAAGATAATAATTCATCCGGGAGACCGCTTCGGTCATATCGGGCACAGCATCCTTTTCAAGCGTGCCGGTAATGGTTATTACCGAAGTAAAATACAATATGTCCGTTTCCTCAAAGGGCATAAAGAAAAATTCGCCGAGAACACTGACGAAATCCACCCCGAATCCTGATATCTCCACTCTCAGGATATCCATTGGCGCCCCCAGCTCCTCGGCAGTAAATATAGAAAGCTCGCCTATTCCTTCTTCTCCCTTCAGCGAGTTTTCCAATGCCCTTAACAGCTCTGTTGTCTTGTTATCCATGCTTTTCTCCTTTTTATCAAAACTATATTATGATATCAACGCCAAAAGACCAAACGGCTTTTCCTGCTCAAAACGATCATTATATGATCTTCTCCCATATTTTATCAAATCACGGAGATAATGGCTATCTTCATTTTTATTGAATGTTTTTCGTGAATGTTTTTCGCTGTATGCATTTCAGATATAGTGTTACAGGTTTGACCCCCCTGTTATCAACCGGCAGCATAGCACCCGGCATTCTTCTGCATTCTTCTGCGTTCTTCTGCGTTCTTCTGCTTTCTTCTGCGTTCTTCTGCGTTCTTCTGCGTTCTTTTGCTTTCTTTTACGTTCTTCTGCGTTCTTCTGCATTCTTTTGCGTTCTTCTGCTTGTTTATGTTTGCTTTTGGTTGCTTTTTATTTTGACAGGGCGGGTGGGGAATGCATATCCAACGCAAACCCATGGAACACGCCTGCGCCAAGCTCTCCGCTAACGTATCCTATGCGCACAGGGCGTTCACGAACGATTTGTTCACCCCCTGCGCGCTTAGGATACGTAAGCGGCATATCTTGTCGGGCGGTTCCCAAAGGGGTTATGCTTTTGGATATACATCCCTCCACCCACCCCTGTCTTCAAAAACCTCTGCATCATTCCGGATATATGACGCATACATCTTGCAGATATGCTCTGTCTGGCCATTTTCAATTATTATTTTCGCCGGAGTCCCCGTTCCACCCCGGTTCTCTTCTTGTAGAGACTTCTCCATTTCTTGTTGTTCTTTGCCACCGGGGCGAATACCCGCCTATCCTCTTAGCGCTTTATCCCGAACATCGTTTTTAATGCTTTTGCGGCTTAAACCCGAACCTCAGGCTGTCGATCCATTTGTATAAACCAAAAGTGATAATGTCTCACTAAACCACAAAAAAAATATCCCGGATGTGGTAAGATAACCTCCACTTAAAGCCTACTAATAAAAAGTCAATAGTTAATTGAAAAAAGTTTGAACCTTGAAAATTATGTACAACAAATAGACCGCCAGGATATGCCGATCCAACGGACGGATGATCAAAGAGCTTGTTACTCAGCAGTTTCTTGATCCTGTTCCAACTCTCGTAGATGTGCCTTAACCTTGCCGTAATAGATGCGCAGGAACTTGTTAGCACCTGCCGTCATATATACAAGGTATGGTTTTCCCTCGGAACGTTTTTTATCGAGGAACTGATATACAGGTTCGTTTTCGGGCCTGTTTTGAAGCAGCGTTGTCATTATCTGGAATAATGTTTTACGGAGCTTTGATGAGCCGATTTTAGAGGCATTATTGCTCTTCTGATTACGGGATCCGGACTGGTTAGCACCCGGATCCACACCAGCATAAGCTGTAAGAGCTTCACGATGATGGAAACGCGTGATATCTCCGATTTCGGCTATAAGCTGCGGACCATAGGTTTCACCTATGCCGTACATTCCCATTACGGTGGTGTATTCCGGCAAGGTGGAAGCAAGCGCATTCATCTCTTTACGGATGGCAGCAAGCTGGCCTGATAACAGATTCACCTGATTGATCTGTTGCTGTATGAGAAGTTTATATGTACTGTCCTTGGGGAAGACAGTTACAAGCTCCTTAGAAGCCTCAAAAAGCTCCTGGGCCTTGTTCTTCCTGACACAGTAGTGATGCTTCTTACAAAACGCGCTGTAACGTTCTGAGAAAGCCTTAAGGCCTATCTTACGAACACAGTCAGCATGCCAGAATGAGTATGCATAATCAACCCATTTCTCAGATCCGTCATCACGTGCCGGGCTTTCGAATAATTTGTTCACTCCGGGGTAGGTGTTGTCCAGAAGAGATATGAGGTTGGCCTTCGCAGCGGTGCGCTGCTTGAGTATAAAACTGTACTGCGAATTTAATGCCTTTAGCTGTTCACGTGTATCGTCCATGCTTGAATACTGTCGCAGTTCAGCCCAGTTGTCAAGAGCATACTTGGCAATCTTTCTGGCATCAGCAGGATCGGTTTTGATCTTACGGAGGGTATTTTCACCCATACCCTTAACAAGTTTGGGATTAACGGCGGAGATAAAGATATGAGCTTCAGAGAATGCCTTCAATACAGGTTCGTGGTATCGTCCGGTGCATTCACATACAGCTCTTGTTTCACCATCCAGCGAGGCTATATAGCCTGTAAGGTCTCTCAGTTCTTTTACTGAATGGGATACATTAAAGGGCTTACGTATGACCACACCTTGGGGTCTGATGATAGTGATGGTACTCTTGCCCTTTGAGACATCAATACCTACTGCGTTGTACATGATAAATACCTCCATAGATTGAATTTGCATGGTATCCAGCATTCCTCATTGCTTATTCAATCTCCTGGGGTATCAAGCGGACATGCGTGTAGCAGTCCAACCTACATAAATCGAACGGCTGCAGATGATAAGCTGGCTGACTGGCTTTCTTACGGTCGCCCAAGGGACCAAGGAGAATTCGGTCACACCAATGCTCATCTATCATACAGCTTAAACAATGAGAGGCATAAGGCCTAACTGGCTGTTAGGTTATTTATACCTACAATCTATATATGAGGAGGAGGAGGATCATGAACACAAAACTGATAAAAAATGAGATTGACGAAGAAATAAGGAAAATGAATGAATTGGAAAAGGAGTTAGAGGAGAGATTAAAGGTAAAAAGAAACGGAAGGGACAAGACGTTTCCACAGGGAAAACTTCGATGTGTAACAAAAGGAAATAGTTTCCGGTATTATGCGGATAAGCAGTATCTGGGGAAGGATTGCAGACAGACAATCGAGGAGATGGCAAATTGTGATTATTATGAAGAAATGCTCACACTTGTACACGATAAGGAAAAGAAGTTAGAACAGTTGCAAAAACTTATGAAATATGATTACTGTCGTCCCGAGTCATTATACCATGAACTACATCCGGCTAGAAAATGTCTTATAGAACCGATCATTATGTCAAGAGAAGATTATATCGAGAAGTGGCAGAATGAACCTTATGATCTTTGGAAAATAAATGACGACGATGTTAAGTGTCAGATACTAACAGAAAAAGGTGAGCGGGTAAGGTCAAAATCAGAGAAGATAATTGCAGATTCACTGAACAGATATAATATTCCATATAAATATGAGTATCCGCTTCGACTAATGGATGGGAACAGAATAGTTACAAGGCGTCCGGATTTTGTGGTTTTAAATACGGTAACGTTGGAAGAAAAGATTATAGAACACCTTGGAATGATGGGTGAGGAATCTTACTATAGGAACAATATGAGTAAGATATCTATCTATGAGAAAAACGGATATCTTATCGGCAAAAAACTTATCATTCTACATGAGACTGCTGATAAACCTTTGGACACGTCTGTGATGAAGGCATATATCGAGGAATATCTGCTATGATTCGCTTCGTTACTTTACAGAATGTGCTAATTGCTCTATATTGATTATTATGTTCATAGTTGAATTAAGAAGCTGAAACAACAATAGGGACGGGCTTCTTTGAACATTCAGGTGTTATGATCTCCGCCGGAAAAATGGCAGCCACTCGATATGGAAAAAGGGGGCAAAATGCGATTTAAAGAATACGGTAAAGGTCAAAAAGATATGATCATATTGCTTCATGGCGGAGGGCTGTCATGGTGGAACTATCGGGAAGCAGCAAAGCTCCTGGAAACGGAATATCATGTGATACTTCCGATCCTTGACGGACATGCGGGAAGTGATCGGCCGTTTACGACGATCGAAGATAATGCATCCGAGATCATTTCATTCATTGATGAAAAACTGTCCGGTTCGGTCCGGCTGATCGGAGGGCTTTCGCTTGGCGGGCAGATACTGCTTGAAATGCTGTCAAAGCGAAGGGATATCTGTGACTATGCTCTTGTTGAGAGTGCATCCGTGATCCCGTCAAAACTTACAAATGTGCTTATAACTCCGGCTTTTGGAAGCTGTTACGGGTTGATCGGAAACAGGAATTTCGCGCGCCTTCAGTTTAAGTCTCTGCATATTAAACCTGATCTGTTTGAAGATTATTACCATGATACCCGTCAGATAAAAAAGCAGGATATGATCGCCTTTCTGAAAGCAAATACCGCTTATTCCCTGAAGGGTGATCTTAAAGAATCATCCGCCGGGATACACATGTACGTCGGGGAGAAGGAAAACCGGACGATACTCAAGTCTGCGGAAGCTATCTGCTACATTACCCCTTCCGCCGGTCTGCACCGCATGAAGGGTTTAAGACACGGAGAATTTTCGATAAATCATGCGGATATGTACGCGAAAGCAGTACGTCAGATCGTTCGGGGCGACCGGTAATAATTTCTTTCTTTTCAATTAAAGATATTCAAAGGAAAATATAATGGATAATATACTTATTGAAAATATAGATAGAGTACATACTACTGATATGGGAG
>JAILCT010000158.1 GCA_024690425.1 Lachnospiraceae bacterium | reverse complement strand
AAACGCTTCGGATTTTCGATCGCGCAGTTGCGTTGCAACTGCTTCCGTCTTCATCCATAAATGCTTTTGTCTGCAAGCAGCCAACGCATTTCTGTCTGAATTCGTCGCGTCTTACTTAAGTATGTTCGCGGAGATGACCATTCTCTGAACTTCTGATGTACCCTCATAGATCTCGGTGATCTTGGCATCACGCATCATACGCTCAACATCGTACTCCTTGATATATCCGTAACCGCCGTGAAGCTGAACAGCCTTGGTGGTAACTTCCATTGCAACCTCGGCTGCGCATAACTTAGCCATAGCTGCTTCTACCGAGTAGGATGTCTTACCATCCTTCTGGTACTGGTCCTTAGCCCTGGCTGCCTTGTAAACAAGCATCCTTGCAGCCTCAACCTTGGTAGCCATGTCAGCAAGCTGGAACTGGGTGTTCTGGAAAGCACCGATGGCACGTCCGAACTGCTTCCTCTCCTTAACATAGTTGATGGTTGTCTCAAGAGCGCCTGCAGCAAGTCCGAGAGCCTGAGCAGCGATACCGATACGTCCGCCGTCAAGAGTGTGCATTGCTATATTGAAGCCCTTACCCTGCTTGCCAAGAAGGTTGTCCTTGGGGATACGGCAGTCGGTGAAGATAAGCTCGTAGGTTGAAGAACCGCAGATACCCATCTTGTTTTCCTTGGTACCGAATGTAAATCCGGGAGTTCCCTTCTCTACGATGAAGGCTGAGATCTCCTTCATCATCTTGCCGCGCTTCTCGATCTTGCCTGTTACTGCGAAGATTACATATACGTCAGCTTCCTTACCGTTGGTGATGAAGCACTTGGAACCGTTAAGTACCCACTCATCTCCGTCAAGAACGGCCTTGGTCTGCTGACCCTGTGCATCAGTACCTGCACCGGGCTCGGTAAGACCGAATGCACCCAGCTTCTCGCCCTTTGCAAGAGGTACTGCGTATTTCTGCTTCTGCTCCTCGGTACCGAAAGTCATGATAGGGTCAACACACAGTGATGTGTGAGCCGATACGATAACGCCTGTGGTACCGCATACCTTAGACAGCTCCTCTACACACATAGCGTATGTAAGGATGTCACATCCCTGTCCGCCGTACTCCTTGGGAACGGGAATGCCTAAGAAACCATACTTAGCCATCTTCTCAACAGTCTCCCTGGGGAACCTGTGCTGCTCGTCGATCTCCTGAGCAAGAGGCTTTACTTCATTTTCGGCGAAATCCTTGAATAACTGTCTCGCCATTTCATGTTCTTTTGATAAAGAAAAATCCATGATACTTCCTCCGTTTATGTTAAATTAATATCTTACTTATCTGTGGGAACCTTACCGCCGTCAGCATAATTGTAGAAGCCGATGCCTGTCTTAACACCGAGCTGCTTAGCCCTTACCATCTTACGAAGAAGAGGGCATGCACGGTACTTGGGATCGCCTGTCTCCTTGTAGATAACGTCCATGATAGCAAGAACGATATCAAGACCTACATAGTCACCCAGCTCAAGGGGACCCATGGGATGGTTACATCCAAGCTTCATTGCAGTATCGATACCCTCGATATCTGAAACGCCCTCAGCGTAAACCGTGATACCTTCATTGATAAGGGGAATAAGGATCCTGTTTACAACGAAACCGGGAGCCTCATTAACCTGAACGGGTGTCTTACCAAGGTCTCTTGAGATCTCGTTAACCTTCTCAACAAGCTCCTTGGGAGTGTTGGCACCTGCGATAACCTCGATAAGCTTCATAACAGGTGCGGGATTGAAGAAATGCATACCTACGATGGGCTTGGGAAGTCCTGCGCCGATCTCGGTTATCGATAACGAAGATGTATTTGAAGCGAATACACAATCAGGATTCTTAACGATGTTCTCCATAAGGTTCTTGAAGCATTCCTTCTTGATATCCATCACTTCAAGAGCAGCCTCAACGATAAGGTCCGCATCAACACAGATATCATTAAGACCTGTCTTGAACTTGGCCATTATAGCGTCAGCCTCTTCCTGAGTCTTCTTCTGCTTGGCAACGAGCTTATCCATTGCCTTCTGAACCTTAGCCTTGCCGCCGTCAGCGAACTCC
>JAILCT010000157.1 GCA_024690425.1 Lachnospiraceae bacterium | reverse complement strand
AGGTCATCACCGAGTACCGGATTATAAACAGCGCTGTCGGGACCCGTGAACTTAACCTGGAACTTATCCTTCTTATCGAGATTGGTGGTATCTATATAGATTGAAACATCATCAAATCCCGAGCCGGATATTCCACTGGCGGATACATTTAACTCGCCATCCTTAAGTGAAGCGGAACCTTCCGTCTCATTGCTGTCATCAGCTGTCTCGGTCAGGTCATCTGATTCCGTAATATCAGCCGACTCCGTAAGATCAACCGACTCTGTCAGATCCGAATCGTCCTGAACTACAACCGAATCAACCTGAACATCATCCTCCACTACTGCGTCATTTGTTACCACACTGTCATCAATATCAATATTGATCTCAGTGGGGTCGTCAGTTATGACATCTGCAGCATAAACCGCTACTGACGAGAAACCGGTCTCGATTACCGTTGCGATGAGCGTTAACATCGCAATTGTGGTTTTTAACCTTTTCCTGATCTTTCTCATAGTTTTCTCCTTTACTGATCCTTTCCCGATCACTTGGCTGTTTTGATAAAACGCACTAAAGAGGGTATAATACACCCTTTTATCTATAAAGACTCGCCGCTTTATTTAAAAGGTCCAAAAATTTTATATTTTTTTTATTTTTGGACACGGAGTCTCATTTAGAATTATAACACCGTTTTCAAAATAATTCATTATTTTTTTATATTTTTTTTATATTTTATAAAAAACTGCGGCACCGTATAATATCGGTGCCGCAATTAACGCATTTCTTCTATATATAATATGTATATATTATATTTGCTCTCTCAAATACCCTGGATCAGGCATTAACGATCTGACCAAAATCAGGCTTAAGTGAAGCTCCGCCTATAAGTCCACCGTCAATGTCAGGCTTACCGAGAAGTTCAGCTGCATTGGCCGCGTTCATGGATCCGCCGTACTGGATGCGGACTGCATCTGCCGTTGCTGCATCATAGAGCTCAGCGATGTAATCGCGGATGAGCTTGCATACCTCTTCTGCCTGATCAGCCGTAGCGGTCTTACCTGTTCCGATTGCCCAGATGGGCTCATAAGCTATAACAAGGTTCTTGACCTGATCTGCACTAAGTCCTGTAAGGTCCCACTTGATCTGTCTCTTGATCCAGTCGGCATATACGCCTGCCTCACGCAGTTCGAGAGACTCGCCGCAGCAAAGGATCGGTGACAGTCCTGCTTCAAATGCCTTCTTAACCTTCTTGTTGATGAGGATATCGTTCTCTCCGAAAATGTCCCTTCTCTCAGAGTGACCGATTATGATGTACTTAACTCCGGCATCCTTAAGCATGGGAGCTGATATCTCGCCTGTGTATGCACCCTTATCTTCAATATAGAAGTTCTGGGCACCAAGCTGTACATTCGAACCCTTTATTGCCTCAGCTACGGGGCAGATGTCGATCGCGGGTACGCAGTATACAACATCAACATCGTCATTCTTTACAAGGTTCTTAAGTGTTTCTACAAGTTCTACGGCCTCGGAAGGAGTCTTGTTCATCTTCCAATTGCCGGCAATTATACGTCTTCTTGACATAGTGTATGTCCTCCTGGTTATTTCTTAGAATATTTAATACTGATTACTTGTCATCCGCTGCGTAAACACCGGGAAGTTCCTTGCCTTCGAGGAACTCAAGTGAAGCGCCGCCGCCTGTTGAGATGTGGCTCATCTTGTCAGCGAATCCCAGCTGGTTGCATGCTGCTGCGGAATCACCGCCGCCGATGATGGTAGTAGCATCTGTCTCGGCAAGAGCCTTGGCAACTGCAATAGTACCCTTGGCAAGAGTAGGATTCTCGAATACACCCATAGGTCCGTTCCATACAACAGTCTTGGCTGACTTAACTGCATCAGCGAAGAGTTCCTGTGTCTTGGGACCTATATCAAGACCTTCCATATCAGCAGGGATCGCGCTTGAATCAACATAGCTTACATCAACGGGTCCGTCGATGGGATCCGGGAATGACTTTGCAATACCGGTATCAACGGGAAGGAGAAGCTTCTTTCCAAGCTTATCGGCCTTAGCCATCATCTCCTTGCAGTAATCGATCTTCTCATCATCTACGAGAGACTTACCGATCTCATAGCCCTTAGCCTTAAGGAAGGTAAATGCCATACCTCCGCCAATGATAAGGGTATCAGCCTTCTCAAGAAGGTTGTCGATAACGTTGAGCTTGTCTGCCACCTTGGCGCCGCCGAGGATAGCAACAAAAGGACGAACGGGATTCTCAACCGCGTTGCCCAGGAAATCGATCTCCTTCTGCATAAGGTATCCAACCGCATTGGTACCGCCCTTCTCGGTAATATACTTGGTTACGACTGCAACAGATGCATGAGCCCTGTGAGCCGAACCAAAAGCATCACATACATAATCATCAGCAAGCTCTGCAAGCTCCTTCGCGAAGCCTTCGCCGGCCTTCTGAGGCTTGGTCTCTTCTTCGCCCCTGAAACGTGTATTCTGAAGAAGAACAACATCTCCGTCCTTCATGTCAGCAACAGCCTTCGTTGCATCAGCACCGGTAACATTATAATCAGCCACGAAGTTAACGTTCTTGCCAAGCTTCTCTGAAAGCCTCTTGGCAACAGGTGCAAGGCTCTCCTTCTCATTGGGGCCTTCCTTAACCTTTCCAAGGTGTGAGCAAAGTATAACCTTGGCTCCGTCCTTTATAAGCTTATTGATTGTAGGAAGTGCAGCTACGATACGTGTCTCATCGGTGATCTCACCGTTCTTTAAAGGAACGTTAAAGTCACATCTTACAAGCACTCTTCTGCCCTTTGCGTTAAAATCGTCAACGCTCTTCTTGTTTAATGACATATCCATGTCCTCCTCGTATTTTTATTTACCCGTTTACCGTACGGGCTAACGGATTCTGTAGCCTGCGCATAGCCACAGAAAAGCGCCGGCCACAGCCGACGCCTTGTATTATATCATACATTCATATCAAAATACAGTGCGAAATATGGTGTCTTTCAAAAAACCTCACATGATTCACTGCCCCAGCTCAAAGTCACCTGCCAGCAGCAGCGACATATCCGCATCCGGTTCGGCAACAAGGCGGCGGGACTGGTTTAATATGGCTTCCTCGATCTTATTTCTTACAAGACGGCCGTTGCCGGCTTCACGTGCATTGCTTAACTGGGTTGCGTTAAAGAAATCAAGCAGGGGCTTCTCAGCCTCCTTATCTATTGAATAGCCCTTGGACTTAGCCGTTATATGGGCGATCGCAAGAAGTTCTTCACCTGTATAATCCGGAAAATCGATTATATTGGGAAAACGGCTCTTGAGTCCGGAGTTGGCCTCAAGAAAGTCCTCCATCTCCTTGGAATAACCCGCAAGGATGACTATAAGGTTATCACGGTTATCCTCTATCGCCTTAACGAGTGTATCAATAGCCTCAAGCCCGAAGGAATCCTCATCTCCCCTGTAAAGACTGTAGGCTTCGTCTATAAAGAGGACGCCTCCTATGGCTGACTTTACCACCTGATTTACAAGGGGAGCGGTATGTCCCACATACCTGCCCACAAGATCGCCTCGCGATACTTCAACAAGCTGGCCGCCCGAAAGAATACCGATAGCCTTAAGATAGCGGGACACGATACGGGCTATGGTCGTCTTACCTGTTCCGGGATTACCCGTAAAGATCATGTGGCGGTTAAGCTCGCCTGCCTTAAGGCCTTCCTCACGCCTTCTCTTCTGAACTTCGTAATATTCCTTGAGGCCGTGGATATAGTTCTTTATTTCGGTAAGGCCGACTATTCCTTCAAGCTCTTTCTCAACAGCTTCAAGTTCACCGCTGTATCCACCGGGCAGATACTCGCTCATCGGCAGCCGTTTCTCTCCCGATACTATCTTCGCTCCGTCTTCGTCACTGGCAATGCCCACCTGCCCGCTTAAGCCATCATCACTCTCAAGCATGTATTCAGCCAATGCGGTAAGCGCTTCATCGTAAGCATCTATAACTCCCTTAAGAGCCCTGCCGCGGGATTTGCACGAAATGGCATATTTATCATAACTTGCATCTATGTCAAGCTCACATCCAAGCTGTTTCTTAACGCGGGCCTTAAGCCCTTCATTCAATTCCCTGCCTATGGAAGCGATCGCATCATCCGACAGGACTGCGGTGGAGCATATATCACCCAGAGAATTGATAAAGGGTGCACCCATTATATCCGCAAGCTTGGATACAGGCTCATCACCCAGAAAGACAAGGTACTTACCCGGTGCCTCAAGAGCACCGACCGTCTCGCCCGCAAGGGCATTGGCCACACCCACGAGCTGGCCGTTCTGCATCACATATCTCTCGTTAAGCCTGCTCTCACCGGTGGATGCAAGGTCGGCAAGCCTTGCAAGAAAGGCAACATTGCAGGAGGCAAAATTCTCAAAGAGGACAACGGGCTCCTTACTCTTAAGGGCTGAATACAGGTCCTGTACAAAAAGCTTCTCCTCCGCAGGTGTGGGATACAGGGATAAGTCCATCTTATATATACCACCGTCCGTAAGCACCCTGCGGTCCGCAAGCTCTTGTGTTATAAGGGAAAGCGAATAATGCCTTCCGCTGCAGGATGGTCCCGTTATATATATACTGTTCAGGGCATCATTATTGTCCCTTTCGGAAACAAGAGGCCTCTTGAAGGCGATCACAAGCTTCTTTATATAATCATCCTGGCCGAAGACCTTTTCTTTAAGCTTGTCCGAAAGGCCGTTGTATTTTTCAAGCAGACCCGGATCATCCGTAAGTCCCGGCTTTACTGACTTTGGCGAAGAGAATTCAAAATCAGACTTGATGTTCTTGTTCAGCTCGCTTAATGTCTTATTTATCTCATCGGCATTCGACTTGACGCTGCTCTCGATCCTGTTTATATCCGCCATGGCTGCCTGAGCGTTCTTAGAAGCCCCGGCAAGCATATCCTGTGCTCCGTCCATGATGGGACCAAGCGGCTTCTGGCCGGTTCTCCCCTGTGTTATTGCAGACAGGTTGTCATAGAGGGTACCGCCGTATTTCTTCTGCCGCCTCTTGGCCGCCTCTATATCCTCGACCGAATAATTGGCCCGGTTTCCACCGAACATCCTGTTCATCTCATTCTCGAAATTGCTCATTTCAAACCTCTTCTGTCTGTTTTTCGTCTTCCCAGGTCATCCCCTTGTCCCGGGTGAATCTTCTTGTCTCATCAAGCGGCATGGGCTTACCGAAGCAGTAACCCTGAGCCCGCTCACAGCCTATCCTCTTAAGGAATGCGTAATGGTCATCGCTCTCAACGCCCTCGCATACGGTTGTAAGTCCCATACCCTTAACGCCTTCAACTATATATTCCATCAGCTTGGCCGTCTTGGAATTATGATCGAAGCTTCTTAAGAATATAAGGTCGAGCTTGAGTACATCGAAGTTATACTCGGCAATCGTGTTAAGGGATGAATATCCGCTGCCGAAATCATCCAGCCATATATGATAGCCAAGAGCACGCATCTTGTCGCATTCAGACCTTATATAACCCACATTGTCGTTAAGGGCACTCTCGGTTATCTCAAGATCTATCATCCTGCGTGGAACATCGTATTCCTTACGGGTCTCCTCCACTATCCCGAATATATCGCACAATTCAAAATCAAGCCTTGATATGTTCACGGAAACCGGAACCATTGGCTCGCCCGCATCAAACAGCATCCTGTAGTCCTGACACACCTTCTTGATCACATACTTATCAACAAGATGGATAAGATGGAACTGCTCAAGAGTGTCTATAAAATCACCCGGCGAGAGCATGCCTATATTGGGATCGATCCATCGGACCAGTGCTTCATATCCGCATATCTGCCCTGTCTTTACCCTTATTACCGGCTGATAGAAGACCTTGATATACTCCTTCTCGATGGCCTCGTCAATATGATCGACGACATACTGTTGCTTACGCATGTTCTCCCGCAGCATCTCATCATAAACACAGTAATTGACATCGTGCCTTCCCTTTATGGAATTGCATGCAAGCCTCGCATGATCACAGGCAAGGCCCACTTCCGCTCTTCTGTCGTCGAGGTAATAAATACCTGCCTTTATCCTTACCTTCTTGCTTGTGTCCTCGGACAGGAGCATGTTCTTGTATACCGTCTCCACTCTGTTGATGATGTCCTTCCTGTCCCCCACGGCACATACGACAAAGTGGTCATCCGAAAACCTGGCAATGGTCGAACCCTGAAAGGCATCCCTGATCACCTTTGAAAAATCACGCAGGAGCTCATCACCCAGCCTGAAACCGTTGCGTTCATTGTAGAGCTTGAAATTGGGAATATCAAAATGTATGAAGGATACATCCTGCCTGCGGCCTTCGGGAGAAGATAGGATCATCTGGGTCTTGTGATAGAAAAACGACATGTTGAACAATCCCGTCAGTTCATCTATCTCGTTATTTGATGACAGTATCTCAGCTTCAGCCAGTGAATTGCGGTTATGATTCAGGAACTCGTTCTGGTCGACATCCACTATAAAAACAAAAAAGTAGCTCCTGCCGTTCTCGGAATGTAGCAGGTGTCCGAAATCCTCTATGTATCTGATCTCGCCCTGCTTGGTGATTATGCGGTAGCGCACATAATCATGTCTCTTCTCTCCGAAAAGGGTCTGAGCCTGTATCTGATTCTGTATCCTGTGATAATCTTCGGGATCAACCATACCCTCAAATGTCCCGTGTGTATAATCAAGGAAATCTTCGAAGGAATCACAGCCATAAAGCTTTACTACGTTGGGGCCGGCATAGACTATCTTCTCATCGCCGGCTGCCTCATATACAAAAAAACCTCCCGGCAGTCCCGCAGGCATCCTGCCACCGTAACCGGTATCGTAAAATTCTTTAGCAACCATAGGCTCACCTCCCTACAGCATGTCCCTTTAGGACTTCGTGCAAACAAGATTATTATAATGCATTTCCCCTTAATATTAAAGCACAAAAAAGCCCGGTCATAAGACCGGGCTCAGTGTTTTCGTTTATTCCAAAATATTAGCCAAGCTCAGCGAAGTACTTGATAGTACGAACCATCTGAGATGTGTAGCTGTTCTCGTTGTCATACCATGAAACAACCTGTACAAGATTGTCAGCGCCAACCATTGTCTGGGTTGCATCAAAGATTGAACCATAAGTTGATCCAACGATATCTGAAGAAACGATCTCTTCCTCATTGTAACCGAATGACTCATTTGAAGCTGCCTTCATAGCTGCATTGATCTCTTCCTTGGTAACGCTCTTCTCTACTGTAGCAACAAGGATAGTTGTTGAACCGGTAGGGGTAGGAACACGCTGAGCAGAACCGATGAGCTTGCCGTTAAGCTCAGGGATAACAAGGCCGATAGCCTTTGCAGCACCTGTTGAGTTGGGAACGATGTTGATGGCACCTGCACGTGACCTCCTGAGATCGCCCTTCCTCTGAGGACCATCGAGGATCATCTGATCACCTGTGTAAGCGTGGATCGTGCTCATGATACCTGACTTGATGGTAGCAAGGTCATTAAGAGCCTTAGCCATAGGTGCAAGACAGTTGGTTGTACATGAAGCAGCTGAGATGATCTTGTCATCCTTGGTAAGTGTCTTATGGTTAACATTGTAAACGATAGTAGGAAGATCATTACCTGCAGGAGCAGAGATAACTACCTTCTTAGCGCCGGCATTGATATGTGCCTGAGCCTTCTCCTTAGATGTATAGAAACCTGAGCACTCAAGAACAACGTCTACGTCAAGTTCCTTCCAAGGGCAGTTATTTGCATCGGGCTCCTTGTAGATCTTAAGTGTCTTGCCATCAACAGTGATTGAATCCTCACCTGCAGATACCTTATCAGCAAGTGCATACTTACCCTGTGCGCTGTCGTACTTAAGAAGATGAGCTAACATCTTAGGTGTTGTAAGATCGTTGATAGCTACTACCTCATAACCTGCTGCACCAAACATCTGCCTGAAAGCAAGACGACCGATACGACCAAAACCGTTAATTGCTACTTTTACTGCCATATTACATTCCTCCTAAAAAATATAATGTTCAAGCGCGCAAAATACGCGCAGACTTACGCAACCACTATTGTAACCTCTAATGTCTTAAAATACAAGAGTAAATTTTGTTATTCTGCCCCGCTTCTTATCAGTCAACAAAGTTGGGAAGCCTGGAGAACCTGACCCCGTTCTTTATCTGTTCCTGTACGTCTTCACACTGGTACTGGATCTCCACATATTCGCGTGCGCACTCCTTGTCGCCCTCAAAATACTGAACATCCGTAGGCATGAATGCCACATAGTTGTAGTACTTGGTCTTCCCGTCATCCGATGGCGAACTGCCATAATAATGGAAGCTTTCGGAACTGTATACCTCGGCATCATCATCGAGCGCACTGATCCTGAACAGGTATCCGCCCGGATACTCATCATCGGGATATTCTTCTCTGTATTTGTCGAGCGATCTCTTATGATAGAAGGTATAGTAATCTCCTCCGCCTTTTACGACCACCTTTTCCATGAAGCTGTTGGGCAGCCAGAAGGTCATATCCTTTATATCAAACCTTGTAAATTCATCGGGATCTGGTAAGGTGACGAACAGGTCACTGTCCTCATATTCAGCTATGTTCTCCTTTGTAACATACCGGAAAGGTACCGATATCTTGGCAGCCATATCCTCATATTTCGTTCCCGGTATCGGATATTTCATATTTTCGAACAGCCACGCACTAAGCTCTTCGTAATCGACCGGATTGTCAAGGATATCCGAATACGGCGATTCGCAGCTTGTAACATAATATATCATCCCATCGCCGTCTTTATCATATTTGGCCGGAAATTTCTTCCCGTTCATATCCTCCGGATACTGATTGCCGTCCCAGGCACTGACATGGCCGAGCGCTTCATATTTCTTCCTGTCCGCATCATAGCGGTGGAGAGTGTAGGGTGTAAGGCTGCCCGATACCCCCTGGTTGCTGGAATCCATTTCCTTAAGACATCCATGGGAATAAAAATCGATCACCGGATATCCGGAAAACTCTTTATACAGGTCACCTGTCCTGTCATCATATCCGTAAATGTATCCGACATAACCTGCATGGTAAGTTGATGTGAACAGGATGACAAGTTCCTCCTCTTCATCCCCGTCGACGTCGTATACGGCGAACCTGTTTTCATCAAATGTTGAGAATTCTGCAATATCTTCGCTTAAATCCTTTCCGTCCGGAAGTTTATGCTCCTCAAGGAAGGTCTTGGCAGCACCAAGGTATGCTTCCTTCATTTCCTCCTTGTCTCCTGATCCCTTGTCAGACGTGCTGCTGTTTTCTGCTGCATCCGATTCTTCAGCTTCGCCAATACCCAAAACGGGATTATCATCGATCTCAACCATATCTTCTATTTCTTCATATATATGATTGCACATGTACTCCATCTCAAGATACTCGGATATACTGTCGTTACCGCCGGCTCCCGGCATATCGGTCGGGCGGAAAGCAAAATAGTGATAATAGTCTGTCCCGTCATCGGATGTCGGTGCACTCCCGTAATACACATAGGATTCAGAATCATATACACTATCACTGTCCTTCAGAGCGCATATCGAGAATAGGTATCCACCCTTGAAATCTTCATCCGGATATTCCTCCCTCATTGCCTCCATTGATCTTGTATGATAGAAGGTGTAGCTGTCATCATCTTCTTCCACGGTTACCTTGTCAAGATATTCATCGGCCAGCCAGAAGGTCATATCCTTAAGCGTGAACTTGGTAAACTCAGCCGGATCAACATCCGTCTGTATATGTTCGCTCTCTTCGTAAGCACTGATATCTTCTTCAAAAAAGCCATGGAATGGAAGATATATACGTTCTGCCATATACTCAAGACCGGTTGCGGAATCCGTATATGACATATTCTCATACAGCCACGATCTCAACTCATTATAGTCAAGAGGAGTGTCTGTCAGATGATCATACGGTTCTTCGCATTCGGTCAGGTAAAATATAAAGCCGTCACCGTCCTTGTCATACTTTGCGGGAAATCTGTTCCCATCCATATCTTTTGGATATGAGTTACCATCCCACGCTTCGACATAAGCCACATATTCAAAGCTGTCTTTCTCATCGTCATACCTTATAAGATAATAGGGCCAGAAATCGCCTGATACTCCCTGATTGTGAGAATCAAGCTGTTTCATGTATCCATAAGTATAATACTGCATCGAAGGATAACCGGTAAGCTTTTCATAGAGCCTGCCTGTCTCCTTATCATAACCGTATATGCATTCAAGAGCAGCTGTCGTTGCAGTCGACACAAACCTTATATCAAGCTCTTCTTCTCCGTCACCGTCGATATCATACACAGCAAAACTGTTGTCGGAAAAGGGGCCAATATCGGATATGTCATCAGTCACATCGGTCCCGTCAGGAAGCACATGATCATCATAGAATTCCTTTATCGCACGGACGTAAGCCTTCTTCACTGTTTCTTCACCGTCGGCCTCATAGTCAGCCCCTTCATCATCCGTGATATCTTCTTGAGCATTCTCTTCCAGCTTATCCTTAAGGCTGTCATCGTTTTGTGAGCAGCCCCACAATGTCATGGATACCAGAGTAACCGCAAGGATAAAAAGTCTTTTCTTCATGTAATCATCCTCCTTTTCTACAGATCGAGAAATTCAGGTTTCCTGTTGCTGAAAATACAGTAATGATCATATCCCGTTTCCTTAAGGAGCATATAAGCCCTGTCAAAATCACATGCCACACTTTCCGGCGAATGGGCGTCGGAACCGATCGTAATGATCTCTCCGCCAAGCTCCCTGTAACGCTTTATGATATCCCGGCTCGGATTGGGCTCGTTACCCAGTTTCCTGAAGCCGCCGGTATTAAGCTCAATGCCCTTGCCCCTCTTTATGAGCTGAGCAAGGATCTCATCAAGCACCTCGGCATGATCCCTGTAGGAATAATCCCTGTTCCTGTTCGGGCCGTACCTTACCACATAGTCTATATGTCCCATCACATCATATTCATCAATAAGGCATATATTCTCAAGTGTGCACTCGAAGTATCTGCGATATGCTTCCTTCTCGCTCATACCCTCAAAGAATTCCGGATAATACACGTCCTCTCCGCAGCACAGATGCTGGGATCCGATAACAAAATCAAACGTATACGAATTTACGTATTCTCTGTTATGGGCAGCCAGGTGCTCCTGAAAGCCATACTCAACTCCGAACCCTATAGTGATCCTGTCGCTGTATTTATCCCTGCATTCAAGATAATGCTCACGGTATGCATCGGTATCAAGTTCAAATGCCTTGTGGACATTCCCTTCTTCGTCCATCGAGTTATCATCTTCTATTGGCCAGTCATGATCCATATGCTCGGTAAAACATATATACTTCAGTCCTGCCCTGATGGAGGCTTCGATCTGCTCTTCCATTGTGGCCCTGCCATCTTCCGAGTGGGTCGAATGCATATGGTAATCTGCAATGATCATCTTATTTCTCCGATCTTATATGATAAAGTGTCTATCGCCTCAAGGAGCGAATCTATCTCTTCTTCCGTATTGTCTTCATTCATCGATATCCGTATTGTAGACCTGAGCAGATCTTTCTTCATCCCGACAGCCTTAAGAACATGCGATACCTCATCATCGGATGACGAACAGGCCGCCCCTGTTGAAATGCATATTCCCTTCATGCCCAGTCTTACGACAAGCTCTTCGGCATTCACTCCCGGAAGAGTGAGGCTGAAATGCCCCGGTATTCTCCCTGTCCGTTGAAACAGGGGACGGTTTCCTGTCTCACCTTCGATCCTCCTGACGAAGTATTCATCAAGTTCCCGCCTTCTGGCAAGGTTTTTATCCATATCGTCATTCATCACTTTAAGCGCAGCCGCCATTCCGATTATACCCGGAACGTTCTCAGTGCCGGCTCTTCTGCCTCTTTCCTGACTACCTCCGTATATAAGCGGCAAAAGCTTGAGGTTTTCCCTGACATACAGAAAGCCAATACCCTTTGGTCCTCCGAATTTATGTGCTCCTGCCGACATAAGGTCAGGCTTTAACTCCCTGACATCAATGGGGATATGACCCATGGCCGCTACAGCGTCCGTATGAAACAGGATCCCCGCATCATGGGCTGTCTCTGCTATCTCCCTTATCGGCTGGATCGTGCCAAGTTCATTGTTAACATACATTACCGATATAAGGACTGTATCTTCCCTTATCCGATCCTTTATATCCGATACACTTATAAGACCTTCGGATGTCGGGTTTACATAACTAACCTGTATTCCCTGTCCTTCAAGATATTTACAGGTATTCAGAACAGCATGGTGTTCAAAGGAGCTGACAATGATATGGCCTGTGCCCCGCAGAGCAACAGCCGATCTGAGAGCCTGATTGTCCGATTCCGTTCCTCCGCTTGTAAAGAATACTTCCGTCGGCGCCGCATTAATGGTCATCGCTATGTCCTCTCGCGCCGCGGCCACTGCTTTCTTTATTTCCTGTGCCGTGGAATAGGCACCTCCCGGATTATAAAAATCATCTGTAAAATAGGGCATCATGGCTGTAAGCGCTTCATCCTTAAGCCTTACCGACGCCGCATTGTCCATATATATGATTTTGCCCTTTGAATCATTCATACAGCCATGCTCTCTAACTGATGTGTATATTGGTCAGGGCTACCTGATCTCCCGTAAGCGCAAGGTACACATTATCGACATCCATATTTATGTCTGTGGTTGTATATAAGGATATTCCGCCATTATCGGAATTAACGGTTATCCGGTTACCTCTTCTCTTAACGTATATCTCGTAATCAATGCCTTCCTTGTTCCGTTTTTTCCATGTATCCCATGAGCCAAAATCATCCTTCATGTTTACGGTTATGGAATTGCTGGCCTTCTCATCCGACTCCCAGTTCTCGCCGTCAAACCTGATAAGAACAAATTCCCTGTAGTCATCCGCACCCACACTCCCGTCAGCCGATGTATATATGCTCATGTAGGGGCAGTGCCATACGAGCCTTGCCGTGGGAAGGCTTACCGAGTGGAAGGTGATCTTCATGTCGGGCTTTACCGGGATAGGCTCGGATAATTCAGTCTTCCATCCGTTAACCTGTACATTCGGGATATCCCCTGCAGGTCCGTCAATGAAGCTTATCTCCTCCGCTATCCTCTCGATATAGTCCTCTTCAACAGGAGTGTCATCCCTGTCTATCGTGACTTCAGACATATCGCAATGCCTGCCGGTAAGTCCTATGTATGCAAACCGGCAGCTGTCCGGAAGTGCGATGATGACATCCAAGGTAAAATGATCGCATGAGATAATAAACTTAAGATGATCCCTGACCCTGATTGCTTCTATTTCGAAATCGATCCCGTCCCTGTACTCATTTACAAGGCTTCTTGCAGCACCGTTCTTCCATTCCATGCTGCTCTTGACGTTCCTGCTGCCCGGGCATTCGATCGCTCCGTCAAAGCCTATGGTCCCGTACTCATAATACAGAAGTTCCCTGCGCTTCTGTTCGCTGAAATGTACCCTGGCATCAAGGGAATCAAATATAATAAGCGTGGGAATGCAGGAATCATCGGAGTATCTTCGGGACATCCTCACACGCATGCGTATCTTTGTCCTCTCCTGAGTGATCACGATGCCTTCGGAAATATTGGACCTGTATTCACCGCATGCAAGATGAGTCCTTCCGGAAAGTTCCCTTACTTCCTCACGTTCCTTCATCTCATATCCTATATCATGGTCAATGAGTCTTAGCATGATCTTGGCGAATTCGGGATCGAACTGCGTACCAAGTCCCTTAACTATCTCCTCCCTGACCTTCTGCTGCGGTATGGGATCCCGATAGCTGCGCTTACTCGTCATGGCATCATAGGCATCCGCAAGAGCGATTATCCTTGCAAGTGCGGGTATGTCCTCTCCCTTAAGATGATCGGGATAACCCTTCCCGTCATATCTCTCATGATGGTAGTGGGCTCCTATGCTCAGATACGGCGACCGACTGATACTTGACAGTATCTGGTTCCCGATAACCGGATGAGTTTTGACCACATCGTATTCATCAGCACTAAGCTTACCCTTCTTGTTTATTATGTCGTTAGGAATACCTATCTTACCCACATCGTGAAGAAGTGCTGCGTAGAAGACCTCCCTGCAGGTATCCTCATCCCAGCCGGCTTCCCTTGCTATCATCTCCGAATACTCCGCAACACGGGCCGAATGACCATGAGTATATGTATCCTTGGCATCGATAGCCGATGCAAGCGCTTCCGCTGTCTGCTCAAATACCAGCTCTAAGTTCCTGCGCTCCTCTTCCATCAGTTCAAAGCGCATCTTATTTGCCTGCTCAACCCTGTCGTTCATATCCTTAAGGGCAAGGGCAAAGAGGACGATCGTCATAGCCGCGATAGAAATGTTTGTTACCGATAATCCGTATGTAAATACCTGTACAATGGGTGCTATAAAAGAAAGTGTCAGAAAGAGCGTTATTGAGATCGCAAGAAGCCTGCTAAGCCTTGCGTACATCTGCCTAAGGAGCGTAAAATCTATGATAAGTATAGTAAACGGAATGGCGTAACACAGGGCAAATCCCCTGCTCCTTATGTAATGATTTGTTTCATCAAATGTATAATATATCCCTGTAAAATGGGAAATAACAACCAGCACCATGCTCACGGCAATAAGCATTTCTATGACCCTGAACCGGGCCGGTACCTTCTTGAATCCTCCCTCTGTAAGATAAAGATCCATCACATAAAGATTGAAGCCAAACAGGATAACCGGGATCATCATAAAACACAGGAGATTGGATATCCTTACCATCCAGAATCCAAGCCTGCTGACATCACCCCTGAAGATATAGGCATAGCGGTCGCACGCAAGCAGGATCGCAGCCCCGATCTCCATGCACACTATCGCCTTCTTTCGTTCTCTCGAAAGCACCCTGATGATATTTACATAAATGGCTATAGTACAGCATATGCCGCTCAGAACGAGCATTATATTCAATTGCAGATTTCCGATAAATCCCATCGTTCATCTTCCTTAAGCTTTTTAGAAAAGAGCCATTCCCAGATATTCATGTTCCTCGGATCGGAAACCGCAACCCATGAACAATGCGGGTTAACACCATATCTCTCTTCCATATAGCCCGCCGGATACTCGACATATCTGAGATCCTTATGCTCCTTACGGAAACGGTCGTATATATCTGCTGACCCGTAGTTACCCAAAGCTTGGTTCTTATCAGTTCTGTAGGTTGATCTTACTATGGTATCATCCGACGCATGAACCATATATATAGGCGTCTTCAGCAGACTGTCTATGTTCCACGTGCCAGTAGCCCCGCATATGCACAGTGCCGCCGCAAAAAATCCCGGCCTCTCCTTGATGAGGCGGAATGTTCCCACTCCTCCCGCACTGTAACCGTATATATACATCCTTGCGGGATCAATATCGGAATGCTCCTTAACCGTCCTGTCTATAAGTTCCCACAGAATATCCTTGATCTCCGGCATTGCCCAATGCTTCATCTCTCCATACTGCGGTGCCAGTATATAACATGGATGGCGTCCGGTCATATCATTCCTTGCGAGAAATGTTCCAATGTCATGCATTGACAGCTGGAGTTCGTTATCATCTCCCGCAGCATCGGCTCCGTGAAGATAGAGCACAAGCGGCATGGCCTTATTCACCTTATTTTCAGGCTCATAAAACCGGTAGTTCAGGATCCGGTTACTATCATTATAAACTCTTTTTGAGAATTTCGCACATAATTTGTCATTGCCCTCACCGGGCTTATCCCAGTTGGGCGGGAGCAGCATCTTCATTCCTTTTCCCTTGAAAAATCAAGGCTCATCCTCTCGGGTGAGCCTTGGAATAAACCTCTCGAATATGATTATGATTCATATTCGCGTATACCTGCGTTGTCGATATATCCGAATGTCCAAGCATCTCCTGAACACTCCTTAAGTCAGCCCCGTTCTGGACAAGATGGGCTGCAAACGAATGCCTCAATGTATGCGGCGTGATATCCGCGGCAATACCGGCTTTCTTGGCATAATACTTTATCAGCTTCCAGAAGCCCTGTCTGCTCATATGCTGCCCCGAGCAGTTGGCAAACAGAAGATCGCATGACTTCTCAAGTATCATGGCGTCTCTTGCGGATTTAAGGTAATGAAGGATCGCATCCTTGGCTTCGGCCCCAAAGGGGATCACTCTCTCCTTGTTCCCGTCCCTGCACACCAGATAGCTCATCTTGGTATTTATATCAGAAACCTGAAGGTTGATAAGCTCGGTAACCCGGATCCCGGTCGCATACAGGAGTTCAAGCATTGCCTTATCCCTGAGTTCCTTTGGCGAATCACCCTTGGGCTGTTCAAGCAGCCTTATGACTTCTTCCGTTGTCAGTATTTCGGGAAGCTTCTTCTCAATCTTGGGAGCCTTCAGCAGAAGCGAAGGATCCTTGCTTATCATATCCCGTGATTGTGCAAAATGGAAAAAAGCCTTGATCGATGCGATCGATCTTGATACCGTTGATGCCTTGGCACCGCAGGCCTGAAGTTCTTCGATATATGAAGACAGCACCCTGTCGTCAACATCCCCGATATCCTTAACACCCTTATCGCCCAGATATGCGATCAGTTTCTTAAGATCTCTGTGGTAGGACTGTTCCGTATTCAGTGATGCCTTTTTAACATTATGTAAATACGAAATGTATTCGTTAACAGCTTGGACCATGTAAACCCGTAAACCCTTCTTCCCATAAAAAAAGCTGGGATTTATCTTCCAGACAATACTTATTATAATAAGATTTCCGGTGAAAAGCAATTGCAATTTTCCGCGAAAATCCTAGTGTTTAAGTGATTTCGACGGTCATACGCAAGATGTTGTTTCACCCTCTTTGTGGGGTAACAACATCTAGTGAAAAGATCTGTAAAAAAAATGTTAAGAACAATATAGATTTACATAAAAACAGCGCCAGTGGTTTACATAATACCAATGGCACCGTCACATATATGTAAACTTTGACATGTCATTTCTCAAGCTTCGCCCTGTAAGACATCAGGCCCGCGATCGTCTTACCGTCAATGATCCTGCCGTCGAATACCATCTGTGTCAGGTCATCTATCGTATATGCGCAGACATCTATGTATTCATCATCATCAAGGTGCTGGCTGGTCTTCGTAAGGTTTCTCGCCACATATATATCTATCTTCTCATTGCAGTAAGCCACTGTAGAATAGAAGGTAAGAAGAAAAGTCACATCCTCCCTGTCAGCGTAGTAACCCGTCTCCTCTTCAAGCTCCCTGAAAGCGCATTCATGTGTAGGCTCATCCGGCGAATCGAGTCCGCCTGCCGGTATCTCAAGGGTATAAGTGTCTACAGCGTTCCTGTGCTGTCTCACCATGAGTATACGTCCGTCATCAAGAACAGGTATGACTGCCGCAGCCCCCCGATGCTGTATGAAGTCAAATATCTCTTCCCGCCCGTCGGGAAGCTTCATTGTATCTGTATAAAAGTCAACTATGGATCCGTGATGGGAAAGCTCACGCTTAATACGGATCGGATGTTGTTCCTGCTTATTTGTATTACTCATTTCCTTACTCCCTCACGTCATAAGGCATCCACCGCAAGCGGCGACGCGAAGCTGGTCCCTTATGACAAATACTCACATCTTCTCCGGAGCCGAAAAGCCCAGGAGATCGATACCGGTCTCAAGCACTTCAAGAGTTATCTTAAGGAGTGCCAGGAAGCCTTCCTTCTTTATTCTGTCTTCCTCCGCCAGGATCCTGTTCTCATGATAGAACCTGTTGAAGGCATTGGCTGTATCGTAAATAAATGCACAGACCTTATGGGGCGCAAGCTCCTCGTATGCGCTCGTCACAACCTGGGAGAACTTGACAAGTTCAAGCATAAGCGTCTTCTCGGTATCGTTAAGAATGCTGTTGAACTTAAGTCCGTCTGTGCTTCCGCCTGCCTCAGTATATTTATTCAGGATCGACTTTATCCTGACTATCGTATAGAGGATATAGGGGCCTGTATTGCCCTCAAACGAGGTGAACTTGTCCGTATCAAATATATAATCCTTGGCTGCCTGATTGGACAGGTCACCGTATTTTACGGCTGCAAGGGCAACTGTTTTTGCCGTGGCTCTTGCTTCATCCTCAGCAACCTCATGATTGTCCTTTATCTTATTATACATTTCCTCGTTTATCTCATTTAACAGGACTTCAAGGCGCATTACCCCTCCCTCACGGGTCTTAAAAGGCTTGCCGTCCTTCCCGTTCATTGTACCGAATCCCAGGAACTTAAGCCCTGTTTCATCGCTAACGATCCCTGCCTTCTTGGCACAGCGGAAGACCTGGGTAAAATGCATCTCCTGGCGCTTATCCGCAACATAGAGAACCCTGTCGGGATCAAAATCCAGACGGCGTTCTGACAGTGTCGCAAGGTCCGTTGTGGTATAGAGTGCCGCACCGTCCGACTTAAGTATCATGCAGGGCGGGATCTCCTTGGTATCCGTCTCCTCCCTGACATCGACCACAAGAGCGCCTTCGCTTTCATAAGCAAGTCCCTTGGCCTTCACGGTGTCGACAATGCTGCCTATATAAGGACCTGCATCCGATTCTCCCTTCCACAGATCAAAGGACACGTTAAGCTTCTCATAATTGCGCTTAAGGTCCGGAATGGAAACGCTCATTATATGCTGCCACAGGGCAGTACGGCCCTTATCACCCTTCTGGAGCATAAAGGTATCATTCATGGCTTCGTTCTTAAAGTCCTCATCCTCCTTAGACCTTGCTGAAGCCGTGGGGTATATTTCCTCAAGTTCCGATAAGGTAAAGGGCGGCTCAACCGGATAATCTCCCGAATAAGCATCATCAAAATACGGAAGGTCAGGCTTCCTCCTTCTCAGCTCAGCCATGATCAGCCCCATCTGAAGACCCCAGTCACCCAGATGTATATCTCCAGTCACCTCATCACCCATATACCGTAAGATCCGCTTTAATGATTCTCCTATTATTGCGGAGCGCAGATGACCCACATGAAGCGGCTTGGCAACATTGGGACCGCCGTAATCAATGATGACCTTGTCGCTTCTCTCCTTAGCAGACAGGCCAAACTTATCCGCCGAACGCATCTTATCGATATAATCCGTCAGGAATGCATCGCTTATCTTCAGGTTGAGAAAACCAGGAGCCACTGCACCTGCCATGGCAAAAATGTCATCCTTCTCAAGATATGCTGCCACATCCGTGGCAATAACAAGCGGCGCCTTCTTATACTGCTTAGCCGCCATTGCACCGTTACATTGAAATTCACACAGATCCGGCCTGTTGCTTAAGGTAACCTTGCCGTAGGCTTCATCATACCCCGCCTGCTTAAAGGCCTCCTCCATGTGCTCCGAAATAACCGTAATGATCGTTTTCATTTATTCCACATTATACCTTTCCTTCATCTCCTGCTTGCATACATACATATTATCATCGGCACGCTTCAGGGTATCTTCTATTGCTATATCCTTGTCAGGATCGAATAACGCATAGCCTATGGCAGCACTCGCTCTCTCCCAAGGTTCGAGTTCGTTCTCCTTCATGTTATGTTCGACACTGGCCTTGAACTTCTCAACATTGCTCTCAAGATTCGTGTAATCATAATTGGAGACAACCACTACGAATTCATCACCGCCTATACGAAATACAGGCGAACGCTTGAATACGGAGCACAGCATGTCGCACAGGCTGCATATTATCTTATCGCCCTTCTCATGGCCATACTTATCGTTGATAGATTTCAGGTTATTCATGTCAACCATAACAACACCGACCCTGGTGTTGCCCATGGCTATCCCCTTGTTGATCCTCTGGACCTCGGTCTCATACCCCCGCTTGTTCCTGATACCTGTCAGGGTGTCCCGGTTAGCCATCTCATTCATGATATCGGCATGCTCTCTGGTCGAAATAAGCTCCTGCCTTGCGGCAAACAGATTCTCAAGCTGTTCGTTAAGATCCTTCTCCATCTTCTTCATCGATTCGGCAAGGACCTCTATTTCATCCCCGGTTTTAATATTCAGGTTTCCGAATTCCACACTTCCTATCGCACCAAATTCGTCCTTTTCTATCTTATACTTTGATGCCACGTCAGTGAGCTTCTTGATCGGATTGACTATAAGCTCACTTACAAGAAGGAGGCCGATACCGAACACTGCAACAAGACACACAACGATCGCTATAAGGCCTGCCGAGTGATATCTGTTTATTGTTGCTTCTAGGTTGTCCATTGACAGATCCACGTATGCATATCCGATCGTTCTGCCCTCATATTTCACAGGCTTACCGGCAGTGATAAGCCATCCGTAAAGGTCGCTTCTTGTTTCGTAAGCAGAAACTCCCTCATCTTCCACCCTTGAGGCATTGACGAACCCTTCAGCATAATGATCCAGACAGCCGACAGGACATGCATCCTCAGCCGAGCCATCCACAAGATACATTGCTATTTTACGCTCCGGTTCAAGATAGGCCAGGTATAAGCTGTCAGCCTTGCTGGACCTCTGTATGTCCTGCAATGTCTTAAGCAGATCCTTATACTCATCCATATCCTCGATGTATTGATATTGGGAAACATAAGCATCAAATTCGGGGCTTCCCCATTTATCACTTAAGACGTGGCTTTCCGACGAGTCATATACCTTAAGCGCTTCCTGCGCAACGGCAGAAACCTCAGCCGGATCAACAACGGAAGCAACCACCGATGCTATCCTCTCGGAACGTTCCTTATATTCATCCGTGATCACCCTGTCAACAAACGTCCGGTTGAAGATACCTCCGGCCACTCCTATGACAAGCATTATAAAAACAAAGAAAAGTATGACTTTGGTCCTTAAAGACAATCCCATTCCGTTAATTCACTCCAGATTATAAAAATACACATATACATTATAAACCAAACCCCCTGCGAACACAAGTAAACAAGGCACACAGTTAAATTTGCAAAAAATGAGCCAGGATGTCGCCACCTGACTCATTCACGCTCTTGCTTCGAAGAAACAGCCCATCTGTCCGGGCATGTCTTCCCTTTCCTTCTCCACCAGTAGATCCAACGCCGTGTTCCTCCTTTTCTTAGAACCTTCCCTGTCCCTGTCCTTGTTTCTCCTAAGCCTGCTGTATGGCATTGCAGAGGCCACTGCAGGTATATCAGGAAGCATCGGCGGCGGATCATGTGCATATTCAACACCGACCATATTTATCATAGGACCACCTCCACGCTGCGGGTTTCTTCCTTCAATAAATATATCGGCAGGTTTACGTAAAATCCTTAGTTTCTCAGCCCTTATAACCTATCTCATCGGCAAGCTTCTTCTCGATAACGACTATGGCATCCCTGTGCATCCTCATAAAGGTTGCGGGGCACTGCGGATCGATCTTGTCATCCATAAGGAGCTTCCTTGCAGCATCCTGCTTATTGCCGTTTATGATCATAAGAAGGGTCTTGGCCTTCATTATTGAACCCATGCCCATGGTTACCGCATACCTGGGAACCTCGTCACGATTGTTGAAGAACCTTGTGTTTGCATCGATCGTTGAATCTTCAAGGGTCTCCTTGTGAGCCTTCTCATAGAGGAACGCTCCGGGCTCATTGAATCCCAGATGTCCGTCAGGGCCTACACCGAGTACCTGAAGGTCTATATCAGTCTTGTCAAGGATATCGTTAAATTCCTTAAGATTGGCCTCCACATCACCCGTTCCCTTGGCAACGTAGGTGTTGGCCTTGTCGATGTTGATGTGGTTGAAAAGGTTGTCATCCATAAAATACCTGTAGCTCTGAGGATGTGTGGGCTCAAGGCCTACATACTCATCAAGATTTACCGAATGGACCTTCGAAAAGTCAAGTCCCTCCTCCTTACATCTCCTTGAAAGCTCCTTATACATCCCAACAGGGCTTGAACCCGTTGCAAGTCCGAGCGTACAGGCAGGATTCTCTCTTACCAGCTTCTCGATCACATCAGCTGCCTTCTTTGCGCCTTCTTCGTATGTGTCTGCTACTATAACCTTCATCTTTTTTCTCCTTTTATTTTCTTATCCTTTGCCTTTGTCCTTTATGAAATGATCAATCATTCCTCTTCAGTACGATCTTCTTGGCTTCCTTGTAGATGCAGTTCTCAGGGATGACGCCTCTGACGCATGATACAGGGTATACATTCGAATCTCTTCCGATAACGGTACCGGGATTAAGGACCGTGTTGCATCCAACCTCAACCCTGTCACCGACCAATGCTCCTACCTTCTTACGGCCCGTCTCGATAAGCTCACCCTCGTTCTTTATAACAACCAGCTTCTTATCTGACTTTACATTACTTGTTATCGAGCCTGCGCCCATATGAGCCTTGTAACCAAGTATCGAATCGCCCACGTAATTGTAATGGGGAACCTGTACGTTATCGAAGAGGATAACATTCTTAAGCTCGGTTGAATTACCCACTACGCAGTTGTCACCCACAAGAGCCGAACCCCTTATAAAGGCACCCGGGCGTACCTCGGTTCCATGGCCGATAATACATGGCCCTGCGATATAATTGTTAGGATACCTCTTGGCATCCTTGGCGATCCAGACATCCTCCTCGGGATGATCATACTCGTCGGGGCTGAGTGTTGCCCCTATCTCAAGAATAAGGTTCTTTATTCCCTCAAGAGCCTCCCAGGGATAGGTGAACTGCTTAAGATAATCAGCCGCCTTGGTGTGGCTCAGATCATACAGATCGTTTATCGTCAAATTCATGATCTCTTCTCCTTCCAAATCAACCGCGCACCTTGATAAGATGTCCCGATGTCTTCATTGCATCGATGATCTTATCCACGCACTTCTCGCAATCCTTATAGGTTGAAGCCTCAGACATTACACGAAGCACAGGCTCCGTGCCCGATGCACGAAGGAGTACGCGTCCGTCATTGCCAAGATAAGCTCCGGTATCCTCAACCGCCTTCTTGACAGCAGGATCATCAAGAGTCTTCTCCTTGTCGTCAACCTCAACATTCTTAAGTACCTGAGGGTACATCTTAACCTCGGATGCAAGAACCGAAAGCGGAAGCTGTGTTTCAACCATGACCGTCATGAGCATGATGGCCGTAACAAGTCCATCACCTGTATGGGCATATTTCCTGAAGATAACGTGTCCTGACTGCTCACCGCCCAGCATATGGTTGTTTTCCTTCATGTTCTCATATACATACCTGTCTCCGACCTTGGTCTTCTCATAGTCTATCCCGGCATTGTCGAAGGCCTTATAAAGTCCGAAGTTACTCATGATCGTAGTCACTACGGTATTGCTCGGGAGCATTCCCTTGCTCTTAAGATGCTTGGCGCAGATGTACATGATCATATCGCCGTTTACCACATCACCGTATTCATCAACCGCAAGACACCTGTCGGCATCACCGTCAAATGCAAAGCCCACATCCACCTTATTCTCACGTACATATTTCTGGAGGCCTTCGATATGGGTCGACCCGGCACCTGCATTGATGTTCACTCCGTCGGGAGTATTGTTCATAACATAATTCTTGGCTCCGAGCGCATCAAACACAGCACGTCCGATCATCCAGGCTGATCCGTTGGCGCAGTCAAGTGCAACCTTACGGTTCTCGAATGATACAGGTGCGATGGATGTAAGATATCCTATATATCTGTTCCTGCCCGAATAGAAGTCTATCGTCTGGCCGATCTTGTCCTCGACGGCAGGAACAACACCTTCCAGTTCACCGTCGATGAAGCGTTCAACCATGTCCTGCACTTCGTCTTCCATTTTCTCGCCTTCGGCATTAAGCAGCTTGATGCCGTTGTCGAAGTAGGGGTTGTGGCTTGCGGATATCATGATACCGCAGTCAAAGCCCTCAGTTCTTGTAATATAACTTACGCATGGGGTTGTCGTAACATGAAGAAGATACGAAAATCCGCCTGTCGAAGTTATACCTGCACTCAGTGCGCTTTCAAACATATAAGACGAACGCCTTGTGTCCTTGCCTATAACGATCTTGGCCGGTCTCTCCTTGCTGTAATACCAGCCCAGGAACTGACCGATCTTGAAAGCATGCTCGGCTGTCAGAACAACTCCTGCCTTGCCACGGAACCCGTCCGTACCGAAATATTTACCCATTTGTCTCTCCTTTTTAACCGGACCCTTATCGGTGCCCCTTGCTTCTTTAGTCCTGCCGTCATATGGTCTCTTTGTACCTGCGGGGATAAGCCACAGCTTACCCTCCTTCTTGGCGCCTGCTATCTTGCCGTCGCGACACAGCATCGTAATGCGCCTCTCGGTCATATCCCATTTTTCGGCAGCCTCATGAACGTCGACGTATTTCATTTGGCTCTCCTTTACAAATACCCTGTTATATTTGTACATCTCAAGAGATGATTTGTCAAGATGCGCAAACAAAAAATATGTCAAGATACCAATTTGTATCTTGACATATCATTTTATATCTTGATATTTGAAGACACGGGGACGGTTCTACTGTCTTCACTTTTCTCTGTGAAGACAGTAGAACCGTCCCCGTGTCTTCATCTCTTCATCTATGCAAGCGGACCGGCTATTATCTTTCCTTCCCTTCTGACGCCGTTGAAATCCTTATCAAAGATTATATCGCTTCCATCGGGATTCTCGAAACGTTCTTCGGGCTCGAAGGCCATTCCAAGAGTGTCCGAGCTTATGAGTGAAGCTTCCGGAAGAAATTCATCATA
>JAILCT010000269.1 GCA_024690425.1 Lachnospiraceae bacterium | reverse complement strand
CCAGCTGGAACCGGGCGCATCCGAACCGTTTCATCGTACATAACGGCGAGATCAATACCATCCGTGGAAATGCAGACAAGATGCTGGCCCGGGAAGAGACCATGTCTACAAATAAGCTGTCGGCAGAGGATATGACGAGGGTACTGCCTGTTATTTCCTCCAGCGGATCCGATTCCGCCATGCTGGACAATACACTGGAATTCCTGACCATGAGCGGGATGCCCCTGCCCCTGGCAGCCATGCTCTGCATCCCGGAGCCCTGGGCGCACAATGATACCCTGTCCCGGGAGGAGCGGGACTTCTATCAGTACTACGCGACCATGATGGAGCCCTGGGACGGACCGGCTTCCATCCTTTTCTCGGACGGAGATGTGATGGGTGCCATCCTTGACCGCAACGGCCTTCGACCTTCCAGGTATTACATAATGGATAACGGGCGTTTGATATTATCTTCCGAGGTGGGAGTCCTTGAACTTGCCGAAGCGCATATACTTAAGAAGGAGCGGCTTCATCCCGGTAAGATGCTCCTTATCGATACCGTCAAGGGTAAGATAATAGAGGACGAAGAGCTTAAAGAATACTACGCAGGCAAGGAGCCTTACGGCGAGTGGCTTGATTCAAATCTCCTTACACTTAAGGAACTTAAAATCCCAAACAGCCGGGTTACATCCTACTCCGAAAAGGAGAGGCTGCAGCTTGAGAAAGCCTTCGGCTATTCATATGAGGAGTGCAGGGAGAGCATAGAGACCATGGCCCTTACCGGTGCCGAGAACATAGGGGCCATGGGTGTTGATACGCCTATTGCAGTACTTTCCGATAAATATCAGCCGCTCTTTAATTACTTCAAGCAGATGTTTGCCCAGGTCACCAACCCGCCTATTGATGCGGCAAGGGAAAAGATCGTAACTTCGACAACCGTATATCTTGGCAAGAACGGTAACCTCTTAAGCGAGCAGGCCCTTAACTGCCACATGCTTAAAGTTGAGAATCCCATACTCACGGACCTTGATCTCCTAAAGATAGAGAAGATGGACAGGCCGGGCTTTAAGGTCTCCAAGGTTTCGATTCTTTATTACAAGTCAACTCCCATCAAGCGCGTGATCGACCACCTCTTTGTAGAGGTCGACAAGGCCTACAGGGAGGGGGCCAACATCCTTATCCTCTCCGACAGGGGAGTTGATGAGAATCACGTGGCCCTTCCATCGCTGCTTGCGGTGGCTGCAGTCCATAAGCACCTGGTTGATACAAGGAAGTGCACGGCCATGTCCCTTATCCTTGAGTCGGGTGAGCCGAGGGAAGTACATCACTTTGCCCTTCTTCTCGGCTACGGTGCAAGTGCAGTTAATCCCTATCTTGCCCACGCCGTGATAGGAGAGCTTATAAACAATGGAAATCTTGATAAGGATTACTATGCGGCGGTTGATGATTATGACAGGGCAGTCCTTTCGGGCATAGTCAAGATCGCCTCCAAGATGGGTATTTCAACCGTCCAGTCCTATCAGGGCAGCAAGATATTCGAGGCTCTGGGTGTGTCGGAGTCGGTCATTAATAAGTATTTCACGGGAACGGTAAGTCCTATAGGAGGAATAGATCTTGATGATATAGCGCGTGTTACGGATGAGCAGCATTCAAGGGCTTACGATCCCTTAGGACTTGAGTGTGACCTTACTCCGGATTCCCTCGGCAGGCACAAGCTGCGTGCACAGGGTGAGAAGCACCGCTACAACCCTCAGACGATCCATATGCTTCAGTGTGCGGCAAGAGAGGGTGATTACAATAAGTTCAAGCTATACACTGCCATGGTCGATAAGGAACAGACAGGTTATATCCGTAGCATACTTGATTTTGACTTTCCAGATAAGGGCGTGGATATAGAAGAGGTCGAGAGCGTTGAATCCATCGTGCAGCGGTTTAAGACAGGCGCGATGTCCTACGGGTCAATATCCGAGGAAGCTCACGAGGCCCTGGCTGTTGCCATGAACCATCTCCACGGAAAGTCAAATTCCGGGGAGGGAGGCGAGTCGGATGAGCGCATCGCATCGGCCGGCACGGACCATGACAGGAGCTCGGCCATAAAGCAGGTGGCAAGCGGCCGGTTCGGGGTTACTTCAAAGTATCTTGTGAGTGCCAGGGAGCTTCAGATCAAGATGGCTCAGGGCGCCAAGCCCGGAGAGGGCGGACATCTGCCTGCCGGCAAGGTATATCCCTGGATAGCAAAGACCAGGCATTCTACACCGGGTGTAAGCCTTATCTCACCTCCGCCCCACCATGATATCTATTCGATTGAGGATCTGGCACAGCTTATTTATGACCTTAAGAATTCCAATAAATATGCAAGGATAAGCGTGAAGCTTGTATCGGAGGCGGGTGTTGGGACCATAGCCGCCGGTGTTGCCAAGGCAGGAGCCCAGGTCATCCTTATATCGGGTTACGACGGAGGTACGGGTGCCGCGCCGGTAAGCTCCATCCACAACGCGGGCCTTCCATGGGAACTGGGACTTGCCGAGACCCATAAGACCTTGATAAGGAACGGACTTCGTGACCGGGTAATGATAGAAACGGACGGTAAGCTGATGAGCGGAAGGGATGTGGCCATTGCGGCACTTCTGGGTGCAGAGGAGTTCGGATTTGCGACCGCCCCCCTTGTTACCCTTGGCTGTGCGATGATGAGGGTATGTAATCTTGACACTTGTCCTTTCGGTATCGCGACCCAGAACCCGGAGCTTAGGAAGAGGTTTACGGGCAAGGCGGAATATGTCGAGAACTTCATGCGCTTTATAGCTCAGGAGCTTCGTGAATATATGGCCAGACTGGGTGTGAGGACTCTTAACGAAATGACCGGACGCAGTGACCTGCTTAAGAAAAAGGAAGGTCTTAAGGGCAATGCCGCAAGGATAGATGTAACGGATATCCTTAAGTATGAGGAAGCTTCTTCTCGGGTTTTTGATCCTGCGCGGGTGTATGATTTTGAACTCGAAAAGACCAAGGATGAGAAGGATCTCCTTAACAAGGCATCCGTTAAGAATGCGATAAAGTCAGGCAAGAAATGCAGGGAAGAGGTAGAGCTTACCAATACAGACCGGACCTTCGGAACCCTGCTTGGAAGCGAGATAACAAGACAAAATAAAGAAGGACTTGATCCTGATACCGTAAGTATTGATTGTGCGGGACACGGTGGCCAGTCATTCGGAGCCTTTATCCCCAAGGGGCTTACGCTGACCCTGACCGGTGATTCCAACGACTATATAGGCAAGGGCTTATCGGGCGGGAAGATAATTGTCAAGGCTCCCTCAGATGCGGGCTATGATGCCGAGAGCAATATAATCATCGGAAATGTGGCCCTCTACGGTGCGACTTCGGGAGAGGCATATTTCGAGGGAATGGCGGGTGAAAGGTTCGCCGTAAGGAACTCGGGAGCCTATGCAGTGGTTGAGGGTGTCGGAGAACATGGGTGCGAGTACATGACCGGCGGACGAGTGGTTGTTATAGGACCCACCGGGAAGAACTTTGCGGCCGGAATGAGCGGCGGTGTAGCTTATGTTCTTGATGAGCACAACACGCTTTATAGGAACCTTAACAAGGACCTTGTCCTTATGGAACCAGTTGAAAATAAGAATGACTGCAATGAACTTAAGTCAATGCTTGAGAAACATGCGGAATATACGGGTTCATTAAAGGCTAAGGCGATACTTGATGATTTTGAAGGATACCTGCCAAGGTTTAAGAAGATAATCCCCGAGAACTATAAAAAGCTGATGATCTTAACCGGACGTTTCGAGGAGAAGGGGATGTCGTACGAAGAGGCACAGGTTGAGGCATTCTACGAAGTGACGGGACAATGAAAATGAAACGGGGGGACGGTTCCTCGGTTCAACGCTATAGTACCACTTTGGCTTGAGAAAGCTTGGAAAAGAGGGTAAAAGGAGAGAAGTTATGGGAAAACCAACAGGATTTATGGAATATGGAAGAAAGGAAGGTCCCGTAAGGGAAGCGAAAGTCAGGATACATGACTTTGACGAATTCCACGGATCCCTTCCCAAGAAGGAACAAATGGAGCAGGGTGCAAGGTGTATGTCCTGTGGCGTTCCCTTCTGTCAGGCAGGAACCATGATAGCCGGGATGATGTCTGGATGTCCTCTTAACAACCTGGTTCCGGAGGTAAACGATCTTGTTTATCACGGGAATTACGAACAGGCCTATATCAGGCTGAGCAAGACCCACTGCTTTCCGGAGTTCACATCAAGGGTATGCCCTGCCCTGTGTGAGGCTGCATGTACCGTGAGCGTGCACGGAAAAGCGGTTTCAACTAAGGAAAATGAGAAAAGCGTTATAGAATATGCCTTTGCAAACGGACTTGTTAAGCCCGAAATACCGGCTGTAAGGTCGGGTAGGAGGGTGGCTGTTATAGGAAGCGGTCCGTCAGGACTTTCTGCGGCTTACTGGCTTAATAAGAGGGGCCATCAGGTCACCGTTTTTGAGAGAAGGGACAGGGCGGGAGGCCTTTTAAGGTATGGTATCCCTAATATGAAGCTTGATAAGCGGATCATCGACAGACGTATTAAGTTAATGGAAGAGTCGGGCATCGGGTTTGTTTACAATACCGACGTAGGTAAGGACTTAAAAGCCGATAAGCTCCTTAAGGAATACGACCGGGTTATCCTTGCCTGCGGGGCCGCAAATCCCAGGGATATAAAGGTACCGGGACGGGATGCGGCAGGTATATATTTCGCGGTTGACTTTCTTACGGAGGTTACGAAGACCGTGATGGATGCGGATTATGATTTTGAATCCGTATTCGAAAAGACTGATTTTTCTTTCGGGAGCCTTAGGGGTAAGAAGGTTATAGTCATCGGTGGCGGCGATACCGGTAATGACTGTGTTGGCAGTTCAATCCGCTTGGGTGCGGCCTCCGTTATACAGCTTGAGATGATGCCAAAGCCCTGCGAGGTGCGTGCGGGATCAAACCCCTGGCCCGAGTGGCCTAAGGTCCTTAAGACCGATTACGGCCAGGAAGAGGCGATCACCTTATTCGGAAGCGATCCGAGGGTATACCAGACGACGGTAACCGAATTTATTAAGGACGATAAGGGGAACCTGACGGGAGTTAAGACAGTGAAGTTGTCGCCTAAGAAGGATGAGACAACAGGACGCATGCAGATGTGTCCCGTAAACGGTACAGAATCGGAGGAAAAAGCCGATCTTGTTCTTATAGCTGCCGGATTCCTGGGTCCGCAGGAATATGTCACCAAGGCTTTTAAGGTGGATGTCGACGGGCGTACCAATGTGGCGACGGAAAACGGTGCTTATGAAACCAGCCGTGAGAACGTGTATACCGCAGGTGACATGCACTCCGGCCAGTCGCTTGTCGTCCGTGCCATAAACGAAGGAAGACGGGCTGCAAGGGCGGTCGATGAATCCCTCATGGGGTATTCGGGGATCTGAGTGTCAGTCGGGAAACAGACTTGCCAATGGGAATTGAGAGCCGTCCTCAATTCCCCAGGCTAACCAATCCAAGCAGGGAGTATTGAACCTGCTTGGATAAGATATCACTAAGCTTCATATAGCTGATGATTTTGAAAATCAAGCCAAGGAAGAGAAAAATCAGAAAAGGGGGTCAGGGCTTACAGATGAGCCTTGATCTTAGCGATCATATCATTGTATTCGGTATCGGAAAGGAACTTTTCCTTGGGATTCATTGCAAATACACCGCCCCATTCGTAACCGTCTTTATATTTGGGTACCATATGTACATGCAGATGACACAGGGTATCACTGTAAGCGCCGTAATTAACCTTATCGGGCTTAAAGGCGGCATGCAGGGCCTTGGATACATGAGCCACATCAGCCATAAAGGCATTCCTCTCATCATCCGAAATATCGACTATTTCATTTACATGATCCTTGTAAGCAACGATACACCTTCCCGGGTGGCTCTGTTCCTTAAAAAGTACAAGCTGGCCTGCGTTAAGGTCGCAGATCTTGATTCCGAAATTGGCGAGTGCTTCCCCACCTGCACAGTAGGGGCAATTATTGTCTTTCATTGATTTGATCCTTTCTTATGAGAGCATGGTTGATTTAAAATCTGTTGCTTCAATACTAACATATCAGTTGCCGGCAGGCAAGCTATAGAGTCCTATAGATATAGGAGGATGTTATTACAATCATCAAATTGTAGTTTTTTTAGATATATTCGGGGGAGCCGTAGCCGATATGACGGGTGAAAAAGCGGTTCTTAAGATAGCGGGAGCCTCTTTTTTGTTGCTGTGAAGATCAACGGATCGGAACCGGAGTAAATAACAATAACGCTTACGAATAACTCCATTGAATCGTTGTAAGCCTGCGGCTTAAGCGGTATTAGATATGTGAGATATTTACAAAATATATTCTGATAACCGGTTTTTTTGTGGCGAATTACTGTATTGACTTTACAAGAGATATGATTATAATAACAGACATAGAGCAAGGGCGCTTCGATTTTCGAAGTGTCCTTTTTATTTTCCGAGACAAAGGTGTCTGCTGTGATCGGCAGGCGCTTTTTATTTTATAAAACAAAAGGAGGACACACTAATGGAGAACAAAATACCTGAACTGTACGGGAGTCTCGTATTTAATGACAAGGTCATGCGCGACAAGCTTCCCAAGGACATTTACAAGGCACTGAGGAAGACGATAGAGAATAATACCCACTTAGAGCTTGATGTAGCCAATTCGGTCGCTGTAGCCATGAAGGAATGGGCAGTTGAGAACGGTGCAACACATTACACCCACTGGTTCCAGCCCATGACAGGTTTTACCGCCGAGAAGCATGACTCATTCATCACCCCGATCGGTAACGGCGAAGTGATCATGGATTTCTCCGGTAAGGAGCTTGTAAAGGGCGAGCCCGATGCTTCAAGCTTCCCTTCAGGCGGTCTGAGGGCCACCTTCGAGGCAAGGGGATATACAGCATGGGATCCTACATCACCCGCCTTCATTAAGGATGGTACATTATATATTCCCACAGCCTTCTGCTCATACACGGGCGAGGCACTTGATAAGAAGACACCCCTTCTCAGGTCTATGGATGCTCTTTCATCCGCAGCCACCAAGGTGCTTAATATCTTAGGACAGACAGATGTAACGGGCGTATCGACAACGGTCGGTCCCGAGCAGGAATATTTCCTTATCGAGAAGGAAGCATATAAGCAGCGTAAGGACCTGATCTTTACCGGAAGGACCCTGCTTGGAGCACTGCCTCCCAAGGGTCAGGAGATGGAAGATCATTACTTCGGAAATATAAAGCCCAGGGTTTCAGCCTACATGCATGATCTTGATCTTGAGTTATGGAAGCTGGGAATTCCCGCCAAGACCAAGCATAATGAGGTTGCTCCCTGCCAGCATGAGCTTGCACCGGTATTTGATACGACCAATATCGCAGTCGATCACAACCAGCTGACAATGGAGATAATGAAGAAGGTTGCCGAAAAGCATGACCTTGTATGTCTCCTTCACGAGAAGCCCTTCGCAGGCATCAACGGATCCGGTAAGCACAACAACTGGTCCATGATAACCAATACCGGCGTTAACCTTCTCGATCCCGGTAAGACACCGGCTGATAATACCCAGTTTCTGGTGATTTTGGCTGCAATAATCGAAGCGGTTGATGAGTATGCAGACCTCCTTCGTGTTTCGGTTGCAAGCCCCGGAAACGACCATAGGCTGGGCGCCAATGAGGCACCTCCGGCGATCATCTCGATCTTCCTCGGCGAGGAGCTTGAGAAGGTTGTTGAATCGATAAAGAATGATACCTTCTTTGAAAAGTCAGGCACGACCAAGATGAATATCGGTACCACGGTCCTTCCTCACTTCACCAAGGATAATACGGACCGTAACAGGACATCACCTTTTGCCTTCACGGGTAACAAGTTCGAGTTCAGGTCACTTGGTTCATCCCTGTCGGTATCGGGACCCAACGTTATCCTCAATACTGCAGTGGCAGAGGTACTTTCCCGCTTCTACGAGAAGCTCAAGGACGTATCCGAGGATGATATGGAAGCAGCTGTACATGAGCTGGTTAAGGAATCGGTTAAAGCCCATGAGCGCGTGATCTTCAACGGAAACGGCTACACGGATGAATGGGTTAAGGAAGCCGAGAAGAGAGGACTTTACAACTTAAAGTCAACTCCGGACGCATTACCTGCATTCATCGCTGATAAGAACAAGACCCTCTTCGAGAAGCATCATATCTTCACCGAGAGCGAGCTTGAATCAAGGTATGAGATCCTGCTTGAGAATTACTCTAAGACGATCCATATCGAGAGCCTTACCTTAAAGGATATGGTACTTACCCAGTTCCTTCCCGCAGTAGGCGAGTATGCTGACCAGCTTACAGCTTCGGTAACAGCCAAGAGTGCTCTTGATTCACACCTTGGAAGCAAGGCAGACATGAAGCTTATAAGGATGCTCAGCGACGGTTATGACAAGCTCTTTGATCTTGTCAGCAAGCTGTCCGAGGATACCGACAAGGCTGAGGCTATGGACGATGCCCTTGAGCAGGCTAAGTTCTATCATGACACGATAATCGCGGATATGGAGCAGATCCGTAAGGTTGCGGATCCCCTGGAAGGATATCTTCCCGACGGAGTACTTCCGTATCCCAAGTATGAAGAAATCTTATTCTATGTATAAAATAAAAGTGACACATTTGGCTCAGGGCTAAATGTGTCAGCAAACAAAAAAGACAAGGGCGTCTACATATCAGTAGATGCCCTTTGTTTTATAAAAAAGGAGGATAGATATTATGGAAGAAATCATGAGTTTGGTAGACGGTAAGATATTTGGCGTCTGGTTCCTGATAGGAGCGGCGCTGGTGTTCTGGATGCAGGCGGGCTTCGCAATGTGCGAATCCGGCTTCACGAGGGCCAAGAACGCAGGTAACATCATCATGAAGAACCTGATGGACTTCTGTATCGGAACCGTTATGTGGTTCATCTGCGGTGCATCCATCATGCTCGGCGAGAACATGCTGGGCGGCTTTTCGGGAAGGTTCACCTTCGATGTTTTTTCGAACTTTGCCGAGTTTGATTATTCTTCATTTGTATTTAACCTTGTGTTCTGTGCAACGACGGCAACGATCGTTTCGGGATCCATGGCTGAGAGGACCAAGTTCTCTGCCTATTGCGTATATTCGGCAATAATCTCGGCGATCATCTACCCCATCGAGGCACACTGGACATGGGGCGGCGGCTTCCTTGCACAGTGGGGCTTCCACGATTACGCAGGCAGCAACTGTATCCACATGGTAGGCGGTATCTGCGCCCTGATCGGTGCCTGGATGCTTGGTCCCAGGATCGGTAAGTTCACTAAAGACAAGGACGGCAAAATCATTAAGGTCAACGCTTTCCCCGGCCACAACCTTGTTATAGCAGCACTTGGTGTTTTCATTCTCTGGTTCGGATGGTACGGATTCAACGGTGCAGCAGCAACCGATATCCCTACACTTGGTTCGGTATTCCTTACAACAACCGTTGCTCCCGCTGTTGCGACCGTAACATGTATGATCTTTACATGGATCAAGTTTGGCAAGCCTGATGTTTCTATGTGTCTGAACGCATCCCTTGCAGGTCTTGTAGCCATTACGGCTCCCTGTGATGTAACTGACTGTGCAGGTGCAGCTATCATCGGTCTTGTAGCAGGTCTTTTGGTAGTATTCGGTGTATGGTTCACTGATAATGTAGTTCATGTTGATGATCCTGTAGGTGCTGTTGCTGTACATATGTTCAACGGTATCTGGGGTACCATAGCAGTAGGTCTCTTTGCCACAGCTTCGGCTCCCGGCTTTGCAGTAGCAGGTATTGAGGAAGGTCTCTTCTACGGCGGCGGTCTGTCACAGCTCATCAAGCAGCTGGGCGGCATGTTCGTTACCATAGCATGGACCGTAGTTACTATAATAATAGCTTACACGATAATCAAGAAGACCATAGGCTTACGTGTTTCTGAGGAGGAAGAGATCGGTGGTCTCGACTCATACGAGCATGGACTTGATTCTGCTTACTCAGGTTTCGCTATCATGGATATAGCAAACACAATGACCATGGAAGTCAACGAGAACACAGACCTTGGTGTCGGCGAATACGAGCAGGCTTCACAGGCCAAGATCAATGCGGCAGTACCCGTTGTTACCCAGCC
>JAILCT010000249.1 GCA_024690425.1 Lachnospiraceae bacterium | reverse complement strand
GACAAGATCATGAGCAAGCAGAAGAGGAAGAAGGTAAGGACCCTTGAGCTTAACAAGATGGAGAAGATGTGTCCCATAAATTCCCATGAGCTTGACTCTTACAAGGCTAAGAACGTCAAGGTCAGCGACTACTCATCGGGTGTTGACGGAGCCAAGGTATGGGTCCTTGTATATACCGGTAAGGACGGTGAGGAACTTGTTGGGATCGAGCCCAACGAGGAGATGCTTAAGGCCATAAGGAGCGTCTATCCCAGGAAAGTCATCGACTATTGAATAAATGTATATTTTTGGTCGGTTTTGCTGTTGACAAGGAGTTTTACGTCTAATAAACTAGATTAAATACTTAAAAATACACTATAAGAAAAGGAGGTAGAGAAAGATGGGTCAGATAGTTTCGGAAGGTATTACATTTGATGATGTCCTCCTGATACCGGGCTATTCGAATGTAATAGGAAATCAGGTGGATGTATCAACGTATCTAACGAAGAAGATCAGGCTTAACATTCCCATGATGAGTGCGGGAATGGATACCGTAACCGAACACAGGATGGCGATCGCGATGGCCAGGCAGGGAGGAATAGGTATCATCCATAAGAACATGTCTATCGAGGAACAGGCTGACGAGGTAGATAAGGTCAAGCGTTCCGAGAACGGAGTTATAACAGATCCATTTTCACTATCACCTGAACATACACTTAAAGATGCCGATGACCTGATGGCCAAGTTCAGGATCTCGGGTGTCCCTATCACGGAAGGGCGGAAGTTAGTCGGCATAATCACAAACCGTGATCTCAAATTCGAAACAGATTTCACCAAGAAGATAAAGGAATGCATGACGAGTGAGGGCCTTATAACGGCTCCCGAGGGGATCACCCTTGATGAGGCCAAGAAGATACTGGCTAAGGCCCGCAAGGAGAAGCTGCCCCTGGTTGATAAGAACTTTAATCTTAAGGGTCTTATCACGATCAAGGATATCGAGAAGCAGATAAAGTACCCCTTATCCGCAAAGGATGAGCAGGGCAGGCTTTTATGCGGTGCAGGCGTTGGTATTACGGCCAACGTGCTTGACAGGGTGGAAGCTCTTGTTAAGGCTAAGGTTGACTGCGTGGTGCTTGACTCTGCCCATGGCCATTCCGAGAATGTCCTTAAATGCGCTAAGATGATCAAGGATGCTTATCCGGACCTTCAGCTTATCGGCGGTAATGTTGCGACAGGCGAAGGAACAAAGGCCCTTATCGAGGCCGGTGTGGATGCGGTCAAGGTAGGTATCGGCCCGGGTTCCATATGTACGACCCGTATCGTTGCAGGTATCGGCGTTCCCCAGATAAGCGCAGTCATGAACTGTTATGAAGTTGCCAGGGAATACGGGATCCCCATCATCGCCGACGGCGGTATCAAGTACTCGGGCGATATGACCAAGGCGATCGCGGCAGGTGCGAATGTATGTATGATGGGTTCAATCTTTGCAGGATGTGATGAATCTCCCGGAACATTCGAACTTTTCCAGGGGAGGAAGTATAAGGTATACCGCGGAATGGGTTCCATATCTGCCATGGAGAACGGCAGTAAGGACCGTTACTTCCAGTCGGATGCCAAGAAGCTCGTACCCGAGGGCGTTGAAGGACGTGTTGCCTACAAGGGTCTGGTTGAGGATACTGTCTTCCAGCTTATCGGCGGTCTTCGTTCGGGAATGGGCTATTGCGGATGTCCCACCATCGAAGACCTCAAGGAGAAGGGCAGGTTCGTCAAGATCTCTGCTGCAGCCCTTAAGGAAAGTCACCCGCATGACATACATATAACGAAGGAAGCACCCAACTATTCGGTGGAAGAGTAATAAAGAAAAATGTTTAATTACATAAAACACGAGATTGACAGGGCTGTTTTAAGCAAGTCGGCCCGGATCTATTTTGCAGGTATTTTTATCCTGTGTATATTGGGTAATATTGCGGTTGTCGGTTTCAGGACTATCTACGGTACGAATGAAGGAACCTATGCATACAACATAATGGAGTATGCAGCCTGGTCCTTCATTGTACCTTACCTTTCCTGCATCCTTATCGTTCATATGATCTTCGGGAGCGATTATCCCAATCCCCACATAAAGGACGGACTTACGGCAGGCCTTAACAGAACACAGATCTATTTATGCAAGCTGGCAGCTTCTGTAGTGCTGGCCTTCATTTTCCTTGTCATATGTTTCGTTGCCCTGGTATCATTAACTGCTCTTTTCCAGATGAATGATAAGACTCTGGGTGCCGATGCGGTAAGGACCTTCTGCGGCAAGATGTTTCTGGCGCTTCCGCTTTTTCTTGCAGGAGTGTCTTTCGGGACCATGTTCATGTTCGGCTTCAGGGTTAGGAAGAAGGCTTATATAGGCTACTATCTTGTGACCCTTGTGGTTCCGCAGCTTATCCTTTTTCTTGCCAAGGACCCTCCGGGTCTGACATTTTTCAAGGCTGTCAGGCCATACATTATATCCCAGTGTTTCAGGCTCATTCCTTATCCGTCGAGCCCTGAGAGAAGCGTTCCTCTGATCATTGGCTTAGGCTTTTTATATACGATCGCATCTACGGTTGTGGGAATAGTTGTATATAACAGGAAGAAATTTCTTGAAGCCTGAGGAATTATAAGTTAATATAGAATGGTGGGGAAATACGGTTATAGGATGCCGGTATAAGGGATTTGGTGTAATGACTGAAGTGGGAAACAGCACATACGCTCAGCTGCAGCATGAGCTTGATATTGATACAGAGTGGATACAGGGTTTGCAGGATTATTTTGCCGATCTTGCGCATCTGTATCTTTTTTTGCTTGGAGATGAGAGGGACGAGAGGACTAAGATGTCCGGTGATCCGGCAATGCTTGATCGGATGAAGGCTGTCATCTCCGAGGATCAGAAATGGCAGATATATGACCGCCTCATGTCATCGACTACCGAGGAGCAGATCATAGAGAATACCGAATATTCGAACGTGAAGCTTGCGGGAGTTGCGATCAAGGTGAACGAAGCCTCTGTCCTGTGCTGGATTGTTGCTGCGGTGATCGATGATGTGGATGATGATGATTCCCTCCTTAATGCCGGTCACAAGATAAGCAATAAGCAGTTCCTTGATTCGCTTGACTTTTTAAGGATGGTTTCGACCAAGATATATATCAACAAATATATCGGTGCCGATGCCCTGGCAGAATCGGTAAGGTCAAGGTCAGCCGAACTTCAGATGCTTCATGACCTCCGCAAGTCGGAAGTTATGACAGATATAGTTTCACTTCTTGATTCCGATGAATCCTTTGAAGAGATATGTGAACAGATGGTACGTTACGTGGGTGCTTATTCGGATATTGCCCACGCTTACGTTCTGCGCCCCAATGTGAGCGGTTCGGGGGTGGATGTACTGGGTGAATACCTTAAGGATGGCTACAAGCCCCTGCGTGGTATCGCCAATACGGATGACATCATCAAATACATGAAGATAGTGGGGGACAAGCCCCTTGTCGTATCATATAAGACCAAGCTTGAACAGGAAGAGAGGGACTGGCTTACATCGCTGGGACTTACATCCTGTGTTGTCCTTCCGGTATTTACCAGCAAGCCCAACAGGCAGGTTGCCATGTATGTTGTCTTTGTGGATGACATTGAGGGCAGGATGTGGGACCGCGATGAGATCAAGTTTTTCGGCGATGCCGAGAGGATCATCCAGTCGATTCTTGAGAAGAGGATCCAGAAGAATTCACTGGCAAGCTCGTACAAGTCACTCGAATCCATCCTTGACAATGTAGGTACCGCGATCTACGTGCGTGATATCGAATCGGGCCAGATACTTTTTGCCAACAGGATGTTCAGGGATTCCTTTACGACTGAGATGGAGGATGGGACGGTAGAGAAGCTCTTCGAGAGGGAGTTAAGATACAGCGCCGGCACTTCCTATTATGAGGTTGAGTATGTGGCCAAGAGAAGGTGGTACGACCTCAACACCACTTATATAAGATGGGTGGACGGAAGAAGGGTGCTCCTGTGCTCGATAGTCGATATAACCGATAAGAAGCTTTACCAGCAGAAGATAGAGCAGCAGGCCAACAATGATTTCCTTACAGGCCTCTATAACAGGATGAGCTGTGAGCGTGATCTTGCCCACTACATTGAAGAGGCCAAGGCATGTAACTCCAAGGGAGCCCTGTTATACCTCGATCTTGATGACTTTAAGCATATCAACGACGGTCTGGGCCACCAGTACGGTGACGTGCTGCTTAAGGCAATATCCCATTGCCTGTCGAGGATAGACGGAGTTGAGAACTCCTGCTACCGTATGGGCGGTGATGAGTTCATCATAATCGTTCCCCATACCAGCATGCCGAAGTTCAATGAGATAATAGAAGAGATAAGGATCGTATTCAATAAGCCGTGGTTCTTGAAGGGAGCCGATTACTACTGTACGACTTCCATGGGTATCGTGACTTTCCCCGATGAGGGAGATTCCGTGCAGGATGTCATCAAGAAGGCCGATATCGCAATGTACGAGGCCAAGAGGGGCGGCAAGAACAGGACGGCTTACTACAGCGACAGCAAGGACTCCGAGTCGAGCAGGCGTCTTGACATGGAGAAGTCGATGAGGGATGCGACCTCCGATAATTACAAGGAATTCGAAGTTTATTACCAGCCCATCATCGATACGAGAAGAGGAGATATATGTACGGGTGCCGAGGCGCTTATAAGATGGAATTCATCGGAGCTTGGCTTCGTATCGCCGGGTGATTTTATCCCGCTGGCCGAATATCTGGGGCTTATCAATCCGATTGGCAATTATGTGCTGAAGGAAGCCTGCCTTGCCTGCAAGCACTGGAATGAGAACGGGCATCCCTACTACAAGGTCAATGTCAACTTATCGGTTGTTCAGCTTCTTCAGAATGATGTTGTTGAGACGGTCGAGAGGATCATAAAAGAAACGGGTATAAATCCGAGGAATTTGACCCTTGAGGTTACCGAGAGCCTCGCCATAAACGATATGGAGAGGATGAAGAGGATCCTCGGAGCCATAAAGAAGCTGGGCGTGCGGATAGCGCTTGATGATTTCGGTACCGGATATTCATCGCTGTCCCACATAAGGGAGATACCGCTTGACGTTATCAAGGTCGACCAGTCCTTCGTCAAGGATCTGGCGGTTGACCAGTATGCACAGGCCTTCGTGAGGATGGTCGGTGAGCTGGCCGAGGCTCTCAATGTCAAGATATGTGTTGAGGGTATCGAGACCCAGGAGCAGCTTAATGTCCTTCAGGATATGAACATCAGGCTCATCCAGGGATTCTACTTTGACAAGCCCATGCGCCGGTATGTATTTGAAGAGAAGTACGTGACGGGTCGGGTCGATGAGATGGAGGCTCCGGACGATTTCTTTGATCCGGTCGAAGAGCTTACGGACGAAGAACGAAGCATTTTATACTAAATATTGTTAATAGGCAGCCGCTGTATACCATATACGGCGGTTGCTTATTTTTTTGGCTTATGTTAACCTAATAATAGATTTGACTTTATCAGTCAAAAAACGGGGATTTATTGTGGGAGGTTAACTTATGAATCCTAAATTTTTTGATGTAAAGAAGGAGAAGCAGGACGCGATAATCAATGCCGCCCTCAAGGTTTTTGCGGAAAACGGCTACCGGAAGGCGAGCACAGACGTGATCGTTAAGGAAGCCGGCATATCCAAGGGACT